>NC_015065.1 GCF_000178975.2 Granulicella tundricola MP5ACTX9 | reverse complement strand
TCCACTACCTCTATCGTGGAGGCACAGTCAGTCTCCGTTCAGGTGCGCTTTGACCCAGCAGCCCGTCTCCTCCTCTCCGCGCGTCGCCTCTCTCCTGCTCGCAGCCCTCGCCCTGCTCACGGCCTCGAGCCTCCGCGCACAAACTCCCGCCACCCCCGCCCAATATACAAAGTGGCGCACCCAGATCAGGCAAGCCCTCTTCATCCCCGCCACCCTCCCATCCGTCGAGCCCCAAAGCTTCGGCACCTTCTCTCCCACACCCGGCGTCATCGCGGAGCGTGTCACCTACGCCACCCTCTACGGCATGAGAGTTCCCGCCATCGTCTACCGCCCAGAGAAGCCCTCAGGCAAAAGCGCCCCGGCATAGTCATCGTCAACGGCCACATGGGCGATAAAACCACCTGGTACGCCTTCTACTCCGGCATCCTCTACGCGAAAGCCGGAGCCGTCGTCGTCACTTATGACCCCATCGGTGAAGACGAGCGCGTCCTCACCCGAGCCTCAGACGCCCGGGCCCATGACATCGTCATCCCCGGCCCCCAGATGCCCGCCCGCCTCGGCGGCCAGATGATCACAGACATCCTCCAGTCCACCTCGTACCTGGCCCAGCGCCCGGACGTCGACGCATCCCGCATCGCCGTCCTCGCATACTCCATGGGCTCCTTCCACGCCTCCATCGCCGGCGCAATAGACCCCCACATCCACGCCCTCATCCTCTCCGGCGGCGGCAATCTCGACGGCCCCGGTGGCTACTGGGACTCATCCCCCAAGCTCATGTGCCAGGCCGGCCCCTACCATGCACTTGAGTTCCTCGGAGATCGCGGCGCAATCCTCTACGCCCTCAATGCCAACCGCGGAGCCACCCTCGTCATGAACGGCACTGCCGATAGCCTCATCACATCGCACCACACAGAGCAGCCCTTCTTCGACGACCTCCACCATCGCACCGAGCTCATCACCGGCCCCAACCCCAACCTCTTCCAGCAAGTCTGGTTCCCGGACGCAGGCCATCGCCCCAGCTTCGTCACCAAACCCGCCGCCCTCTTCCTCCAGCGCCAACTCCACTTTTCTAACTGGACCGAAGCCTCCATCGAAGCCACCCCCATCATCACCATCCACGCCTGGTCTGACAAAACCGGAGCCCAGGTCGGTGCACCCTTCCAGAAGGAAGCCTCTGAGTGGGGCGTCCCTGCACTCGACGCAGACGTCCCCGCCATCCCCCGAGCCGACCTCCAAACCGTCCCGGACGCCCTCTGGCAGCAGCACAAAGACGACTACACCTGGACCTCATGGTCCACCCACGCCCAGGCAGCCGCCCAGTGACCACTCAACCTCGTGTGCCCCATCCTCATCGACAGTCTCATCGTCGATTAGGGTGGGCATCGGCGAAGCCGACCTTTCCAGAGAACTAACCGAGCAAAATTCTTCAGGTCCAGTCCAGCCCCACGACTGACCTCCACCACAAGCCCAGGCAACCCGATAGGACTCCATGCCCAACCAGAACAGACGCGACCTCCTGAAATTCAGCGGTGCAGGCCTGGCCGCAGCCCTGGGCACCTCAGCCCCATCCTTCGCAGCACCCGCACCCACCAAACCCAACCAGCACACCTTCGACATCCGCGCCTTCGGAGCCATAGGCGACGGTAAAACCCTCGACACCCCAGCTATCAACCGGGCCATCGAAGCCGCGGCAGCCGCAGGCGGAGGCACAGTCCTCGTCTCCCCCGGCACCTACCTCTGCTTCTCCATCCACCTCAAAAGCAACGTCGATCTCTACCTCTCGCAAGGCTCCACCATCATCGCCGCCGACGGCCCCATCAACCCCGGCGACACCGCCGGTTACAACGGCGGCAAATACGACGCACCCGAACCCAAAACCGCTTGGGACGCCTACCAGGACTTCGGCCACAACCACTGGCACAACTCGCTTATGTGGGGTGAAGATCTCCACAATCTCTCCATCACTGGCTCTGGCCTCCTCTGGGGACGAGGCCTCAACCCCGGCCACGGCAACCACGTCCTCCCGGACGGCGTCGGCAACAAGACCATCGCGCTCAAGAACTGCCGCAACGTCATCTTCCGCGACTTCTCCATCCTCAAAGGCGGCCACTTCGGCCTGCTCCTCACCGCCGTCGATAACTGCACCGTGGACAATCTCAAGATCGATACCGACCGCGACGGCATAGACATCGACTGCTGCAAAAACGTCCGCGTCTCCAACTGCACCGTCAACTCGCCGGAAGACGACGCCATCTGCCCCAAAAGTTCCTTCGCCCTCGGCTACGCCCGCTCCACCGACAACGTCACCATCACCAACTGCTACACCACCGGCAAGTACGAGATCGGCAGCCTGCTCGACGGCACCTTCAAGATCGGCAAACTAGCCAACAACAAGGCCGCCACCGGCCGCATCAAGTGCGGAACCGAGTCGAACGGCGGCTTCCGCAACATCACCATCTCCAACTGCGTCTGTGAAGGCGCACGCGGCATCGCGCTTGAAAGCTCGGACGGAGCTTTGCTGGAAGACATCGCCATCTCCAACATCACCATGCGCGAATGCACCGTCTCTCCGCTCTACGTCCGCCTCAACGCCCGCATGAGGGCCCCGGCCGGCACCAAAGTCGGCACCATGCGCCGCATCTACATCAACAACCTCATCAGCTATAACTCCACCTCGGTCCAGCCCGGCATCCTCGCCGGCATCCCCAGCAACCTCATTGAGGATGTCAACCTCTCCAACATCTACTTCCACCAGGTCGGCGGCGGAGACCGCAAACTAGCCGAAACGATCCCGGACCAGGGCCTCAAGGACTACCCCGATCCCACCCGGATGGGAGGCCTGCCCTCCCACGGGCTCTTCCTTCGCAACATCACCCGCCTGGACGTCTCGCACATCGAGTTCGCCCTCGCCACCCCGGACCAGCGCCCCGCCATCTGGGCAGAGAACATCCAGGGCATGGACCTCTTCCGCATCAAGACCCCACATACCTCCGGCCCCAACTACGTCCTCCGCCAGGTCTCCGACTTCACCCTCAGCGGCAGCCGAGGAACCAGGGACTCATCCTTTGAGAAGATCTCAGACCGCATCCTCTAAAGGGTGCCCTACCTCAAAACATAAGCCTTCACCGGCGGCCCAATCGCATCCGGCACCTTCTCCTCCTGCAGCGGAACCGCCCCCCCAAGCCCAGTCCCCGTCACATTCCGAGTACTCAGCAGCGGCCCCGCAAAGCCCGTAACCTTCACGTCATGGATCACAGCGTGATGGATATTCGCCAGCCTGATCCCCTTGCCGCATGTGCCCGTCACGTTCGTCAGGGAGAAACCCTCCAGCGGCTTCCGTGGGTGGATCGACGCCCCATCCACCAGCACCGGAACATCCTTCACCCGAATATTACTGAAGTGAAAGTTGCGGATCGTCGGAATGCCGTCATCGCCCGGCACTGGATCAGGGTCCTGCAGCCCGCTGTTCAGAATGTTGAACCGCAGAAAGCCCTGCTGCGCGCCAGACACCTCAAGGTCATTCATATAAATGTCCTCAATGAACGCTCCCCGCCCCGGCCTGCTCTTGATATAGATCGCAAACGTACGCGCCCCCAGGCACTTGCAATGCTCGACATGCACATTGCGTATCCCCCCTGACGTCTCACTCCCAATCCCGATGCACGCCCAGACCGCGTCGTTGAACGTGCAGTTCGAGATATGAATATCCTCACAGACCACGCCAATCGTATTCCCCTCCATGCCCCGCCCGCTTTTAAGAGAAATACAATCGTCCCGCGTTACAAACTCACACCCATCGATCACCACGCCCTTGCAGGAGTCCACATCGATCCCATCCGCCCCGCTATGCACCGTCACATTCCGAAACGTCACATTCTCGCAGTACACCGGATGGGTAGACCACATATCGTTGCCCTGCGTAAACA
This sequence comes from Granulicella tundricola MP5ACTX9, assembly GCF_000178975.2. NCBI lineage: Bacteria > Pseudomonadati > Acidobacteriota > Terriglobia > Terriglobales > Acidobacteriaceae > Granulicella > Granulicella tundricola. The sequence goes on along the minus strand of NC_015065.1, from coordinate 296,366 downwards.
CGTCCTGCACCAGGACGTTCCTGCAATGCGTAAACTCCATCAGCGCAGGATTCCTCATAATGTCCCGCCGCGCAACATTCGTAGGCCCGTCTGGATTAGGAGCAGTCCCCGCAGCAGGCCGCGTATAAACCATGGGCGACCCATCCGCATGCACCACCCGCCCCTTGATCGCCGGACTCGCAACGATCTTTCCCTTGCCGATGATGGTGACGTTCTCCCCATCCTGAGCAGAGATAAAGGCGCTATAGCCCTTGATCCACCGCCCCTCCCAGCGAACCTGGGTAAACGGATAATCACCAATATCAGGCGAGCCGTTCAGGCTTGCGCCCTCCTCGATCCGCAGCACCGTATTGGAGTGAATCCGCAGCGCACCCGTCAGGTACTCACCCGCAGGCACAAGTACCTCCCCGCCCCCCAGAACGCTGCATCGGTCCAGCGCCAGTTGCATCGCAACAGTATCCTTCGTACTGCCATCCCCGGTAGCCCCCAGGTCCCTCACGTTGACCTGAACATCGCTCTTCGGCTTCTGGGTCGGTGCAGGGGCCACCGCCTTCTTCCTACCCGTCTGTGCATAAACACTCGCCGGGAGGACAGCAGTCAGCGGCAGAGCCACCAATCCCTGCATCGCACCACGCAAAAAACTCCGCCGTTGCTCATCATGTTCCGGCATCACTCACCCAGCCTTTCAAACTCGCGTTGCTATCCTCGCAGATAGAAACACTTTCGAAAAGCTAGAGTGCGATCCCCTTTAGAAACAGTCTCCAAACCTCACAGTCACAAAGACCGCTTACCGCCAAACATAAGTCGCCACATCCCCAGCATTCAGCGTCGCACTGAAGCTCTTGTGATGAAACTCAACAGAAAATGCCTGCTGCTCTTTCCCAGGATTAGCCACAATCAGCACCATACCCTTGTCAGGCGTAGAGAACGCGACATTAGGCAGCACACCCGCAACCGAACTCCCAGACTCAACCCGCACCGATCCCGGCCGCACAAACTTTGAGGCGTGCGCCAACGTGTAAAAGGCCAGATTCCGAGTGACTTGGTCGCCGTCCAGCGTGATCGCCCCCTGGCAGATCGGGCAGCCGCCATTCGGCGTATGCGGCCCGTTATCCGGATCAGCCGCAAGATTCCAGAGCAGCACATTCCTGCTCCAGTTACGCGGCGCCCCAACGATCAGGTGACTCACCGTATCCGCAACTCGCAACGGCTTCGTCGCATCCTTCTGGATCACCATCTGCTCCGTGAAATAGAGGTCCTTGCTCGGGTATGCGTCATGCACCTTGCTCATGGCATCGATCGTTCCCTCATACAGATGAAAGCCAGACCCCTTCGCATACTGGCTCGCCTTCGGGTCCGCCAGTGCTGTCAGCGGATACTCCGGATCGTCGCAGTTATGGTCGTAGAGGATCACATCGGTCTTGAGTCCCGCCTTATGCAGGGCCGGCCCCAAGGCATCCGCAAGAAACGTCTTCTGCTCGTCCGCAGTCATCACCATGCTGGGAGTGTTCTTGGGGTTCCGAGGCTCGTTCTGCATCGTGATCGCTTTGATCGTGATCCCTTCAGCCGCCATCGCGTGCAGGTACTTCACAAAGTACTGGGCATAGACCTCATAGTCCTCAGGCTTCAGACTCCCACCCTTGGGCAGCTCATTCGTCTTCATCCAGGAGGGCGCAGTCCAGGGACTCGCCAGGATCGCAATCTTCGGATCGATCGCAAGAATCTCCTTCAGCACCGGCACGACGTCCTGCAGGTCCGGTCCCAACCCGAACTTCGCCAGCATCGGATCGGTCTCCCCCGCAGGCAGGTCGTCATAGGTAAAGACTCGTTCGTTCATATCCGAAGCGCCGATACTGACCCGCAGATACGAGACGCCGATAGCGCTCCCCTTGACCCCAAACAACTCCTGCAGCAGCTCCGTCCGCTTCGCCGGCTGCATCTTCATCAGCAGCTCCGCACTCCCGCCAGTCAGCGCATAGCCGAAGCCGTCCATCTGCTGAAAACGCTTCGTGTCATCCACCTGGATCACGGTGCCGCTCCCCGCGCCCGCGACGAACTTCAACTCAGGGCTCTGCCTCGCAAGCAGAGCCGTCCGATCGGAGTTGGTCAGCCATACATCGACGTCCGGTTTGGTCTGAGCATGTGCAACAGAGGAACTGAACAAGACAAGCGCGGTACAAGCAAAAAGTGAGTGGCGAATCATAACAATCTCCGATAGAACAGTGCTGAAACGGCGGACAGCCAGAACGAAGAAGAACTCTGGATACTACTGATAGAAGAATGGACTAAGACAACCGTTTGTCTCAGTCTTGCTACGGATGCGCCAAACGGTCACAGTTTCCCGTCCCACAAAGCTAACTCAGCCTTCTGTGGATGGTCCACCACGCCGCTATGAACATCCAGAATCATCGTCTTCCGGTTCCCAGTCTCGTACTCCGGCCACTCCGGCAGACCAGCCGCAACAGGGGCTCCACCGCGAATGAAAGACGCCCACGCACTCTGCATCGTTACAGCCAGCGCACTCTCATCCGCATCATTGCCGATCCCCGGGTGCGGCTTATCCCACACCAACCCCACATCCAGCGAGTGATACGCAAAGTTCGCAAGCCGGCCTCTCGCCTCTGCAAAATCCAGACGATACATCCAGGCCTTTCCGCCTGCCTTCACATGAGCATCGGCAACCCTCACCGACGGAATCCAGTACTCCTCAGCAGTCAGCGCCCGGATTCGAAGTTGATCGTCCGTCATCTCCGGATAAAGCCGCTTGTACTGAGCATAGATCCCTACAAACTCCTTCTGCGGCATGTTGCCAAGCTCCGCCGCACTAGCATCGTGCCCAGGATGCGGCCCTACAAACAGCGCACTCTCATCGCGGTTGGTGCCGATCAACAGCCGCTTGCCCTTGCATGAGCCTGCATCAATCGCCTGGATAGGAAGACGTGGCACCAGGGTCCCGTCAATCTCCGGCCGCAGCGGAAAGTGTTGCGGCCACTCCGCAATCATCTTCTCCTGCGCAACCAGCAGCAGATCGCTCGATGCCGTCAGCAGATCCCGATCCGTAAGCCCACTGCTCGCACGCCACTTCTCCGCAAAGCCGCTCCCGATACTCTGCGCCACCGCATGAGGCCACACACGTTCCGCCCCGCCGCTCTCTGAGATCATCTGGCTGAACAACGGACGAGCAGCCGGAATCCCCATTAGGATATCGGTCAGCTTAGCCCCAGCCGATTCCCCTCCCACCGTAACCCGCCCAGGATCGCCCCCAAAGTCCGCAACGTGCGCCTGCACCCAGGACAAAGCCGCCATCAAATCACGCAACCCGTTATTGGCGCTCCCCGCATACTCGCGCCCCAGCATCGGCTCGACATCAAGAAAGCCCAACACGCCCAGCCGATAGCCAACCGTGATGCAGATCACCCCCTGCTGCGCCAGCATCGTGCCGTCATACACCGGCTCAAACGCATGCCCGCCCGTGAAGCCTCCACCATGGATCCAGACATACACCGGGAACGGCCCCTTACCCTGCGGCGCCCAGAGATTCAGATAAAGACAGTCTTCACTATGCGTAACGCCCTGCTCCCGTGGCTGCGGAGCCGACGCACCAAAGCGCGTCGCATCCCGCTCCCCCGTCCAGGCAAGAGCCTTGGCTGGCGCACGAAACCGAAGATCCCCAACCGGCGGCGCAGCAAACGGCACGCCACGAAAGACGCGCACCCCCTGCCCACACTCTCCCACCAGCGTTCCCAACCCAGTCTTCACCACCGCGGAACACTCAGCGCCCAACGCAAACGCACGGCGGCCCCACAAGCCGACTGCTGCACACGCACCATGAGTCAAGAGTCTCCGCCGAGACAACAAGCCATGTTCCATCATCGTTGTTCCCCTCGGCTTCCGGTCACTGAGCTCTCCGTAACCGTCAATATCTGGTCAGCCTTCACATGCGTAAGAACCTGCTTGATTCCCGTAGGCCAACTCAATTCGATGCGATCAACCACCGTCGCATCGCCCAGCCCAAAATGAACACGCTTGTCGCTCGACGAGTTATAACCAACGGTAGTCGTCGCCTGGTTGTACTGGCTGCCGTGGCTGGACGTAATCGTCACCTTCGTCCCCAGCCCATCGCGGTTATCCTTAACCCCCACCAGCTTCAACATAAGCCAATGATTCTGCGTAACCGTGTGATTCATCAAGATCTCAGGCGAGCCATTCAGCACAGTAACGGCAATATCCACTCGCCCATCATTATTGAAGTCCCCAAACGCCGCCCCCCGATGCGCCGCAGCCACGCTAAAACCCCCGCCGGCACTCGCGCTCACATCCGCAAACCGCAGGTTGCCAAGGTTGCGATAAAGGCTGTTCGGCAGCAGAAACGGCCGATGTTCCACCTCGAGCGAATTATCCAAAATGGCCGAGTTAGCAGTAAACAAATCCTTATACCCATCGTTATCGAAGTCATACGCCCCAACCCCCCACGCGGTCATGCGGCTCGTCGGCGCAGTCAGGCCGGAAGAGCTCGTCGCATCGTCAAACTGCTTCTCCCCAAGATTCTTATAAAGCGGAAACGAATCCCCAAACATCGCCGTATGGAAGATGTCAGGCCTGCCATCGTTATCCAGATCACGAAACTCCGCACCCATCCCCGCGACGGTCCTGCCCATCTCGTTATATGCAACGCCCGCGTTCAACGCTTCATCCGTGAAGGTCCCATCACCATTGTTATGCAGCAGCAGATTAGGAAAGGTGTCGTTCGAGACAAAGATATCCATGCGCCCATCGCCATCATAATCCGCAAAGGCAACACCCATGCCCTTATTGGTATAGTCCGCAATGTGCGACGGGATCGAGACGTCGGTAAAGGTGCCATCCCCGTTGTTCTTGTAAAGGATATTGGGCAGCCCCTTGAAGTCATCCGGCGAGCAGAAGGTAATGATCTTGTGCTCACTGCAACTGGCCGCGGTCTTGATGTCGTAGTTCAGATAGTTGACGACCAGCAGATCCAGCAATCCATCGTTGTTGTAATCGAACCACCCCGCCGTAACCGCCCAAGACTTACCAACCCCCGCGACATTCCCCAACACACCCGCCTTAGCCGTCACATCGGTAAAGGTGCCGTTCCCGTTGTTATGAAGAAGCTGGTTATGGTTGACGCCCGTCACATAAAGATCTTCATACCCATCATGATCAAAGTCCCCCGCCGCAACGCCCATCGAGTAACCAAGCCCCGCGACACCGGCCTTCACCGTCACATCGGTAAACGTACCATCCCCATTATTGTGAAACAGCCGATTTGAGAAGCTCGCATCCGTCTTCTCCAGAGAAGGGATCGCCGCGCCATTCGTAAAGAAGAGATCCAGCAGCCCGTCATTGTCGTAGTCGAACGCAGCCACACCACCCGTCATCGTCTCGATCGAGTACCGCTGCGGGCTGATGCTGCTCTTCAGGATGAAATCAATCTTGGACTGCTTGAGGGTATTTTCAAAGGTGATGGAAGGAACCTTATCTGGCATGGCTGAGCGCGGCGGAGACTGCGCCAGAACACTGCCACTGAGGACAATGCAGACGACGCCCCACAAACAAGATGTGCTTACTCGCTGCACTAGATCGACCATCATTCCTGATTAGCTTACCGCTTCTTCCGTGCCGAAAAGAAGACGGACGGCGAGCTTCGCCGTCCGTTCTGGTGAGTGTAGAAATTTAGTATTCGAGGCGAATACCACCCTGCAGTGAACGTCCGCCGCCAGCACCAGTAATCTGGTTATTGCCCGCACCAAACGACCCTGATTGAGTAAAGGCCTGACCGGCCTGCTGTGCAACTGCACAGTTCGGCGGCCCACTGCATGTCCCCAGGTTGCCGTTTGGCTGACCGAAGTTCGCATGATTGAAGGCGTTGGTGGCGTCGAGACGAATCTGCAACTTCACACTTTCATGGATGTCGAACTTCTTGCCTGCGGATAGATTAACCAATTCACTGCCGGGTCCATAGACCGAATTGCGCCGTACGTTTCCGAAGGTTCCTGGTGCCGGAAGGGTAAATGCTGCCGGGTTGTACCACTCAAAGGTGCTGTGACCGCCCGCTGGGGTTAGCGGTGCGCCAGAGTAGTTGGGGAATGGATCGTCCGACTGCCCGGGCTCATCGTAGGAATGTTGGTTCGACGCGAAAACGGAGAAAGGATTGCCGCTGGTCAGCTGAATTGTGCTCGAGACCTGATAGCCGCCTAGGAGCTCGTCGACGAGCCAGTTATGGTTTAGGAATGCCCTACCACGTCCGATTGGAAGTTGATAAACGATCCGGCCCTTGAAGGAGTTCCTTATGTCAAAGTTGGAGTTGCTGTAATTGGAAGGAGCATCCGCGAACTGCCTGCTGATCGGTCCGGCTTTGCTTCCCATACCCGAGGAATCTTGATCGTCCAGAAAGTGGGCCCAGGTGTAATTGAAGTTGAGGCTCAAGCCTGACGCCAGACGACGGTTGATAGAGGTCTGCAGCGAGTTGTAGTTGGAGATCGCGTCGTTGGTACTTCCATTGATGGAAGTGTAGTTGTGGTTTGGCCGTGACTGCGAGTCGTTCTGGGCCAGCAGAGCGGTGGGCACCTGGTTGATGTCCGTCGGGAAGTTCAGGTTGAACGCATGGCTCGCCACGTAGGAAAGTTCAAATACCATATTGGTTCCAATGGCCTGCTGAATACCAAAATTCCACTGGTAGATCTTGGGATCCGGAGTGTGATAAGCAGTGTATCCAGCACTCTGACCATTGAAACGTGTCGGGCTCGTTCCAGCCTTGGTGAAGGGCAGAGGAGTACCGGTGAGATTCTCCGTTCCCGGACCACTGAAGATAATACCCGGAGTAATTCCGTTGGTGGGGTCCTGATAGTTACCGGACTGAGTGTTGACGTTACCCAGGCCGCCGCCGTAGGTATCGAGGCTAAGGTTGTAGGCGTAGACCCCGAAACCACCACGAATTGTCATGTTAGGCGTGGGAAGAAAGGCGAATCCGACACGAGGAAGGAGCGTGCTGTACTTGCTGTCCTGGAGCGAGGTGCGGCCATTGGCGTGGGTCTGTCCGTACCAATAAGCGCCTAGTTGACCGTTTGCCGTGTTGACGATGGTGGGATCGAAAGTCCCCACATTGCCATGAACCTCGTTGATGCCAAGACGGACTTGATAGCGGAGCCCAAGGTTCAAAGTGAGGTTGGGACGAATTTTGTAATCGTCCTGAATAAAGACCTGCGGATTCTTCAGGCGCGCTCCATACTCAGAGCCGTTCTGCGCGCCCCAGTTCAAGGCGTCGCCCAGAAGGAAGTCGGCATAATCAGCGCCAGTATTGGAGTCGGGTGCAGCTACGCCCTGTCCATTGACCGCCCAGTTCTGTGTATACTGACCGGAAAACTGGAAGGTCCCGGGGTTGATCTGAGCGTAAGGAGTGTTGTCGTTGCGATAAATTCCGACTTCGCCGCCGAAGTGCAAGACATGTTTCCCACGGATTAGGGTGACCACGTCGGAAGGGTCGAAGACATTCTCCTTATAGATAAACTGGCTGGACTCCGGTTGGATCCACGCGTAGGGATAGTTAGTGATGAACTGCACGCCTGGAATCTCGTCCGCCTGAGCAAACTGGAAGCCTAGCTGTGCTGGATAGCCCTTACCGAAGGTCTGGTCGGAGAAGAAATTACCCTGGTACGTGAAGCCGAAGCGAGCCTCATTGATGAAGTGGTCGTTGATGTTCCACACGTCCGTCACCTGTGAGTTCAGGCGGCTGATATCGCCGGCAGATGCTCCAATCGGCTGAGCCGTCACCGTATTCGGATAAAGAGCGGAGTTATCGCCCTGAGTGACAGAGAAGGTCAGACGGTTGCTAGGGCTGATGTCATAATCCAGACGTCCGAAGTACTTCTTATCAGGATTGGACTGAGGCACACTGGCGTAGAAATTCCGTTGCAGGATTCCTTGCCCGTTTGTCTGCCCTGCCTGGAAGTGGCCACCCACAATATGATTGGCCGGTGTTGGGAAAAATTTCTGGAAGTTAGCTGAAACCTTATCGAACAAGCTCGTGGGAATCGCATTGAAGCCGTATTCGCTCAAAAACGATTTGCGGACGGGATAGGAGTTACCTTTGGAGTCCTTCGCCATCGTCTGCGTCGTGGGATCGTAGATCAGCGACTGACCAGTAAAGTCTCCACCCATAACCGCCGTCGAAGGAATATCATTCGTTCCGCTTGCGCTTCCGTGATCGACGATCTGATCGTAGTTGAAATAGAAGAACGCCTTGTTCTTCAGATTAGTGAACGGAATTGCGACGGGACCACCTACCGAAGCGCCAAAATTGTTGCGGCGGTCGAAGGCTAATGAATTGCTCTGACCCGCAAACTGATAGGAGTTCGCATTGAACTGAGAGCTGCTGAAGTAGTCGTACGCAGCGCCGTGGAACTGGCGCGTGCCGCCCTTGCTGATCTGGTTGAAGATGATGCCGCCGATACCATACTGAGCCGAAAAAGCCGAAGTCGAGATCTGCACCTCCTGCACGGTCTCGAATGTATTCACATCGGAGTTCGAACTGGTTCCGAGCGTCGTAGAAGCTCCATCCGCAAGGATATTGCTATATGGCAGATTGCCATTCGCGGAAATGGACTGGCCCGGATTGGTACCGCCGGCCAATCCAGCCGACCCAGGAATCAAAATCGCAAAGTTCTGCCAGTCCTGACCAACATTCGGCAAAAGCTCCATCGACTTCGCTTCAAACGTCGTCTGCTGCGTTCCAGTCTCCGTGTCCAACAACGGAAGGTCAGTGTTCACCACCACCTGATCGGTCGCGGACCCAACCTTCATGATCGCGTTCACGGTCGAAGTGCCCACCTGCAAGCTGATCTGTGGACGCGAGTACTTCTCAAACCCCGGACGCTCAAATGTCACACTATACGTGCCGACCACGATCGAAGACGTATCGTACAAACCGTCCTGATTGGTCTTTAGAATCTTCGTCACACCCGTATTCACGTTTGTAACGGTGACGACTACATCCGGCACCAGCGCGCCGGTCGGATCTGTGACGGTGCCGCGAATATCGCCCGAGTTCGTCGCCTGTCCGTGCGCAAATCCAACGCCAAGCGCAAAAACCGTGGCTACGTTCCGAATACTTTTACCAGGTCCAAATGACCTCATACTGCCCCCTGAAATTTACTGCGTCTCATTCCCTTGCTCCGCGCCGAAAAGTCTCGTAAGGCGTCTGGACAAGCGTTTGTCTTTTACTGGAATTTCAGTTGCCTATTTCACATGAGCCCGTTAAGCGTTGTCAAGCAGCATGTCCCGCACCGCCGCCCAACCGTTTTGCCCGGATATTGAGGACGTGAAGTGGTCCATCCACCTCTGAAGCATTCCCCGCACGCCGATATACAATCGCTATCGACCTCGCAGACAAAGATGAAGCTTCTCCGCAAGACCGGCCTGTTGCTGTATTTAGCGTGCATCTTCCTCACGCTATGGTCTGCCAGATCGGCGCAGCCCCAGCAAACGCTTGACCTTTCCGCCCAGACCACCACCCAGGAGCGCATCAGCAGTGAAGTCTGGTGGCCCACCAAGCCGGACATGCCCATGAGCGCCTTCGCTGGCTCCTCCTCCTGCAAACCCTGTCACCAGCCCGGCCTCGCCCACACAGAAACCTCCATGCAGCACGCAGCGAGCACCGCCGCCGTCACAGACTTCCACGCAGAAAAACTCACCGCCAACTCCCCGCCTTTCAAGTACTCCCTCACCTCCAGCCCATCGGGGATCGAATTCACAGCATCCCAGGGAGCCCACAAGCTCTCTCACCCTCTCGATTGGGTCATGGGTGCCGGCGATCTCGGCCGCACCTTCCTTTACCAGGCCGACGGCCGCTGGTACCAAAGCCGCATCAGCTACTACACCAGACCCTCCGCACTGGACATCACCACCGGCCTCAGCAGCACCCAGGCCACCTCCCTCCCGACGGCGCTCGGGCAGCTTCTGAGCCCGGAGGATGCACGCTCCTGCTTCGGCTGCCACACCGTCCACGCCACCACCTCATCCGGCTTCAATCCCCTGCACGCAGAGGCTGGCCTCGGCTGTGAAGCCTGCCACGGCCCCACGCGCGCGCACGTTGACGCCATGCACCAGCAAATCCACGCCCCCGCCCACCCGGCCAGCGAATCCGCAGTCTTCAATCCAGCAAAGCTCTCCCCGTCAGACTCCATCGACTTCTGCGGCTCCTGCCATCGCAGCTTCGCAGACGCCAGCCTGATCATCGGCCCTGGACAAGGCACGGCGGTCGTCCGTTTCCAGCCATACCGCCTTGAGGAAAGTAAGTGCTGGCGTTCCACAAGGGATGAGCGCCTGACCTGCGTCGCCTGCCATGATCCTCACCAGCCCCTCGAGAGGAACACCGCCTCTTACGATCGCCACTGCCTGCAATGCCACTCGACAGCAGCACAGAAAACCCAGCCCCCAGCCAGCACCCACACCGTCTCCATCTGCCCCAAAGCCTCGAGCGGCTGCATCACCTGCCACATGCCAAAGGTCACCGTCGCCAGCATGCATGGCGAGTTCACGGACCACTTCATCCGCGTCGTAAAGCCCGGCGCCAGCCTCCCCCGCTAAGCCGCACTCACCGGCTGGACAAACGCTGCACAAGCTCCGTCTGCTGATTCCGTTCCAGCAGATCAAGAATCCCCTTTGTGATCGCGGGATCGCTCTTGCCATACCCGACCGCCAGCTCAGCCGTCAGGTCCGCATCCTTCACCTTACCCAGGTGAAAGTAAGAGTCGCACAGCATGTACAGCAACGCCGGCACCACCGTCTTTGACCGAGCAAGCTGATCCGCAGCCTCCTCCCACCGTCCTTGCCTGTAACGCACCTCGCCGAGCTCCGCAACCGCCAGTTGATAATTAGGCTCCCCTTGCAGCTCCGCCTTGAACTCGCTCTCGGCCTTCTCAAGATCGTTCTGCTGCAACGCCAGCATCCCCAGGTAGGTATGCGCACCCCGCACCGTCGGTTCAATCACCATGGACTGCTTCAAACAGCGTTCCGCATCCTCCGGCCTCCCCATGTACAGATAGACGACGCCGGTCAGCATGTACGGCGCTCCAGGTGTAGCCGTCGGCCCTTTCGCCCGATCCCGAAACAGCTTCAACGCCGCCGCCTCATGCCCCTCAGTGAGCAGTTGCCGCGCCTCCACCAGCGTAGCCTTTTCTACCTCGCGCTCATCCGTGGGAACGACGGATGCCGCCTGATCCAGCAGCCTGCCATGCAGCTCCGCCTCATGCTGCGCATCCGCCGTGCGCCCCAGCCCGGCATACACCCGAGCCAGATAGAAATGAGCAAGCACCTGCGTCGGGTCCTGCTTCAGCAGACGTTCTAGCAGGTCCGCGGCCGCCTGGTAGTTCTTCAAAGCCAGCTCACAATGCCCCAGCCCCAGCAACGCAGCGTCGTCCGCAGGCTGGATGGAAAGAATCTGTTCAAAGACCGGCTTTGCCTCCTGCCACTTTGAAAGCTTCACGTCCACGGCGGCCAGCAGTTGCAGCCCCTTCAAATCGTTCGGCTTCAGTGCCACGGCCTTCGCAGCGTACTGCGCGGCATTCTCCAGGTCCTGATTTTTGAAGCTCGCCACCCCAAGATCGAAATCGATCCGCCCGAGCGTTGGATCGGCATGCTGCGCCTTCAACAGCCACCGCAGCGCCGCCTCGTTATCCCCTGAACTGCAAAGCAGCTCACCATACTTCTGCCACACGGCGGTATTATTCGGATCAGCCTTCAGGCTCCTCTGAATCGCCTTCAACGCCAGTTCGCTATCGCCCCTCAGGTGGTAGGCCTGGGCCAGGTAGTAGAGCGTATCGCCATCCTGCGGAACCTGTTTCAGGCGTTGCGTGAACAGACGAATTGCCTCACCTGTATCGCCTGCCACCAGCCGGTTGATCCCCACCTTCAACATCAGTTCAGCATCGCCCGGCGCCAGCTTCAACGCCTCTTGAAAGGAGGCCGCAGCCTCTGGCGCATGTCCCATATCTTCCAGCAGAGCGCCCTGAAACTTGAGCGCTGGCTCATACCCTGGATGAGACGCCAGCAGCGCACGCGTCAGGGCGAGAGCCTTCGCTCCATCCCCTCGCTGCGCAGTCATGATTGCCTCATGAAGCTGTTCCGCCTCCGCGGACCGAGTCCCGCGTTGCGCCCCCGACACGCCCTGGGCCATCGCACTCCCAAAGCCACAAGCCAAAACCGGCAAGACCGCCAGCATCGCAGCCTTACGCAGGTGACTCTTCGCTCTTGTCATGGTGTATCGCACTCGTTAGCCTGCTTGATGGTATGAGGATTGATCGCAGAACACCAGCATGGCGTCGTCACAAGACCAACACGCGCGCCGCCAGTCACTTCAGATAAGCGTTTGTCTCCAAGCCATCCGCCTTCCCTCCCTGCTTGACAACGATAGCCCATGCACGGTCGAATACTCCTGCGCCAGATAGCCCTGAGCTGTCGACGCAGGGTGGTGTCTTTGATCTCCATAAAACTGACTGTTGCCGCGGCCCTTGCCGCCACGATGCTGAACCCCACGATCATCGCCCAAACCCAGGCTCAGAAGCAGTCACCAGCCAGCGCCCCCTCGCCGGTGGACCGCAACGCCGCCGGTGACTCCCCAGCCGACCCCGGCCCGCTCGCGACCGATCTCTCCCCCGCCCTAACCCCACCCGCCATCCAGAAGGCCATGCGCAAGGTTGCAGACTGGCAGATCGCCTACGCCGAGCCGCGCTTCAACCAGCAGTGGACCTACGCCGCCCTCTACGACGGCCTCATCGCCGCCTCCACCGCCACCGGCGACCCCAAGTACCAGGACGCCGTCCAGCGTATGTCGGAGCACTTTGACTGGAAGCTCATCGACAACCGTTTCCCCCACGCCGACGACGAAGCCCTCGGACGCGCCTACCTCGAGCTCTATCAGCAGCACCCCACACCGGAGCGCATCGCCTCAACACGCGAGGTCCTCGACCACCTCATCGCCCACCCGGACGATCCCAAGAAGCTCCTCTGGTGGTGGTGTGACGCCCTCTTCATGGCCCCGCCAGTCCTCGCCGAGATGTCGAAGATCACCAACGACCGCAAGTATCTCGACTACATGGACCGCCAATGGTGGATCACCTCGGCCTACCTCTACGACCCGCAGGAGAAGCTCTACTTCCGCGACGACACCTACTTCACCAAGAAGGAAGCCAACGGCCAGAAGCTCTTCTGGGCACGCGGCAACGGCTGGGTTCTCGCCGGTCTCGCAACCGTCCTCCAGAACATGCCCGCCGACTATCCCACCCGGCCAAAGTACGTCGCTCAGTTCCGCGCCATGGCGGAGCGAGTCATCGCCCTCCAGCAGCCTGACGGCCTCTGGCGCAGCGGCCTGCTCGATCCCGCAGCCTACGCACAGCCCGAAGACTCCGGTTCTGCCTTCTTCGCCTACGGCCTAGCCTGGGGCATCGATAACGGTCTCCTTGACCGCAAGCTCTATCTCCCGCACGTCACCAGCGCTTGGCAGGGCCTGCTCCAGCACGTCTATGCTGACGGCCGTCTCGGGGCCATCCAGCCCATCGGAGCCGCACCCGGTGACGTGAAGGCCTCCAGCAGCTACGTCTACGGCATCGGAGCCTTCCTCCTCGCTGGCTCGGAGCTAACAAAGATGACTACCAGGAAGCCGATTCATGCCGGCGGCAACCCACCCAGGTAGAACACACTCAGGCTAGGCGCTGCCTTCACATAGCGAGCAATCGCCGCATCAGGAAAGCGCCGCTCGTACGGCGGAGCCCAGCCAATCTGGTCTCCGCTCACTGTCCCGGGAGCCTCCTGCTGCTTACCCGTCCCCGCAACAAACACCGCAGGATCGGACAGCCCGCCAATCGACACCTTCACCAGCCGATGGATCGCCCCACCGTGCGCGGCATAAAGGTCCAGCCCGTTCACCTCGCCAAGCTCAGCCAGCAGCACCAGCGGAGCCAGCGCATACAAATGGTAGTGGAGCGCCTTGGTCCCCCGTTCCATCTCCAGTGGCAGCGTCCCATCCGGCCGGATCTGCGCCACCCCGTTCTCATAAGTCGCCATCCCCCAGTCGAACGCCTTCCGGTCGTTCGCCGCCACCCCAATCGCCGCAAGCTCTACGCCGGCCCAATACAGATGATTGTTGCCCGCCGACACATGCGTCTTCGCGGCATGGTCGTCGTACCAGGTGCGCGTAGCGTCGCCAATCTGCAGCAGCCACGGCGCAATCAGCCGTCTCTGCTCCGGCGTCGCCAGCCCCGCATCGCTGATCTTCAGGTAAGCAATCGCAATTGCCCCCGCAATCCAACCCTGCACGTAGTAAGCCTGGTTGGAAGACATCTTTCCCGTCAACGAGCGCTGCCGTGCCAGCGACGTGATCTGCTCCAGCGCACATCGTCCCGCAGCACGCGAGCCCGTCGTCCGAAACGCATCCGCCTCCCGCACCAGCGTCTGCCCAACCTCTTTCACCGGATCGCTCGACCGCTTATAAGCCTCCATCCGCACCGGGTCTACAATCGAGTGCGTCGGATCATCCGTCCGGTAGAATCCATCCGTAGTCAGGTCAGGTGCAACCGCAGGCAGCGCCGGGCAGCTATAGGGGGCATCCGTCAGCGTCACCGCGTGACCATCCCACGGAGACCGCAGCGTCGCCGCCCCGGCACTGGCAAAGGCAGCACAGGCCAGCACAACAGAAACCCCAATAGAACGAAACGATGGAACGAATGATCTCTGCAAGAGATGGCCTCATAAGGTCGGATGCTTCCGCTAAATCAGAAGACAAAGGTTTGTCTTCCACGCCGACCCATTCTTTCTACCCGCCGCACACAAAGCTAGTCAACTCATTCCCTGCCGCCGAGCCCGCAAACATCTACCCCGCGCCCCCAGCCTTACCCGTCCCACGAGCCGCACGCACCACCGCCCGCACCGCCGCAGTCGACTCCCGCACCACCAGCTCCGGATCGAGCTTCACAACATCCGGAATCTTCTCATGCGCCAGCTTCTTCAGCAGCAGGCTCGCCGCCATGCTGCCCATCTGGTGCAGCGGCTGACGGATCGTCGTCAGACTCGGAACCACATAAGCCGCCGCCTGGATATCGTCGAACCCCAGCACTGACACATCATGCGGCACCCGCAGCCCCGCATCGTGCAGCGCACGGATGCTGCCAATCGCCGAAACGTCATTGAAGCAAAGCACCGCCGTAAAGTCCTTGCGCCGTAGCAGCAGTTGATGAATTCCCGGATACCCCAGCTCAGGCGAGCTCATATCCTTATCCAGCCGAATCACCAGGTCAGGCGACACCCGCAGCGAAAGCGCACGCGCCACCTGCAGCGTCGCATTCCACCTCGTCTTCGAGTCCGAGCTGAACGGCTGCCCATGCATATAAGCAATCTTCCGATGCCCCAGCCGATACAGATGTCCCAGCGCCAGCTCCGCCGCCCGATGGTGATCCAGCACCACGTTCGTCAGTCCCGGAATCACCGTATGCCCCGCCACGCAGACCGCCGGCGCAGGCAACTCGGCCTCCAGATGCGTGTCGATCGCCAGTATCCCGTCGATCCCGCGCGAGCGCAGCAGTTGCGGATACTCCGCCACCAGGTCCTTCTTGTGACGATGATGCGCCGTAAAGAAGAAGTATCCCTCCTGCATCAGCAGGTCCGCAGCCCCGCTCAGCACTTGC
The DNA here is from genome assembly GCF_000178975.2 of Granulicella tundricola MP5ACTX9. NCBI lineage: Bacteria > Pseudomonadati > Acidobacteriota > Terriglobia > Terriglobales > Acidobacteriaceae > Granulicella > Granulicella tundricola. Next base: position 280,671 of record NC_015065.1, on the reverse strand, counting down.
GAGTGGTACCCCTCTCCCAGCTCCGGAATCAAAATCCCGATCGTCCGCGTCGTCAGCCCCTGCAGCGACCGCGCAATCAAACTCGGCTGATACCCGAACTTCTTCGCCGCCGCCTTCACCCGTTCGCGCGTCGCCGGTGGGATCGAGCGCCCAGGCGCGTTGTTCAACACAAACGAGACGGTCGCCGGACTCAGGTCCAGGTACTCCGCCAGCATCTTCAGGCCCACCCGCCGCCCACCAGCCAAATTCACCGCAGTCTTCTTAGGCATAAGTCGTTTCGAGGTCGCTCTCCGCGGCTCACCGGCTACAGTCCGTTTCGCGCACCACCAGTCTAGCCGGGATTGTCGCCAAGCGGCGTCCCGAACCGAGTCTTCACAGGGACCGCCCCGCCCCAGCTCCTCACCGGCGACACCATCGCCACCAGCAGCATCACAGCCGTCCCCACCATAGGCACCACCAGCCCCATCCTTAGCGACCCCCGCTCCGCCGACACCAGCCCCGTCATCCACGGCAGACAAGCCGACCCCACCCCCGCAACAAAAAATATCGCCCCACCCCGCTGATACCGCAGCGCCCACCCCAGCAAGAGCGGATACGTCGGCCCAATCCCGAACCCCAACAGAAACGCCGCCGCCAAAATCGCCACGCCATGCGTCGTCGCCACCAGCAGCACGGCCGCCGCCGTCATCAGCACCAGGCTCCCCCGAACCACCACCGCCTCGGACAACCACTTGTCCCTTACGCTCCAGAACAACCGGCTCAGCAGCAGCCCCGCCCAAAGGCAAGTCGGCGCAGCCACCGCCTCGGCAAGCTCATGTCCTCCCCTTCGCGTATAAGTCGTCAGCCACCCCCCCGCGGAAGCCTCGATCCCCGTCACCAGAAAGATCATCGCAATCAGCCCCAGCGGCATGCGCCTGAAGATCGCCCACGCATCCCCAACCTCCGCCCCCGCCGTCAACACCATCAGCTCCCGCTGCGCCAGCGCCGCACCCGCCAGCGCCAGGAAGCACCCCGCCAACCCCAGCAGCACCGGCCCAAAGTCCCCCGCACCCAGCGCATGAACCGTCAGCGACGGACAAGCACAAGCCCCAATCGCCCACACCAGGTTCAGCCTCACCATCTCCGTCCCGCTGCCCACCGTCTGTTGCTGCCGGATCAGGCTCACCGAGGTCATCGTCGCCCCCAGCCCCATCCCATACAGCGCCATCAGCGCATTCACCCCATGCCCGCCAGACAGCGCCAGCCCCGCAGCCCCCACCGCAACCCCCAGGCTCCCAAACACCAGCGTCGTTCGCAGCGAGCGCCTCACCAGCAAAGCCCCCAGTGAAGACCCAATCCAGGCCATCAAAAACAGCCGCCCACTCTGCTCATCCTGCAGGTGCCACCGCATCTGCAGCGCCGGCAGCAGCGCCCCCGGCAGCGCCACCCCAATCCCCGTCCCAAAGAACCCCAGGTAAAGCGGAAGCGCACCCCACGGAAACGTCTTGCTCTTAGCCACACCCTGCATCGCAACCCTCATCCGCACCCAGAAACACAAAGCGCGAACCGAACCTCATCATAGCGAAACCACTGACAGCTCTGCACAATGGGCTTCCGGCGAGCGGATCAGGGCCTGACAGAGCCGCCAGACCTTTCGGGAACGATGACATCCCATTGACAATTCAATCCTTCCTGAAGGAGTAGAGTTTAGGCATAAATCCATTCGTTTGCCGGAGACGAAGCCTTGAGGGATCGCAAGATTGCATCCACTGTGATTGCCTTCCTCATCACCGTCATTTTGTATGCAACTGCCGTGGGGCAGACTCCTAAAGCGACATTCGTAGGCTCAAAGTCATGTAGGGCATGTCATGCAGATACCTACGACAGTTGGCAGAAGACACGCATGGCAAACGTTGTTCAGGACCCCAAGATTCATCCAGAGGCTGTGGTCGGAGATTTCACAACTCCGAACCCGCTGGTGACCTTCAAGCTGGACGACGTTGCGTTCACCTATGGCAGCCGCTGGAAGCAGCGCTACTTCACCAAACGAGGCGACGATTATTATGTGCTGCCCGCGCAGTGGGATATCCAGAAGAAGCGTTGGCTCCCGTTTCATGTCGAAAAAGGCACGGACTGGTGGGTTCCCCATTACGGTGAGAGCAACATGGAGCGCCCCACCTCGACGCTCTGTGATGGTTGCCACTCCGTCAACTTCAACATCGAAACCAAGCAGGTCACGGAGTGGAACGTGGGCTGCGAGAAATGCCACGGTCCCGGCAGCCTGCACGTCGCACATCCCACCAAACAGAACATCGTCAACCCGGACAAACTCGATTCTGTGCGGGGCAACGACACCTGTATCCAGTGCCATAGCCAAGGCCAGCCCGTGGGCAATCCCATTGCGGGCAAGTATTATGACTGGCCGGTCGGCTATCTTCCCGGCGCGCGCCTTGTCGACTACTGGAAGCTTGAAGAGCTGAAGCCCGGCGTCACCGGGTTCTATCAATATGCGGACCTGACGGCTCATAAGAATCGCATGCAGGGCAATGACTTTGTGCAGAGCAATATGTATCACCGCGAGATCCGCTGCTCGGACTGTCATCAGGTCCACTCCAACACGGTCTCGAACCTCCGCATGCCCTCCAATGCATTGTGTCTGGGCTGTCATACGAAGGAGAATCCAGCCGGATTGAAGGGCACGGTCAGTGAGCATACCCACCATGCTGAAGGCAGTAAGGGGAGCCAGTGTGTGGCATGTCATATGCCGAAGATTGAAGCGACGATCAAGGACAGTTTCGTGAGCGCCCATACCTTCCGATTCATCACTCCGGCTCAGACCGAGCAGTCGGGCATCCCGAATCCATGCACGTCCTGTCATGCAGATAAGTCGACAACATGGGCGACGAAAGAGTTGATCGCATGGACCAGCGTGTCACCCTGGCGGGTGGCGCAGTAGCAGGCCGCAGGGGTGAATGCACTCTGAAAACGGTGTTAGCAACTTCATAGATGCTTCAGTCGCGCTCCAAGCAAAGCATGCCCCAACGCCCTCCCAGACGCCTTCCACCGTTTCACAATCTCATAAACAATCACGCTCGAGTAGCTAACAGCAATCCAGATAAACACCTCCTCAATCGGCAGGAAGGACCACGCAGTCACGCGCACGCCGAGCATCGCCGCCGCCTGAAAGTTCCACCAGCCGTAAGGCAGCGCGAGCGTCACCTCCCACATCAGGCTCGTCACCAGAATGATGAACATCGTCAGAGAGAGCGCCCGCCAGTTGATGACCGGACGAGCAGCGGGCAGAAGAGCAGACGACGGCAGCAGCGCCCCCAGGATCAGCACGACGGGATACCCCGGAAAGCTCCCGGGCGCAGTCAGATGGTGGTAGATCAGCACACCCGCCAGCAGCGTCACTGCAAGCACAAGCGAAGCAGGGTGAAAGCGCAGCAGCCGGTCGAAGCTGATCCGCTCCCGCGCCGTCGCGGGTACGGTATAGGCCGCAAGCCAGTACTCATCCAGCCATACATAAAGAAGCAGCACCAGCGCAAAACCGGAGAGATAGAAGACATACTCTTCGACAGGCACGCCGCCACCCAGCGCAGGAGCCTTGATCCCCAAAGTCGCGGAGGCGTTCGGAAACACAAAGAAGTACCGCGCAAAGAAGAAATCAAGCGCAGCCCCCAGCGGAAACAGAAGGCTGAGGCTCACCATAAAAGACCGTCGCGAGATATGGAGATGTTCCTGCGGAAGAAACCAGCAAAGGATGACAAGCGAAGGAACAAGAAACAACAGAAGGCTGACCGTATAGCCATAAGGTGAAGGATTCGCAGGCAGTGATCCGCCGAAGGCGCTCACACGCACGGTGTGGAGCGTAAACGCAGCAGGCACGATGACCATGGCAAGCATGGACAGCGTAGTCAGATAGGCGGAGACAGGCGGAGTTCGCATAGCGGCGTGGGCCCATTATGCGCGTATTACAGGAGAACGCAGACATTTTTTAGCCGGGATGATTGCAAGACGAACGATCACCCTGCCTGGAATTCCACCCACCCAACGGTCAACGCCCTTGACACGCTCTGCTCCAAAGCAATCTATCCCAGAAGTCGCAATATCGTTGCAACGTCCAGGTGCTAAACTCCTCACACCCTGGCATGCTCACCTCCTCCTCCCTGCTCACCGCCGTGTTCGCCTTGCCGCCTCTCCCCGCAATGCTGCTGCGTCATCTGGGCAACACGACCTGGCAGCAATTCCTCATCCTGGTAGGCGGCGCCACCCTCGCATTCTCCCTGTTGCTCTACCTCTGTACCCTGCCCTCGACCCTTCGCAAGATCAGGCGGCGAAAGCTCCTGAAAAAGCAGGGCTTCCAGGACATCAAGTAGGATCTGCCGCCACAGGTTCCATATACCAGATGGAGACCCCCTTCCATCATCTCTCGATGCTGCTGCAGGCCTCTCGCGGAGGCTTTGAGGTCGTGGCCTTTGACTACCAGCCGAAGCAGTCGCCACGCTTCTCCGCCGTCATGGTGCGGGGCCGCGACACGAGCAGCCCTGGCTTCATCCAAAACTCCACGGAACAATGCAGATGCTCAAGGCGTATACGCCTAAGCCTTCTCACATCTGTGCCCGAGGACTTGATGAACCTACGCAGCCTGACCCTCGCCTTGACCTCTCCAGCTCTTGCATGGACGGTTGCCTTCGGACAGCCAACCCCGCCGCCGCCCTTGGCAATCGAGCACGTCACCGTTCTCCCTATGACCGCAGGCGGCACCGTGCTGCACGACCAGACCGTCACCCTCCGCGACGGCCGCATCACGGCAATAGAAGCCTCAACCGCAACCAAACCAGCCAGCGGCGTCAGGCGCATCGATGGCACAGGAAAGTACCTGATGCCGAGCCTCGCAGACGCACACGTGCATCTTGAAAACGACCGCTTCCTGCGCCTCTTCCTCGATAACCCAAAGATCCCCGCCGGCACCATCCGCACCGAAGACATCTTCCTGCCCTACGTAGCCAACGGCGTCCTGCAGGTGATCGATCTATCCGCCACCTCGGAGACAGTAGGCCAGCGCGATGAGGTCGAAAACGGACGCGTCCTCGGACCTCACATTGCGCTCGCTGCGATGATCGATGGCAAAGACCCCATCCTGCCCGTCGGCATGACGCGCGTCGCAGCAACCCCCAGCGATGGCCGCCAGGCAGTCCGTGACGCATCGGTCGAAGGCTACGAGCTCATCAAGGTCTACAGCACTTTGGATCTCCCAACCTTCACAGCCATCGTTGACGAGGCGCACAAGCTGCACATGCCGGTCGTGGGCCACATCCCTCAACGCGGCAAAGGCACCACAGACAAGTTCTTCCAGCCCGGATTCGGCATGGTGGCCCACGCGGAGGAGTTCGCCCAGCAGACCGATGTGCCGGTCGAAGCTGACATCCCAGGCTACGTAGAGATGGCAAAACGGAACGGAACCTGGCTCACGGGAACGCTCTCATTGGATGAGCGGATCGTTGAAGAGGCATCCCACCCAGAGTCCTTGCAGGCCCGGCCTGAACTGCAGTTTCTCTCACCCCCGATCTACACCTATGTCACCGCCCACAATCCCTACGTAGCAAACGCAAACGCGAAGTTCATTGACTATGTCCGTTCGATCGTCGCCTTCAATCGCAAGCTGATCCAGGCCTTCGCCGCAGCCGGCATCCCGGTACTCGCAGGCACAGACACGCCAGTCCCCGGTATGGTGGCAGGCTTCGCTCTGCACGATGAACTCGAAGCGATGGCCCGTTATGGGTTGAGCAACCAGCAGGTGTTGGAAGGAGCAACCCGGCTCCCGGCGGAGTGGCTCGGAGTCGCAGGAGACCGCGGCGTAGTCGCACCAGGCAAGCGCGCAGATCTACTTCTGCTCGACGCCGATCCCATGGCGGATGTCGCAAACACCCGCAGGATCACGGCAGTGATCGCAGGCGGACGCTTCCTCTCACGTACAGATCTCGATCAGCAGATGGCTGCCCTCGCTAAGCGGTACGCAAAGATGAGAGCCGCGGACACCGTACCCACCGGCAAGCCTCACGCCTTGCCTTGAACCACTGGCTTCGCCACCCCGGTGCGTCAAAGGGATCGGCAAAGTACTGCGTCTCATGCACAACCTTACCGTCGCGAAACTCCATCATGCTCACCGTATAAGCGGGCTTCCCCTGGTAGATAATCGTGTACTCCGTGATCCAGAGATTGCCCTCACCGAAGATCCGCCTGACCTCAAACCCGGACGGTCTACCAGGATGATGACCCCTCAGCGCCTGCAAGTTGACGCGCCCAAGAATGCGCTCGCCGGACTGCGGATACTCACACAAGACATCGTCGTCGTAGATGTCATGCTCCGCGTCGATCTCACCAGCCGCTGACGCGCGCCAGTGCGCGTTCAAAGCCTCAAGTATCTAACCCTCATCCATGCAAGCTCCTTCAGGCCATCATCTCCGCCTTCGCCTTTACTCTACCTTCAACTCCGCAGGCGCATCCGGCAGCAGCGCATGGATATACCCTTCATTCACCGTGCATCGCTCCGCCTTGATGTTTTCGAGCATGCTCGAAAACGCACGATCCAGCACCCCCTGCTCCGGCCTCACCTTCAACCGCTCCGGAGCCAGCACAGACCCACGCTGCAGCGCCGCGAACGCCAGCACCTCATCCCATCCATCCGGCTTCGCAAAGCTCACCGGAGAGGTCGTCGCGCTCATCTTCTTATACGGCCAGAACGTCCATCCGATGTTCGCCTTCTCATTCGCCGCCCGGAAGCTAGCGATCCACGCATCCGTATTCTCGCCGGACTCGCCCAGGTAGATCGGCACCTGGTACCTCTGGCGGAACGCCGCATACTGCTTGAACGCAGCCTCCGTCGGCTCGGCCTTGTATCTGTGCCACGTATACAGTGCATTCGCATCGAACGGCGCTCCAAACACGCTGAAGTCGCCATCCCACTGCGCTCCGCCATAGATCATCATGTGCTTCGTATCGATCCGCCGGATCGCCACCGTCAGCTTCTTATACAGCGGCTCCAGCAGCTCGTTCAGTGGCTTCAGCTTCGGATAGTTCGGGATCGGCTCATTCAGCAGGTCGTACCCGATCACCGTCTTATCGTCCTTGTAGTGCCGAGCAATCCGCTCCCACACCGCCACCGCATGAGCCTGCTCCCCTTCATCCTTCAGCAGCCAAGGATACCCATCGCTGTCGTCGATATTCTTCCCCGTCTGATACCCCGGCGCAACGTGCATATCCAGGATCACATAAAGCCCTTCCGCCCGGCACCACCCCAGCAGGCGATCCACCAGCGCGAACCCCTCCGCATCGTCCGTCTCAAAGAACTTGTAGTGAAACGGCACCCGAACAGTATTGAATCCCGCCTGCTTCAGCAGGTGAATATCCGCCCGCATCACATACCTCTGCCGATACTCATGCCAGAACTCCGTCGCCTTCGTCGGCCCAATCAACTCCCGGACCAGCCCCTCGATCTCCCGCGGACTCTGCACCGTATCCGGCAGATGCCACATATATCCCTCGGGAACAAACCAGTCTCCCAGGTTCGTCCCCCGGATCAGCAGGGGCTTGCTCTGCCCATCCAGAACCTCGGTCTTGTGAGTGTGAACAAACTGTCCCTGCATCGAGCCGGCAGCAAGACCAAGACTCAACACAAGGCCTGCAACCATACGGCCAACGAGCATGTCATTTCCTCGCTGACCATACTCATCCATCAGATAAGCGTTTGTCTAGAATCCATCCCGCTTCGTTCCACCCCTCGATCCAGCGCAGCATCACCCATGCCCTGCGCCCTCGCCAGCAAGGACTCGTCTCACGTCACGCAGAACCTTCGTTCATTGAACCAACCCCTCCGCCACCCCACATGACAGAAGCTCCGGCCGATCCGAAGCGCGGATCTCCGCCGTCAACTGCCGCACCGCTTGCAGCAACTCCCCATCACCAGAAGTAAGTTGCCAGGAATCGGGACCGGCAAACTCGATCGAAACCTCAGGCACGCATCCCGGGTAAGTCGCAATCCGGAACTCCACATTCAACCGGCAGGACAGGACAAACTGCCTCAAAACCCCTTCAATTTCTGAAACCGCACCAGTGAGTTCTTTCATGAATCGATCCTTCCAGACCCATGACCTGCTCCCGCTCACACCCCCAGGACTTGCTGGAGTCGAACAGGCCAGCCTGATCCATAACGCATGGCAAAGTTGCGAGGAATGGATCCATTCTGAAGGATGAAGCTAAGCAAACTAACTTCAGGAGACGGTTACTAACACAGTTATGTTATCTAAGACACATAATAAAGGTATTTGGTTGTCGGATCTTCACGCATTCAATCTTTGAGCAAGACTTATCAACTTTCATGAATATTCCCAGATTGGGAATCCCAGACACCCTCAGACCAGAAACGCCCCATCCACCGCAATCTGCAGAGCCGTCGCCAACGCATTCGTCTCCATCGCCATCCCGATCACCCCCAGCAGCTCCCCATGCTGGCCCTCCGTCATCCCCTTCGCCCTCGCCGCCGCGCTGTGCGAATGCACACAGTACCCGCACCCATTCACCGTAGAAACCGCAATATAAATCAGCTCCTTCGTCAGCGGATCGAGCTCCCCCGGCTCCATCATCACCACCTTCAGCTTCGCCCACGTCCGCTCCAGCGCCGCCGGCTGATTCGCCAGCGCCCGCCAGAAGTTGTTGATGAAATCAGACCCACGCATCACCCGTATATCCGCAAACACCGCAGCCACTCGAGCATCGCTCGCAGCCTCCTCATCCGTCCAAAGCCTCACCGTTCCCATCCCGCCCCCTCCGCCAGCTTCCCTCGTTCCCGATCCAGCTCCGCCCGCAACTCCTCCTCGGACGGCAGCACCAGCTTGTAACGGCTCGCAAAGATCTGTTCATTCTCATGCAGCACGGAGTACCGCACAATCGAAGCATCCTTCTGCGTGCAAAGAATGATCCCCACCGTAGGATTGTCGTCCGGCCCCCGCTTCAGATCGTCCGTGATCCGCACATACATATCCATCTGCCCAATGTCCTGATGCGTCAGCTCCCCAGACTTCAGATCGAACAGCACAAAGCACTTCAGCAGATAGTTATAAAACACCAGGTCGATATAAAAATCCTTCGACTCGCTGCTCACCCGGAACTGCCGAGCCACAAACGCAAACCCTCGCCCCAGCTCCAGCAGAAACGCCTGCAGGTTATCCAGCAGCGCCCGTTCCAGATCCGCCTCCAGCAGCTTCCCCGTTCCCGGCAGTCCCAGAAACTCCAGCATCACCGGATCGCGCACAAAGTCCCTCGGCGTCGCGAGCTTGCTCACCTGCTCGCCCGCCTCCCGCTCCACCTCCGCACGGTCGGAGCTGGAGAGCAGCCGCTCATAATAAAGCGTCCCAATCTGCCGTTCCAGCGCACGCGTCGTCCACCCCTGCCCCGCCGCCTCCTGCATGTACCACTGCCGAGCCGCCCCACTCTCCACCCGCAGCAGCGTCCGGTAGTGCGTCCAGCTCAATTCACGACGCAGCGCGTCCTGTTTTGGAAACGCCTGGTAGAACACCCGCATATGCCGCAGGTTCGATACATCGAACCCCTTCCCAAACTCCGCCGCCAACTCCCCCGCCAGCGTCTGCAGCAGCTTGCTCCCATAAGCCGCCCGCGCCGCACCACCCTGCTCGAACTCCACAATGTGCCGCCCAACCTCCCAGTACGTCTGAACCTGGACCTCATCTACACTCCGCAGCACCCGCTGCCGAGCCTCCTGAATCAGCTCCCTCAGCCCAGCCAGCAGGTGAGACACATCTCCGTCCACCCTCAAGCCGCCTCGCCCCATCACCTCGCGCTCATCTCCGCTCATGCATCCTCACCTGAAATCCTAACGCGCAACGGTAGCAGCGGCCACCGCCAGCCGCGATTACAAAAACAAAGAACAAGCCTTCCCAAGGGCAGTAGAAAGAACCTACTCTTGCGATAAAGGCATAACTACAGTTAAAAACTACAGGCTTCCTTTAAGCAGGCGTTCCACAACTACCGTTTAGGCGTGGACCCGTTACCGTTTCAGCGTGAAACCCGCACCGTTGCAGCGTGAATCCCCTACCGTTGCAGCGTGGACCTCGCAAATTCCCCTGTGATCCCAAAGCACCGTTTCAGCGTGGAAGAGTTCCCCTTGAAAAGCAACGAAAAACCCACATAATCCTTCCGCTCGGCCCTTTCCACACCCCTCGAAACCCCACGATTCGCCCATGAAACGGTCATCCGCTACCGTTTCAGCGTACCTCGCGTCCCACTCCCCGCCTTACCCAACCCCCTCCTGCTACCGTTTCAGCGTCACCTTCCGCGGCCGCCCCGCCCTGCCGCTGCATAGAAACGTACACAAGCCGCGTCAGTGCCCGGGCTAAAATACGCCATGCGACATTCGGACCCGCCGGCGGTAGTCTTTGCAGTGCTCATTCCGGTCCTGGTTGTCTTCCTTGTCTTTTCGATCATCTGGGGCCTGACGAGCCTTTGGGCCTGGGGCAGACGGCGTCGCCTGGCAGCCTTTGCCGCAGCGCACGGCCTCAGCTTCCAGACCGGCCCAGCTCCCATCACCGTACCGCAGGTCGCTCATGACCCACCCCGCCGCTTGAGAGTGCAGGAAAATTTCCTCTATGGATCGCGCAAAGGCGTCGAGGTCTTCGCCTGTGACTTCCGCAGCGGGGAGGGACGAGGATCGACGACCATGTCGATGGTTGCCGTCCGCGGCGACCTGCGCGACACCAGCCTGCTGGACCCCAAGCGATGGCAACTCCTGCCTCTCAACGGATGGAGTTTCCTGATCCCGAACCGTGATGCCGGCCCGTCATCCCGCCGCAAGATCGGAGCCGCCTGGGATCTCCTCACCGCAGCCGTGGTACACAGTGACTCGCCTGAGAACGAAGAGCGGGAGACATCGAGCACGCCTTGATCGGCGATGTCCCGCAACCGTGACGCAAGTCCCGCTCAGCCAACCTCTGTTCATCCCCTAAGTGCTCGCTCCACCCATGATTCATGAGTGGGAGTAGGCCCCCAAACACACCCTTACCTTGACTCCGCATGGCTTGTGGAGGCCGCCGCCAGCCACGCGGCCAAACCAAAGTCGAAGCTGGTAACAGGTTTCTCGTCTCCAAAAAGCTTGGCGGCTTCCAGCCCTGCAATTCCGTGGAGGAAGGCCCACAGAGCGACAGAAGCATCGTTGACGTGACCTGGTCCCGTGATCGCGCTCACGTGTTCGACGACGAACTTCCAAAGCTTTTCATGGGAATCCGCCTCCTCTTTCGCGTTGTCGCACGGCAGAAGGAGCAACTCATAAAGGTTGGGGCGACTGCGGGCGAAGGCGAGGTAGGCCCGCGCAATGCTATGGATGGCTTGCTCCGGTCTGCCCTTGCGCACAGCCCGCTGCATCGCGGCGTGAAGCAGGCGGGAGACCTCGCCGGCAAGAGCCGATTCGAGCGCCGCGCGATCCGCAAAGTAGCGATACAGGGCGTTCGGAGCAAGTTCGAGCGAGCCCGCAAGCGAGCGGAGCGAAAGGCCGCGGAGCCCTTGTTCTTCAAGCTGTTCGACCGCCGCCGCAAGGATCGTTGCACGGTCGGTCTTGGAGGGATACGCCATGCTTATCACTCTACATCTTGACCTCTGGGAGGATAAAGGTGTACGGTGAACATGTTGAAGGTGTACAGCGGCCATCTTGGAGGCAGGGTATGAGTGCAAAACAGAGTGTGGTCCTTACCGGAGCATCGACCGGTATCGGCTGGGCCACGGCAAAAGTTCTTCTGGATAAGGGATTTCGTGTCTTTGGGACCGTACGAAAGCAGAGCGACGCAGACCGGCTGAGCGCTGAGTTCGGCAAGGACTTTGTTCCATTGCTGGCGGATGTAACCGACGAGGCAGCGGTGCAGCAGGCGGCCACCCTGGTGGGCGAGATGTTGGGCAAAGAGAGGTTGGCCGGGCTGGTCAACAACGCCGGTATCGTGGTCGGCGGCCCATTGCTGCACCTGGACCCCTCCGAGATGCGTCGGCAGATGGAGGTCAATCTCATCGGACCCTTCCTCGTAACGAAGGCCTTTGCCCCTCTGCTCGGAAGCGACCCAGCAAGGTCGGGAAAACCAGGACGAATCGTCCAGATCAGCTCGGTCTCCGGCAAGATGGGGGTGCCGTTTGTCGGCGCCTATTCGGCCTCCAAGTTCGCCCTCGAGGGAATGTCGGAGAGTCTCCGGCGCGAGCTTCTGCTCTACGGAATCGATGTCATCATCGTGGGCCCCGGAGCCGTGATCACGCCCATCTGGGATAAGGCCCAGGCGGAGGACTTCAGCCGCTTCGATGCCACCGACTATGGCCCAATCATTCAACGCTTCCTGGCCTTCTTCGCCGAAGAGGGCAAGAAGGGACTGGCCGCCGAGGAGATCGGTCACGCAATCCATCGCGCCTTGACGGTCAGCAAGCCGAAGGTCCGGTACGCGGTCGTGCCGCAACGCTTCAAGAACTGGACGCTGCCCAACCTGCTGTCAAAGCGGATGGTCGACCGCATCCTCGGCAAGCAGTTTGGGTTGATGAAGAAGTAGTCCCCCACTCCAAGACCGGGCAGAAGCAGCAGCATATAGACACCATCTTCGATCCCATCCGCGAGGCCCGCAAAGCCCGCAGCCTGGCGATCCCGCCAAGGCCGGCAACATCATCGCCGACCTCCTCACCGTCCCCAATCCCCCGCCCATCTGCTCCTCGGCCCGGACGCCTTCGACTACGTCAGCAAGGAGTTGGAAGCTCTCCATTCAGAGTTCGCAGCCTGGGAAGCAGTAACCCGCTCGACCAACTTCGACGCCCCCAAATAACCCACATACCCTAAGCGGGAGTGTCCAGATGGAAGGCACTCTCGTACGGCTCAACCGGGTACCTCTTTTCCTTCCACGCATCCAGCCCGCCATGAAGAATCTTCACCTTCTCGAACCCCAGAGACACGGCCTTCTGCATAATCTTGCCGGCCGTCTCATCTGACGGACAGGTGCAGTACACAACCGTCTCCTGCTCCTTATCGAGCAGCCCGGGATTCCCCAGGATCTCCTTCGGCGGAATCCTCCGCGAGCCCGGAATGATCTCAGAGTGAGCCAGCAGATCCAAAGGCTGACGCACGTCGATCACATGAATCGACCCACCTTCATTGCCCGCAAGAAGCGCATGCAACTGCTCGACATTGATGCTGTGCGACGCGAGAAAGAGTCGCTTACGCCTCCGCCGATACCATTCCCCCGCCCCTAAAACCGCAAGGATCAGAACCGCAGCCACCACCATCGTCAGGCTCATGAGGTCTCCGTTCGCTTCACCCCATTGGAGTCTCGCTCAAGCGCCCTTGATTCTTTTCATGATCGATGGGACAGCGGCTTTTGCAGCGTGACGCTTCGCATTAGATCGTGGCAAGTCTCCATTCAAGCACGCCTTCAAAACTGCCCTTGCTGATGGTGCTTTAGACTGTCATCAGCTTTCAGTCAGCGCTAAACCTTTTGGTGTCCGGAGTTCGTTGAGAGGATGGGACTCACCACAATACTCGTATCGCTTCTCTGTTTAGGAATCGGATACCTCGTGTACGTCGCTCATCGATGCTGGCGACTTGTGGCGGAAGGCCGGAACCTGTCACGAACCAGGCTGGGGCGAATCGACTCCCCTCAAGCCCGTCCAGATCGCCGTGGTCTCGGTTCCCAGAGTGACTTCATCTCTGAAACGTTCGTACCGAGCGAGAGGTACAGAGCGGAACAACTGTCAATGGCTCGAGCCTTGATTGCAGGAGGTTCAGACCCAGTGCAGGTGGCTGCACTCTTAACCCTTCCGGTGGATCTGCTGATTCCGAAGCGTTAATTGCTCGTCATGCTCGATGCCAGTTGATGCTTCAGCCAGAGGCTTAGTGATGTCTCGATAACGGCGTGATCACCAGGCTCATTCAGAGCCGCATTCGTCGCAGCCTTCTCCAACATAAAGTTCGTCATCCCTCCGCATACCCCAAACCCCACCCCAACTCCTGCATCCTTCCACCTATCTCCACATCTAGTTAGCTGACCTGACCAGACCACGCGCAGGCGTCGAGTTCGAGCGTACGAAAGAGGAACGAAGGAAATGGCAAATCTCACGAATAAAGTTGCAGTCGTCACAGGAGCATCGAAGGGCATCGGCGCCTCCATCGCCAAACACCTCGCAGCCGCAGGCGCGTCCGTCGTCGTCAACTACGCCTCCAGCAAGGAAGGCGCAGACAACGTTGTAGCCGAGATCGTCAAGGCAGGCGGCAAAGCCGTCGCAGTCGGTGGCAGCGTCGCCAAAGAGGATGAAGTCATCAACCTCTTCGCCAAGGCAAAAGAGGCCTACGGCAAGCTTGATATCCTCATCAACAACGCCGGCGTCTTCGCCTTCAGCCCCATCGATCAGTTCTCGGCAGACGATTACCGCCGCCAGTACGACACCAACGTCCTTGGCGTCTTCCTCGCCACCAAGCACGCCATTCCCCTCTTCCCTGAGACCGGCGGCAGCATCGTCAACATCAGCTCCGTCGTCAGCACCCTCGCGCCCCCTTTCGGCTCCGTTTACTCCAGCACCAAGGGCGCACTCGACACCATCACCAAGTCCCTCGCCAAGGAGCTTGGCCCACGCAAGATCCGTGTCAACGCCATCAACCCCGGCATGGTCGAAACGGAAGGCGCAATAGGCCTCGGCATCATCGGCAGCGACATGGAGAAGCAGACCATCGCCACCACGCCCCTCGGTCGCACCGGCCAGCCGGAAGACATCGCCCTCCCCACCGTCTTCCTCGCCTCGGACGATGCCCGCTGGATCACCGGCGAGACCATCTTCGTCTCCGGTGGCGCAGGCATCTAGTCCCCGCATCGATCTAGAATGCGAGCAAACAAAGGGGAGAGCTCACCAGCTCTCCCCTTTCTCGTACTACCCTCACAACGAACATGAGCTAGACTCCCCTGCTACCGTTTCAGCGTAGTCCCAGCATTCGCACCTTTACTACCGTTTCAGCGGACGAAGTCGCTCGTTCTTCCGGACAGATCCCCATAAAGCCGTGAACAGCGCTGAAACGGTAGCATGCACCCTGAATTCAGCCCCACATGCACCGCAGGCAGGGCAATTTCACGGCCCAAACTCCTCTCTGCTACCGTTTCAGCGTTGCTCAACCAGGTTCAGCCGCTACCGTTTCAGCGTGCAGAAACCGGGATTGACCCAATATCCCCCGTTCCCTGCTACCGTTTCAGCGCGCTTTTAAACAGAAATCTACCCCAGCACGCGGCGACGCTTCGCCAGCGGAGCCTCAATCGTCGGAGCCGCAAACTCACTTCCCACCCGCTCCGGAATCGCCAGAGGAGCCGGATGAATATGCATCCCGCTCTCGGAAAGATCCACCTTCATCTGCGGATACACCAGCCGAATCTTCTTCACCGTCGCCACCACCTTCTGCTTGAAGTTCCGCAGCTCCTTGTACTCCGCCCCCATCTGCCGGTGCAGCCCCTCCCACGGAATCGTCTTCGTATCCCCGTCCTTCCGCGCGCTATACGTCTTATGGCAGATCAGCGAGTACAGATCCAGCGAAAGCGGAGACTTCCGCAACGCCCGCAGCGCGCGCAGGTCCAGCGGAATCGGGCTGGATGTAATCGCACTAAAAAACTTCTCGCTCAGCTCGATATAGCTCTCAAACAACGAGTTCTGCGCGTCTTTATCAAAATTCCACCACAGCACGGCCTCCGGGCCAATCTGCATATCCAGCCACGCATCGCCCGTCTTGCCGTCCTTCTTGAATGTCTGCTTGAAGCTGATCGTAGCCCGCAGCATCCGCTCGATCTGGTCCTTCAGCCGCCGCGAATCGCTCCGAACCCCGCCATTCGATGGATTCAGCCCCAGCTTCCGCATAAAATCCGGATACGTCTGCCCCAGGTACAGCCGCCGCTTCTTCGTTCGAGCAGCCTCCGTCACCATCCAGTAAAGAAACAGCCGCGGAATCGTCCCATACGGATACTTGTGCGCCGCCTTCTCCTCGTCGTAGAGCGGACGGATCGATAGCGTCAGATTCCCGTTCGTCCTGCTCCAGATCGGAATATTGCCCGGATCGCTATGCGGAAACGTGCACTGAATCAACTGCCGAGCCAGAAACGCCCGCTCATACGAGTCAGGCGACTGTTGCATATCGGTAGCAGCCTGCAGAAGCCGCATCGCCACCGGCGAAAGCCCCTCCACCTCATCCATCCCCGCACTACCGTCTACAGCTTCGGTCTCGGAGGACATACCAAACTCGTCCTCATCCATCTCAGGCGTTGGCCGGTCCAGTACCGCCGGCGCAACAGCCCGCACAGCCTTGCCCACCACTTTGCTTCGAGTTCGGGTCGCACTTTTAGGCATACGTGATCTTAGATCAATGTTGCAGCCGCGTTGCTTCAGTTATATCTGATCCACAGAGCCACGGCCTGCGGTAAGGCGATATCGCAACAATATCGCAAAAATAACGCAGCAATAGATTCTACCCAACACAGGCAATGCCCGCCCACTCCCGCCATCCCGAAGGAAGCCACAACCGGGTGCCCCATGTCCCGCCTCTGGGACGTGGGTTTCCACTGCCGCTAAAGCAGTGCAAAGTATCGCAGCGATATCGCCGCAGTCTTGTATAAAGCAGATTATCGTAGCGATACCGCGATAAATATCGCCACAATATTGCAGACTTATCGCCCTTTATGCGATATCGTAGCAATATCGCAACAAGCAACACTCAGATCGAGGCCAAATGCCAGTCATCGCAGTCTCAAATCCCAAGGGTGGAGCAGGAAAAAGCACCACCACCCTCCTCCTCGCCACTTACCTCGCCCAGCAGGGAGCCAGCGTCAGTGTCCTCGACGCAGACCCCAACCAGCCCATCATGGACTGGAAGAAGAACGGCAAATCCAAGACCACCATGCACGTCGTCGGAAACGTCCGTGAAAACAACCTCATGGAGACCCTTGAGGAGCAGCCCCACCAGTTCGTCTTCATCGACCTCGAAGGCACCGCCAGCCTCCTCGTCTCCCGCTCCATCGCCATGGCAGACTTCGTCATCGTCCCCGTCCAGGCCTCGGCCGTAGACGTCCGCCAGGCCGGCAAAGCCATCCGAGCCGTACGCGACGAAGAAAAGGTCGCCCAGCGCTCCAACGCCTCCCGCAGAATCCCGTTCCGCGTCCTCATGACCCGCACCCCAGCCCCCGGAGCCCCTGTTTCCTCCGTCCAGCGCCAGCTTGAGGCTGAGATCGAAGCCGCCGGCATACCCCGCTTCAAAACCAGCCTAGCTGAGCGCATGGCCTTCAAAGCCCTCTTCGTAGAGCGCCTAACCCTCTCCGAGATGGGCGATCTCAAGGTCGGAAACCTCGAAGCAGCCTACGAAAACGTCCACGAACTAGCCGAAGAGCTCATCACCCTGCTCCAGGCCATCCCCGGCGTAGAAGCCATCAAGGGAGCGAAACATGAATAAGTTCGGACTCTTGGATGAAGAAGACGACGCGCAGCCAACCCAGCAGACTGCCCAGGCCAGCCTCACAGACCGCCTGGCAGCCTTTCCCGCAGTCACGCCCCGCCCCCGCGTCGATCTGGCCGCAGTAGACGCCGCAGGGGCCGCCCACGGCTTCGTCAGCAGGGAAGCCAGCCCATACCAGCCCCTCCAGCAGGGCCGCCGCCGCCGGGCAATCCCCAGCGAACCCACCCGCCACCTCGCCATTCGCCTCACCGCCAGTGCCTACGACCGTTTTGTAGCCTACGCTGACCTCCACAAACTCACTTACCACGACGCCCTGACCCGCCTCATGGACGAATCCGGTGTAAACCCACGCTGAAACGGTAGCAACCTAGCCATCCTGCCCGACACTCCGCATTTTGTTGTCATTCCCGAAGGGAATCTGCGTTTGTTCCCTTTAAACCATAGCCAGGAATAGCTGCGTGCAAGCGCAATAACTCATACCGCCCGGGCAGGGCAGGCCCCTTACTTCCTCCTGCTACCGTTTCAGCGTCATCCTTGCGAGAGTCTGCCCCATCCTCATCGCAGTATTACCGCGATGAGGGTGGGCCTCGTTTGCGGAAGCAAACGACCCTTCCACCTTACAAAAACCCCTAACCGTACCGCACAGTACGGTGCACGTCAGGGGCCATCACCGAAATCACATGGTCCAAAACCCACAAAACCCGCGCCAGTAGCGGCCTCCACCACCGCAGGCCATGGTGCGTTCACCACGTTTTATGGTGCAAACACCACGACTTACCATGCGAATTACTGCAGAATCAGCTCCACAGCCTGATAAGCCGGAATCGTCACATTGAACGTACTCCCCGGAACCGCAAATGAAGTCCCCGTCAGCGCCGTCCCGCTCGGTTTAGTCCCCACCCCGTAGCTGTACTGGGTTGCCGTAGCCCCCAGCGTAGCTCCGGGGAAGCTCACCTGCACCACAGCCGCATTCGAAGCATCCGCATTGATCAGAATCAAAGCCTTCTGCCCATTGGACTTGGCCGCCGCATAGCTCACCACGGTTGAGCTGCTCGAAACCGCGCTCACCACACTATCCCCCGTCCCCGCCAGTTGATGAGCCATCTGCAGCCCATAGAACACCGGCCCCGGCGTCTTCTCGTCAAACGAAAGGAACGTCCCCGCCATGTCATGCAGCTCCAGGTAATCCACGTTCAGAATCCCCTGCTGCAACGCCGTCAGATACTCGTTGATCACAAACAGCCCCAAAACCTCATTCGGAAAGCCCGGCGCCAGAGTGGCATTCGGTGAGGTCTCTGAAAGCACAAACCGCATATTCGCCGCATTGGACGGGCAATATTGCGCCAGCGACTTCTTGATCCCCGCAACAACATTGGGGATTTCAACCTGCGGCAGACTCAGCAACTCACCCGGCTGCACCGCCAGATAAGTCCCCGGATAGTAGTGAATGATCGCCAGATCGAAGTTCCCCAAGCCACACGCAGCCTGCGGAACATCCGTATTCCAGTTACCCGGAATCGGATCGTCATAGATCGGCGAGGAGAAGTCCAACCCAATCTGGATCGTAGAATCCACAGCCTTCATCGCCGCAATAAACGCAGCAGAGTTAGCCCCATAAGCCGCTGGAGAGAGCGCCGCAAGCTGATCCCGAGATTCATAGGCCCCTGGGCTATAGCCATTCGGATAGATGTACGGAGCGTGCAGGTCGCCCTCGAAGTTCCGGTTACCCGCCCAGCCGTTGTAGTACATCTCGTTGCCCAACTCCCAATGCTTGATCCCGATCGGTGCCGTATTCCCAATCCGCAGGAAGTTATATCCATCGTCATTCGCCAATGGATTCGCAGCTCTCAGCCCCGCCCAGAAACCAACCGTCTTCCAATTGAACCCAACTGCATCGATCCCGATCACCTGCGTATTCGCCGGATCGCCGTTCGCATAAGCCACCCACGCTGCAGCCTCCTGAGGCTGCCCTGGCTGGTTCGGTTCGGAGCAATTGTTCGTCAGGCCCATCGTCCCGGCCTTCTTCGTACCGTTCGCATCGCCCAGGCTTGTTCCGTAGTTCACCGTGATCAGCGGCGTCGCACCGCTCGCTTGGACAGTCTTGATAAAGTGCCCAAAGTCTGAGGTCGGTTCCAGCTGAAGTTCTCCCTGCACGATCCCGCACGCCGGCGCGGTGGAAGTATAAAGAGGCGTCTCCGAGTACTGCGCCCAGTGATACCGGTCCGCGTAGCTTCCCCCTGGATACCGCAGTGTCGTAATCCCCGCCGCCTTCAGCACCGGCGCAACCCCGCTCGCATCGCCCAGGCTGCCATCGTACACAGACGTGTGCAGCCCAAAAAAGTTCGCAGGCACAGTAGCCAACGTAGTAGCCGTATTCACCGTCACAGTCGCCGTAGCCACGGAAAGCGAGATCGTCGCAGTCGCAGTCTGCAGCGGCGTGCTGCTGTCCGTCGCACTCACGCTGAAGCTATAGCTCCCCGTAGCAGTAGGCGTTCCGCTCAGCGTCCCGTTACTCGCCAGTGTGATCCCATTCGGAAGCGTGCCGCCGGCCTGTGTGACTTTATAGGGTCCCGTGCCACCTGTAATCGCAAGCACAGAGCTGTAGCTCGTATTGATCAACGCCCCAGCCACGGTCGTGCTCACACTCAAGCTCGAACCAGAAACTGCCGGCGCAATCACCAGGTTGAACGTCGTGCTTGCTTTACCATTCGCAGCATCGGTCACCGTGATGATCGGGCTGTAGCTCCCGGAGGCAGTCGGGGTCCCGGACAACACCCCCAGCGTCGACAGGCTCAAACCGTTCGGCAGCGTTCCGCTCACCGTAAAGCTGTAAGGAGTGGTCCCGTTCGCCGCCGCAATCGTCGTGCTGTAGGCCACATTCGCCGTGCCCGAGGGCAGGGAAGCGGTCGTAATCGTCACCGCCTGCGCTGCCTGCAGGATCAAAAGGGTCAAGGTGGCACTCGCCTGCTGACCCTTCGCGTCTGTCACGGTGAAGGGAATTGGATAGCTCCCTTGCGTGCTCGGCGTGCCAGTCAGCGCACCAGCAGTGGAGAGGCTCAGCCCATTTGGCAACGTCACACCGCTGGAGAAGCTGTAAGGAGACGTGCCATTCACGGCACTCAGCATCGCACTGTACGCCGTACCCACCACAGCGGAAGGCAGGGAAGTCGTCGAAATCTGCAGTGAAGTCGGAGAAGTAACCCCCGCGATCGTCACGTTATACGTCGCGCTCGCCTTGCCACCGATCGCATCCGTGACACCCACAGTAAAGCTATAGCTACCCGCCGTCGTAGGCGTCCCGGCGAGCACCCCACCGGTGCTCAACGAAAGCCCCGCCGGCACAGATCCGCTGCTGGCAAACGTATAGGGCGTCTTCCCATTGACCGCTGTAACGGTAGCGCTGTACGCCGTGCCCACCGTGCCATTCGGAAGCGTGACGGTGGAGATGGAGACAGGAGTCGTGGCCACTGCGCCATTGATCACCAGCGTGTAATACAGGCTGGCCTTGCTGCCGGACCCATCCGTAACCGTCACGGTGAAGTTGAACGTTCCACCCAACGTCGGCGTCCCGTACACCAGGCCTGCAGCGTTCACGGTAAGCCCCGTGGGGGGCGCACCCGTGATGACAGAGAACGTATAAGACTGGCTTCCACCCGAAGCAACGATCGTCGCGTTATAAGCGACACCCACCGTACCCGCCGCAAGCGAGGCCGTTGCAATCTTCACCGAGCCCGTGGACCCTGAGCCGCCGGAGCCGGACGTGGTGCCATTTCCGCATCCGTTCAACCCAATCAAGCCACCAAGGAAGCACACCAAAAGAGCCGCGGTGATCCGCGCAGAAAATTGTTTCAGCATTATGTCGAGCCTGCCCTTTATTAGGAACCTGTCAGGAACCGCGCCTAGTTTACCGCAGCGCCACGCGCTTCAAACGTCAATATCAGGTCAGGCACTCCAGACGGAAGATGTAGAGCGGCGCGCGCGAAGGTGTCACCTGCCGATTATGTTGAAACACCGGCCCCATCGTCGCTCCGAAGCGACTCCTTCCACACATTATCCAGCAGGGAAAGCGGAGCGAACAGCACACCAAAAAGAAACCCAAGCTCCAACACCCCCGGCCGATTCCCAAGCACTCTTCCCGCAATCAACCGGAGCCCTTTCCGGTCCCCGGCCCGCTTAGCCTTCAGCGCCACCTTCGTCGCCAGAAACGAGTTATAAGCCCTCGCGCTCAGCCACGCACGATGATGATCCGCCCAAGCCAGCGACTCCGCCCAGTTCGTCCGCCGGCTACGCGTCATCTCAGAGACAGACAGGTGATACACCACCAGCGGCTCCCACACGAACCGCACCCGCGCCCCGCCTTCATGCTCAGCAGCCAGCAGCCAGGCCCAGTCCTCATGATCCGCAAACGTAGGCGAGGGCATCGCTACCGCCAGGCTCCGTGGAATCAAAAGGCAGTGCAGGTTGATCTGCCCCGGACGCCCGCGCAATCCCGGCCGCACCAGCATGTAGTCCCCCAGGCTCTCACCCTCGCCAATCGGCCTCACCGGCCAGATATCCTTCCGCCCCGCCTGCTCGAAGACGCACCTACAGGCGATCATTGTCCGCTGATCCTCCGCGTCCGCAATCGCCAACTGTGCCGCCACCTTACCCGGAAGAAGCTCGTCGTCGTCGTCCAGCAGGTTGATCCAGTCGCCTGCGCTCGCCAGGACTCCCGCATTCCGCGCCGCAGCCGGCCCCCCATGCTCCACCGTAAGGTGTCGCACCCGAGGATCGAAATCCCGAAGCGCCTCAGCCGTAGCCGGATCGGGACCATCCGAGACCACGATCACCTCCATGTTCCCGTGCGTCTGCGCCAACGCACTCCGAACCGCGCGTTGCACCAACTCCGGCCGCCCCAACGTGGGGATGACGACCGAGACCAGCGGGTTATATCCAGGAGGATTCAATGGGTAGCCCCTCGATGATATCGTCTCCCGCTGCTCTCAAAGAGAGCGCCTCTGAGAAGATGAATCATGCGCGTCGTGTTCGTCACCAGGGAGCCGATCATCCACCAGTTCGGCGGAAGCACCACCGCAGCCCTCAACCTGCTGGAGGTCCTCGTAGCCCAGGGCTGCCAGGTGGACATGCTGGTCACGGACCCCTACAGCCGTTCCCCCCGCCTCTTTTGGCGTCAACGCCTCCCCCTTCCCGCCGGCATCACCCTCCACCTCGGCAAGCCAGGGATAGGCACTCTCCACCTGAACCCATTCTCACTGCGAGCCTGGGCCCGTTTCGCCGCTCGCCTCGCCAAACGCTTCCAACCCCTAGCTTGGCTCGGAGGGCTTGTCCATCTGCTGTTCGGGAACAAAGTCGTGGCAGACGCCTGGGACCTGACCCCTCCCACCCAGCAGGAACTGGCCGCCGCTTTAGCCTTCATCGCCGCCCAGAACGCCGAGATCGTCGTAGTGAACTACGCCTTCTGGGGCTCACTCCTCTCTGCTCCAGCTCTGCATGCCCACAAGCGCATCATCCTGATGCACGACATGCTCTCCGCACGCGCCGCCCGATTCCAGCAGGCTGGCCTCGCACTCGACTGCATCCCCATCTCGCACGATGAGGAGATCTCCTGGCTCAACCAGGCTGACATCGTCCTCGCAATCCAGAACGCGGAGGCAGAGGCCATCCGCCCACTCCTCACAGCGGAGGTCCTGGTCCAGCCGATTGTGCTCTCCCTTCGGCCTCCCAAGCCGCCTCCCCTTCCCAACCCGAATCACTGTCTCTTCATAGGAACCCGCATCCAGCCCAATCAAACAGGAATCCAGTGGTTCCTTGATGAGGTCTGGCCGCTCATCCTCACGGCCAACCCAGCCGCCACCTTGACGGTCGCTGGGTCGGTCTGTGAAGTGATCGAGCCCGGAGCCCCGCACGTAACGCTCGCAGGCATCCTCCCTTCCCTGGCTGGCGAGTTTGCCTCAGCCGCCGTCTGCATCGTCCCCCTCCTGGTCGGAAGCGGCTTGAAGATCAAACTGCTTGAGGCGTTGGCACAAGGGAAGGCATGCGTCTCCACGCCGATCGGTGTGCAGGGCCTTGAAGATGCAGTGGAAGGCGTAATCGAAGTTGCCGGCAACCCGGCTGACTTTGCCGCTGCCGTGCTTCGGCTCATGCAGGATCAAGACCTCCGGCAAGCCAGAGAACAAGCATCGCTCTCTCTCGTCAGGAGGCGCTTTCGTCCGGAGAGTGAGGCTGCGCGAGCCTTCGCCGCAAAGCTGCTGGCAACCGAACCGCGTCCTTCTTGGCCATAACCGCACCCGCAGGCTTCAGACGCGCAAAGCCAGGATGCGTCCCCAGTACAGCTTCTTCGACCACAACCTCACGCCGCCGGTACGGTGACTCCGGCAACATGCATTGCGCAAGGCACACATAAGCCAGGAACGTTGGCAGGAAGGGGTCCAATGCCACTGATTCCACCCACCCCGTGATGAAGATCCAGCCCAGCATCGCCAGTGGGAAGATCGTCTCCGGCCCGGCGTTCCGGCGATAGCGCTTCCACGCCACCACCAGGCTTCCCCAAAGCAGGAAGGCATACAACAACGCACCGCCCACCCCAGCGGAGAGCGTCTCGTCCAGATAGGTGTTGTGTGCATTGGGTACGACCCAGCCCAGGTGCTTGGAGATCGTGGAAATATGATCCGTCGACCAGAATGCATGGAAGCCGTACCCAGTTAGCGGTCGTTCTGAGATGAAGTCGCTCACATCCGCCCAGAGCGGAGTGCGATTGGAGACGGTGGCCGTGTTCTCGGTATCCGACCGGCCCATCATGAAGGAGGTCTGTAAGACTCGCTCTCCGCTCCCGGTAGCGATAATGGCGGGAAGCACACACGCAAAGAGCAGGAAGAGCGCAACCACATTGCTGCGGCGTTGCACACGCGTATCGATGATTTGCTTGAAGAAGAACAGCGACATCACCACGCATGCACCCGCAGCGGCGCGGGAGTGAGTGTAAAAAAGCAGGATCGCTCCAGCCACAAGCGCCGCGGTCAGACTGCGCGTGCGCTGCGGATACTTGAGCAGAAGCGTCAACCCGCAGAACATGAAGACAGTAATGTTCATTCCCTGGGAGTTGCCGCTCATCACCCCAAGGAGCCGGTAGTCCGGGTCGAACGGCGCAAACGTATGTGTGACAAAGACATCCACACAGAAGGCGATGAGCGCGACGCTCCCGCACGCAAAGAAGCCCAACTTTGCCAGCTCAATGACTCGAAATGATTTGGCGACGGCAATCACCAGCAGAACATCCAAGAAGAAGACGGTCAGCCGTTTCAATCCGAGAGCAGGGTCTGCCGTCCAGAGCAAGCTCCCAACCGCCAGCGCAAAGTAAGCACCGGCAGCGATCGCAAGCGCACCGTGAAAGCCTTGAGCGCGTCGCCGGCGAGGTATCCGCCAAAGCATGTAGCATGCCACCAAACCCATCAGCGGCAGGGAGATCTGCCGCGTAAGACTGGCCTGCTCCACGATGGCGTGCGCATCCGCATTGCGCTCTTCCATTGCGTTCAATGGGAAATAGTAGGGCCTGGCAAACCAGAAGCCGATCGTCAGCAATACCACCCAGAATCGCTTCGCCCGCAACAGGCTATACGCCGCAGGCTCACGCGGAGCCCCCGTCATGACATCCGGTATGGTCATTGCACGTGTGCTCATGCGCGCCGCATCTCCCGAACATAAAAGCCTGTCTGGACCAGCAGAACGATGATACTGCCAGCCAGCAAAGCCGCCGCCGCCCCGGTCGCACCCGTCCGGTTCACCAGCACGTAAGCCAGCGCGAGCTGAACGACCAGACCCGCCACCGCGGCAAGGAAATTCAGCCTGGCTTGATTGATCGCGGAAAGCCCGTAGCTCGTCCCGAGCGAAGCCCCATAGGCCAGCAGGTTGCACGCCAGCAAAATCAGGATCACATGTGCATCAGGCGGCGTCAGGTGATAGATCAGCTTTGCGATGGCCGGCCCCGCAACCACAATGCCCACGACAAAGACCATCGTCCCGCCGATGATCAGCGTACTGTGACGCCGGACGACCCGCCGCAGCGAATCCTTGCCCCCGCCCGCATAGGCCCTGGCCATGCTTGGCCCCATCGTATTCTGCATGCTGGTCAACGCCACCCGGGGAATATTCACGACCGCCTCGCACACGGCATAACCCGCAACAGCAGTAGGGCCTCGCATCGCACTCAGAATCCACGGATTTGCCTGCTGACCTACGAGAAGCGTCATATTGCTGCCAAAGAACCAGCGCCCCAACTGCATATTCAATCGGAGGTCATCCCTGCAATCACTGATTCCAAAGCTGAAGCGTCGCCGATTCGAAAAGAGCCAAAAGAGGGAAGCCGGAACGCAAGCCAGGCTGAGAGCCCAGACCGCCGATGTGGAATGCAGACGATGACTATGCAGAAGCAGCAACACGGAAGTGGTCTGCACGGCAACGGTGATTGCATCCGCAATAAACGCAGCCCGGAAAGACATCTGCGCAAAGTACATCCGTCGTGTGAACTCACGAAAGACAATGGCGACACTCGGCAGTGCAAGCGGCGCGAAGAGCTGGCGATACTGCTCCCCATGGTGATTCAGCAACAAAGCCAGCAACAGAAGAGTAACAACCCCGAGCACACAACCAACCACCTGATGCGTCAGTACGCTGCCGAGATACGGTTTCTTCCGCTCTTCCGAAAGCCCGGGCATATTGAAGATATAGGGCCCCCAGATGAGGACGCCGCAAATCTGGTTGATGAAGTCGAGACTACGCAGCGAAAGAATAAAAACGCCAAACTCCGCATTAGGCGTATGACGCGCAACGGCGGCCGAAATCACCATGTTGCCAAAGCTGACCACACCCTGATCCAGCAACGCGTAGGTCAACCGCGTCGTGCTCGGGATACGAAGGCGCCCACCTATTTTGAACAGATTTGAAACGAAAGCGATCAAGCCAGTATGCCGCCAACCTCAGCCGGAACGGCACAGGCTTCCGCTTCGCCAGCCGCCAGCTCACGATAGAGCCGATTCATGCGGTCACCGTTGGCTGTCCACTCGTAGCCAATAGCTCTGCGGCGAGCACCATGAGAGAGCTGACGCAACCGCTTCCGATCACCCGCAAGCTCCATCAACACCGCAGCAAAATCATGAACAGCCGTCTCCGGATCGACCACAGCAATCTTCACCCCGCACTCGGAGGTCACAATATCGCCTGCTCCCTGGTGATCGAAGCAGACGACAGGAACTCCCGCCCCCAGCGCCTCGAGCATCACGTTCCCGGAGGTATCCCGGAGGCTCGTAAACACAAACACATGAGCCCAATCCTGCTGCGCAATCGCATCCGCGAGCGCAAGATGGCCGGAAAACGTGCAGTGGCGCTCAATGCCAAGCGAAGCGGCAAGCTCTTTCCAGGACTGCTCCTGAGGTCCTTTCCCAAGAACCTGTAGCTCAAAGGCCAACTCATCCTTGACGCTTGCCAACGCCCTCAGCAGCAGGGGCAACGCCTTCCGTGTCGCAAGCTCGCCCACCCACAAAATCCGCAGCGGAGTCTCTCCGTCATACTTGCTCATCGACGTTGCAGCCGCCAGACGCGGCAGCCCGGTCTCGAGCAAAAGCTCAATCGGCCGTCCGAAGCTCTCTTCAAAGTCCCGCTGATTCGTGCTGTTCGCGGCAAACACAACAGAAGCCCGAGCGGCGGCCTGATGAACACGCGGCTTGAAGCGCAGAGAGATCTGGTTGACGATCGTCCGAAGGCTTTCCTTCAAAGCTTCACGCCAGGGAAGATAGGACAGAAACGCCGCCGGAAAGTTCTGCGTTCCACCAGTCGGTCCCCAGATAAACGGGATATCCATCTTCCACGTATAGCCCGGCTCGCGAAAACCCGTGCCATTAACCTGATGGACCGCGGCAAACCCATGCTGCCCATGAAGCTGCTGAGCAAGGTTGAAAGCAAGCCGCTGAAAATGCTGATAAGCCAGGTAGTTATAGACGAATAAAACCGGCAGCTTTTGCAGCAGAGGCAACAGCCAATCAGGCTGCGGCGTATAAAAATGAACGTGATCCGGAAGCAGCCCGGACTGCCGAGCCATCGTCAGCGCTTCAAACGATTTCGGACTCGTAATGACATGCACCTCAAACTCACGCGCCGCCTGCATCACGCGGTTCCACCCGACAGAAAGCTCAGACCCGCCTGCAGGCGAGCACTCATAAGCCATCAGCAGCACCGTCGTGCGTGAGTTCGTGTTGTCGGTCAAATCACTACGTTGCGCCATCGCGCCCTCGTTCCAATTAGAAGACAGCCCCGGTTGCAGGGTTGAAGTAGACGCCCAGATTAAATGTCCGTACGTAACGCCCAATCTTCGTCAGCTTATCCCGCGGAATCAGCAGCATATCGCCCGGCTTCAACTGGATATCCTCGGGCGGGTGCTTCCCGTGATCGAGATGATGAAAGTTGATCCGATGCACCTCGGACATCCCATCAGGCATGGGCCGGAACAGCAGAATCTGAGACAGCTGAGCCGAATCCTTCGGCCCGCCCGCCAGCATAATCGCCTGGAGAGCGGTCGTCGGCTGCCGCAGATCATACTTGCCGGGAGTCACAACCTCCCCGCCAATGGCGATACGTGGACGCTCAAAGTCCTTCAGCGTCACCGCAACCTCAGGGTTCACCACCTTGCTGCTCGATGCATTGATAATCAGGTCCCGCACCTGGAGCAGCGTGAGGCCCCCCATCTTGATGTCTCCAGCCGACGTCAGAATCACATGCCCGTCAGGTTGCACGGTGACGGTCTGGTTGAACTCCGGCGTCCAGCGGAATGCGATATCCAGCACGTCACCCGGGTTCACTCTGTAGTTTGGCGCACTGTCCGCACCCTGGGCCGGCTGCTGACTCAAAGCCTGGACGCCGGCAGGGCCCCCTGCCGCCATCCGCGGTTTTTCGGCCTCAGCCGAAACAGCCGTAGCCATCACCAGCAGCGCGAGGAGCAGGAACCCGTAATTGATCAATCGAACTCGCATCGTCCTCATCATTCTAAAGAACCCTGTACAGCCAGTGAGGTATAGGGTACGTCCGGCGGTTCAGAAGATATCCCAGAACAGGCGTCTCGGTCTGTTGCAGGAATGACACCATCTGCCGGATCTGCCGCTTACGCGCCGCAGCCGCCGCGACCACCGCAACATATCCGTCCACGATCCCGTCCAGATAGATCGCCAGCGTAGAGTCGCGCAGACTTGGGCAGTCCAGGAAGATCATGTCGAAGTGCTTATCGGCATTTTGCAGCGCCGGTTCCAGATCGGTCCAGAAGGTCTGCTTCCCAAACTGGCCAAGGATCAACAGCGAGGAGTCCGCAACCGCCGAACCCGGAAACGCCAGCTCCCAGCAAAGAGTTGTCTCATCCCGCTGTAATCCCACCGTGACCGCATGATTGGAACGCGTCGCTTCAAGCAGGCGTGTCATATCCAGCAAGGCAACTCGCAGCTTGACCTGAGCGGACGCCTCATGTGCAAGATGTTCCGAAACGTAGCTGCCGCCATCCCCAGGCCGTGCGGAGGTCACTGCAATGCGCTTGCCACGCGCTCCATCAGTCCCCTGGACCAAAGAAGAACGCAGCGAGGTCAGCAACCGTCGGAACTCAATCGCATTCTCCGGCGCTTCAGATCCGTTGATCTCCTCAGCCAACGTGCCGGACGTACGAACGCCCGTCACGGCATCCAGTTGCTGCGGCGTATAAACCAGAAGGTCTGAGCTGTCAGCGTAAAGCGCCAGTACAGACGCCAGAATCAACGCCATCAAAAGACCCGCGACTGCATAAGCCAGCGGTTTCGGCCGAACCGGGATAATCGAGGTAATCGGACGCTGCACAAGAGTGACGTCAAACAACTGATCCTTGTCCAGCGCCTCTCCCACACGGGCCTCATCGCGCTTCTGCACGTAGAGGTTGTAACCGGTCTGCGCTTCCTGGTAGCGGCGCTTCAGAACGTCGTAGGCCTGGGTCGATTGCTGAAGGTCATGCAGCCGGCCCTCGGCCACACCATGCTGACGCTCCAGTTCCTTCTGCGCCGCGGATGATCCGCTGACCTCGGCACTGCTGGTCACCAGTGACGTCGTCACCTGCTGCCAGATCGGATTGACGTCCGTCGAGCTGTCGGATGCAGGGTGCAGCGCGGCTTCATCCAGCGCGGAGCGAGCCGTGGCAATATTCTGATCGAGAGCAAGCACCGCTCGATCGGTCGGCGGATAACGGTGCAGCAGTTCGTCACGGCGATTGACCAACTCCACCAGGTTCGTATTCAAACGTTCCTGGGAGTACTGGTTCGTAAGCGAACGCCGAACGGTCTCAGTCCGAGCCGGAGTACTGGCCAGTCGTTGCAGCAGATTCCGGGTGCGGCTGGTCTGGTTCGCAACATTCGACTTCGCAGCGGCAATCTGGTCTTCGATCGCCGCAACCCGCTCAATCTGAAGTTTCTTTTGCTCGTCCATATCGACGAGTTCATGGCCCTCTTCGAACTTCGTCAGCGCATCCCGCGCGTTCGCCAGATCGCCGCTGAAGAGCTGTGCCTGCCGGTCGAAGAAGTCAGCCGCATTCGCAGACTGCGTCAGTACCTTCCTCTGATTTAGATAAGACTCCAGGATGGAGGTGAGATGAAACACAGACATCTCGGGAGTCTTGTCGATCAGCCGCACATCGATGATGCTTGAATCTCGAACAGGATCGATCGACAGGTGATCCTGAATACGCTTGACCGTCTCTTGCTCCGCTTTGAGTTGACGGGGGTCTCCCACAGGGATGTTGGGCAAGCCCAGGGCAGCGCGCACAACCGCCTGGCTCTTCAGCAGGTCAACCTCAGAGTTGATCTGGGTCTGGCTGACGTCTTCCGTCGTCACAATGCGGTTGACCGGACCAGCGGACAGGGTAGACCGCGTCCGCAGGTTCGCGACCACCAGCTTTGCCGTAGCCTCGTAACGTTTCGGCAGAAAGACGATGACCAGCACAGTCAGCACGAGTATGCCTACGAAGACCGTCCACCACAGGCGCTGGCGCCGGAAGACCGCCTCCATCAGAATCTGTCTCAGCCTGAGCCGGGAATCGTTTTGCATCACGAAGCTAAAGTCCTCAACTGCCTTGAAAAAGGCGTTTTATAAGTTTGGCCTGGACAGAGGTCCGGAAGACTCATTGACAGAAACGTCATCGAACCGAAGAGAGATATAGATCTGCTGAGCCTGTACGGTATTACGTTAGCACTTTGCTTTAGGAATGAGGCATATTCCTGATGAAAGCACTACAGATTGCCACTAAAGTCGTATCCGAATCGCCTCGGGAAGGTTGCTCTTGA
Source organism: Granulicella tundricola MP5ACTX9 (assembly GCF_000178975.2). Classification (NCBI taxonomy): domain Bacteria; kingdom Pseudomonadati; phylum Acidobacteriota; class Terriglobia; order Terriglobales; family Acidobacteriaceae; genus Granulicella; species Granulicella tundricola. Next base: position 249,852 of record NC_015065.1, on the reverse strand, counting down.
ACGATTCATACCAGGATTTCTTCGGTTCCCTCGTGGCCGCCTTAACCAGAGCGGGCTCACTCAAAGGAATATCGTGAAAGCCCAGCCTGAGCCACTGGCTTTCTCGGTCGCGTTGCAACTCTTGCGGGAACAGCGCGATGAACTCCTGATGAGTCACCTGTGCGCGCCAACCGGTATCTGCCTCACTGTCTTCCGTCGGCAGATCCTGCCTGTTCTTATTCGCTTCAACCGTACGGACTAACGATACGATGAGATCCTTTCCGGGCCCGAGCGCCAAGTGGCTTGTTTGCGTCGGACGCACGTTCATCTCGATGAGGAATGGTGTACCAGTCGTGGCCTCGACGATAAAGTCGAAGCCGCAGAAGCCGGAGATTCCAAGACGCCGGATCAACGTCCTCGCCGCGGCAAGCATCGGCTCAGACTCAATAACGCGCAGAACCGACGAAGGCCCGCGAACATTCCAACTTTCGACGACTTCCATGCAATGGCAAGCCAGCAATTCGCCGCGCCAGCATGAGGCAGCAAGCGTCGCTTCGGAACCCACAATATTCCTCTGCGCCACAACCGTGTGACGTTGTAGCCGAAGCATGCCATAGAGCGGCTTGAGGTGTCTGTTCATCAAAACACGATTCATGGTCCGGAGCGGACCGACAGGTCCCCTCAGGCGCCTCCAGAAAGTCAACGCCTGCCTCGCATCCCGGGCTATCCGTACGCCGTTTCCCCCAAAGCTTCCATCGCTCTTCAGAACCAGGGGCCACCCCAGCTCCTCCTCTGCGACCTCGAGCTCGAAGCGGGAATTGACCTGCAGGCTGGCTGGAATCTCGATCTGTTCTTCAGTCGCCAAGGTCATAAGCCCAAAACGGGAAAGTTCGATGCTGTAGTGTTCAGGTGTACCGAAGGATCGTTCCAGAAGCTCCTTCAAAACACGATCATTCTTCGTCACAGCCAACTGATGAATCCGGTGAGCAAGACGAAAGGTCTCTTCATTGCAACAGATCACGAGATCGGGAGCAGCATCTCGTAACGCGTTCATCATTGATTTCAAGGGCTTTAGATCCCGATACGAATAACGTCGTGCAAGTCCACTTATCAGTAGAAGCGGATGGTCATTGCGGCAGACCGCATACACCTCGCAGCCCGTCTCAATCAGGGCCATGGCCAGGCGGGCCGTAGAGATCCAGCGTTCGGAAGCGACTAGAAGAATCTTTATACTCATGTGCCGTGCTTACCGCTTCCGTCCGCGTGACTACAACCTTTGCGGAGACCTCAGGTGGATCAAAGTATCTCTACAATAGCAACGGAGTGAGCAATGCGGTCTGACCACAACGATGTAGACGAACTTCCGGTCGTGGTAGTTGGCGCTGGCCCCTATGGGCTTTCGATCGCCGCTCACCTGGCCGAAGCCTGCATTCCCTTTCGCATCTTTGGCGGAGCCATGCAGATGTGGCGGGAACACATGCCTGCCGCCATGACCATGAAATCGGACGGCTTCGCCTCCAATCTGTCTGCGGGATCGGATCGGTCCTTTACCTTCCGTCAGTTTTGTAAAGAGCGGGGTTTGCCCTACGTGGATCGGCATTTCCCTATGCCGCTGAAGGACTTCGTCGCGTATGGTCTGGAGTTTCAGAAGAGGTTCGTCCCCCAGCTTGATCCCAGACATGTCACCCGCGTCGAGCGTCATGAAAAAGGCTTCAAAGTTGTGGTAGAAGATGGTGAGTTTGTGGTTGCATGTGGTGTCATTTGCGCCACTGGTGTGATGCACTACCCCTACCTCCCCGAACCGCTGAAAGTGCTTCATTCCAAACTGGTTACACATTCATCCGAGCACACGGAGTTCAGCGAATTCGCTGGTTTGAGTGTCGCCGTGATCGGCGCCGGCTCCTCCGCGATGCATACCGCAGCGCTGCTAAGTGAGGCAGGGGCAGAGGTTACGGTCGTCACGCGCCGTTCAAAGATCATATTTCACGACAGTCCCACAGGCGGCCGCCGTTCCCTGGTGGAAAGAGTTCTGCATCCTACTTCCAAGCTGGGGCCTGGGTTGCGCTCGTTTTTTGCGGAGCATGCGCCCCTTTCTTTTCATCGACTTCCAGTGGATCTGCGGCTGAAGATCGTGCAAAAACACCTGGGGCCGTCATCGGCAGGGCATCTGCGGAGCAGGGTGGAAGGAAAAGCTAAGTTGTTGCTGCAGAGGCAGATAACAAGCGCAAAGGCTGTAGAGCAGTGTGTGCAACTAGAGTTGGAAGGTCCGGACGGGCGGGAGACGATCGATGTGCGGCGGGTTGTGGCTGCGACCGGGTATCATGTTGATTTGAAACGGCTTAGATTTTTAGAGCCTCTCCTAAAAGAGATCGAATGTAACCACAAATCACCACTGTTAGACCATGAATTGCAAAGTTCTGTACCAGGCCTTTACTTCGTAGGGCTTCCCGCGGCAGCAAGCTTTGGACCCTTGTTGCGATTCGCAGCAGGGTCGGCGTTTGCGGCGCGCACCATCACCCAGGCCCTCAGTTAGCAGGTTTGCTGAGGAGGTAGGTATCCATGATCCAGCCGTTGCGCTCGCGGGCTTCAGCGCGTGCGGCTTCGATCTTTGGCGCGGTCTCTTCCAGAGTTCCTGAAAGGAGAATCTCGTTCTCCATGCCGAGGTAGGCACCCCAATAGATCTGGGTCTGCTGATCCGGGATGTCTTTGTAGGCTGCGTGGCCGTCGAGCATGACGAGAATGTTTTCGGGTTCGATGGGTTTGCCTGAGGCGAGGTGGCGGCCGGTGGTGATGAGGATGGATTCACCGATGTCGTGGAGGGGGATGCGGTGGCGGGCGGCGAGGGCCTGGGGGCTGGTGATGCCGGGGATGACGTCGTAGGTGAAGGGGACGTTGGCGCGTGCGACGATCTGGTCGATGATGCGGAGGGTGCTGTCGTAGAGGCTGGGGTCACCCCAGATGAGGAAGGCTCCGGTGGCGTCTTCGCTGAGTTCGTTGGCGATGAGGTCTTCGTAGATCTGGACGCGCTCGAGGTGCCATTGCTGGACGCGGGTCTTGTAGTCGGGGATGGACTCGTCGCGGATGGGGTCTACGGATTCCACGATGCGGTAGGGGTGGTGCTCGATGTAGCGCTCGCAGATGTCCTTTCTGAGGCGGACGAGTTCGTCCTTGGAGTCTCCCTTGTTCATGAAGAAGAAGATATCGACGAGGTTGAGGGCTTTGACGGCCTGGATGGTGATGTAGTCGGGATGGCCTGCGCCGATGCCGATGATGAAGAGGTGTCTCATGAGGGGGGTCCTTTCGGGGCTTCACGATGGTACGGAGGAGAACAGGCAACGACCGAAGCAAATACGGAGGTTCTGGCTTCGCCAGAATGACGGTTTTTATAAAGACGGTTAGTACTTGGTTATCAGTCGACCCAACTCTGTGGATATTTGGGAGAGGACGGCTTCTATGGTGTGTACGTTGTTTGTGGGGGGTGTGGGGCGATCGACCATGATGACGGGGAGGCCGAGGATGCGGGCGGCTTCGAGTTTGTCGTAGGTGGCTGGGCCTCCGCTGTTTTTGCTGATGATGCAGTCTATGGCGTGAGCTTTCAGGAGTCGGAGTTCATCGGCGAGGTGGAAGGGACCTCGGGCCAGGATGAGTTTTGCGTTCGGGGGCAGGGGGACGTCTGGTTGGTCGATGGTTCGGATCAGGAACCATGGATGGATGCAGGTGGCGAAGGGGGCCAGTTCCTGGCGGCCTATGGCGAGGAAGATGCGGTGGTAGCTCCGGGTGAGTGCTGCGGCTGCTTCGAGGTCTGGGACGTCTTGCCAGTGGTCGCCCTGCTGTGGGGTCCATGGAGGGCGCACGTAGGAGATGAGGGGGATACCCAGGCGTTGGCAGGCTGCGGCGGCGTTGCGGCTGATGTTGGCTGCGAAGGGGTGCGTGGCGTCGATGACGATTTGTATCTTTTCCTGTTGTAGATAAGTGATGAGACCTTCGACTCCGCCAAAGCCTCCGATCCGGGTCTGACCGGTGGGGAGCTTTGGGTGGGCGACGCGGCCTGCGAGGGAGGAGATAAGCTTGAGGTCTGGGTGTGTGGCCAGATGGGAGGCTATGGCCCCGGCTTCGCTGGTGCCGCCGAGGAGGAGGACGGCTGGGCGTCGCGTATTTGAGACAGAATTCATGTTTGTGTTGAGGAGAACAAGCAACGGCAAAAGCCAATACGGGGGTTCTTCGCTGCGCTCAGAATGACGATCATTTCCGGTGTCGTCAGGGCTCGGTGCGGTCGCGGGTGGTGGAGTAGAGGTAGGATTCGCCGAAGCCGGGCTGGCCCAAAGACTTGCCTATGAGGATGAGGGCGTTGCGGTCTATGCCGGAGTCCTGGACCTGCTGCTGGATGGTGGCGAGGGTGCCGCGGAGGATCTGTTCGTCCGGCCAACTGGCTCGGAAGACGACGACAGCGGGGCAGTCCGGGCCGTAAAGGGGGAGAAGCTGTCCGGTGACCTGGTCCATGTTCTGGATTGAGAGATGGATGGCGAGGGTTGCGCCGGAGCGGCCGAGGGTGGCGAGGTCTTCCCCGGGGGGCATGGGGGTGGAGCGGGTGGAGGTGCGGGTGAGGATGATGGTCTGGGCGACGTGGGGGAGGGTGAGCTCCTGGCTAAGGGCTGCGGCGCCTGCGGCGAAGGAAGGGACGCCGGGGGTGACGTCAAAGGGGATGTTGAGGGCGCGGAGGCGGCGGGTCTGCTCGGCGAGGGTGCTCCAGATGGAGAGATCGCCGGAGTGGATGCGGGCTACGTCCAGGTTGGCGGCGTGGGCGGCGGCGATTTCGGCGATGATCTGGTCGAGGGTGAGGTCCGCGGTGTCTACGATGTGGGCGTTGGACGGGCAGTGGGTGAGGATCTCTTTGGGGACGAGTGAGCCGGCGTAGAGGCAGACGGGGGAGGCGGCGATGAGATCGCGTCCGCGCAAAGTGAGGAGGTCCGGGGCTCCGGGGCCTGCGCCGATGAAGTGGACTGTCATAAGGACTCCAAGCTTGGGATTGTGGCTACGGCGCAGGTGCAGAGGTGGCCGGTCTGGCGTGGGAGGGTGATGTGAGCTAGGGGGCCGAGGGCTGCGAGGGCGGCGGCTTCGGCGATGCTTGGAGTGCCGGTGTGGGCTAGGGAGGCTTGCGAGGTGGTGAGGGTGCTGGGGATCTTTGCCAGGACTTCGGCAGGGTAGAGAAGGAGGTTGATGCCAAGGGCTTCGGCTACCGTGCGTGCGATCTCGGCGCGGCGGTTTATCGTGGCCAGGATTGTGGCCGGGAAGATGGTGGGGATGCTTGCGTGGATAAGGGTAAGAATGTCTTCCGGGGTGGCGTTGGAGGAGCAGCCTATGCCGATGGATTGGGTTGGGGTCATGGCTTGGTGGCCGTCCATTGGGTAATCGGCATTCCCTGACGCCAGATTTGGGTGGGGCCGAGGGGTTCGGCGTGGGCGATCTGGAGGCGGGTGAGGTCGCCGCCGTGCCGGGCTTGGAGTGTGATGAGGAGGGCTTCGGATTCAAGGGTGACGGCGTTGGCTACGAGGCGGCCGCCGGGGCGGAGATGGTGCCAGCAGGCTTCAAAGAGGCCGGGTATGGTGAGTCCGCCACCGATGAAGATGGCGTCCGGGGATTGGGTCTGGGTGGCGAAGGTGGCGGGGGCCTGGCCTTCGATTGTCTGGAGGGATGGGGTGCCGAGATGGGCGGCGTTGGCGCGGATGTTGGCGGCTCGCGTGTGTTTTTCTTCAAAGGCTATGGCGGTGTTGGTGGGGTGGGTGCGTAGCCACTCGACGGCGATGGTGCCGGTGCCTGCGCCGACGTCCCAGAGGTGCTGGCCGGGGAGCGGGGCGAGGCGTGCGAGGGTGGCGGCGCGGACCTCTCGCTTAGTGAGCTGGCCGTCGGTCTGGAAGGCTTCGTTGGGGAGGCCGGGGACCAGGGACAGGAGTTGAGTGTCGGGGGCCGGTTCGCACTGGACTGCTATGAGGTTGAGATTGCCGAAGGGTTCCGTTGGGAAGGCTGATGCTGGGGCTGAGGTACGATGTTCGGTTGGGCCGCCGAGGTTTTCAAAGACGTGGAAGAGGCTGGGGCCGTAGCCGGCTGCGGTGAAGAAGGCAGCGGCTTTGGCGGGGGTGGTTCCGTCTTCGGAGTAGAGGATGAGGCGCTGGTTGGGAGCGAGGGCGCGGTGAAGCTGCTCGAGCGGGCGGGCTACGAGGGAGATGAGGGTGATCTCCGCGGCGGGCCAGCCGAGACGGGCGCAGGCTAACGCGAAGGCGGAGACGCCTGGGATGACTACAAATTCATCAGGGGACAGGCTGCGAGTAAGGGTTACGCCTACGCCGTAGAGCATCGGGTCGCCGCTGGCGAGGACTGCGATTTGCTGTTGGTTGCGATGCTGGGTGAGGATCTTCTCGATAGCTTCGGCCATGGGGGAGGGCCATGGGGTGCGGGTTGCGGCGGTGGCTTCGGGAGGGATGTGGGCGAGGTGGCGGGTGCCTCCGTAGAGGATGGCGGCCTGCGCGATGGCGCTGCGTGCGGCGGGAGTGAGGGCCTCCCAGCCGTCTTCTCCTATGCCGACGATCTTGAGCCAAGGGGTCTTCACCTGGTGGCTGCTCCGGGGTAGCTGCGGGAGGTGTAGATGAGTTGGCGGCCCTCGCTCATCGTGATGGTGCGGGTGGTGGAGGAGCCGATGAGGATGATGGTCTGCATGTCGGCGAGGGCGGGGTCGAAGTGGGCTAGATCGGTGATGGTGATGCGCTCGTCCGGGCGGCCTACGGCTCGGGCGAGGACGACGGGGGTTTCAGGGGCGCGGTGTTTTGCGACGATGTCGCGGGCGGCGGCGAGCTGCCAGAGGCGGTCCTGCGAGATGGGGTTGTAGAAGGCGAGGGCAAAGTCGGCGGAGGCTGCAGCTTCAAGGCGCTTGATGATGATCTCCCACGGCTTGAGGCGGTCGGACAAGGAGATGACGCAGAAGTCGTGGCCGAGGGGCGCGCCGACACGGGAGGCCGCGGCCTGCATGGCGGAGAGGCCGGGGAGGATGCGGATGTCTAGAGTGCGCCACTCCTGCGGGCCTTGATCGACGACTTCAAGGACTGCGGAGGCCATGGCGAAGATGCCTGGGTCGCCCGAGGAGACGACGCAGACGCGATGGCCGGCGGCGGCGAGGGTGAGGGCGTGGCGGGCGCGGTCGGCCTCGACCTTGTTGTCTGAGCCGAAGCGGCGCTGGCCGGAGCGGATGGGGACGCGGTTGAGGTAGGTGTGATAGCCGACCAGGTCGGTGGCTTCTTCCAGGGTCTGGCGGGCTTCGGGTGTGAGCCAGTGGTCGGCTCCGGGGCCCAGGCCTACTACGGCGATCCAGCCGGGACTCGTTGCGGTCTCCATGCGCTGGGGTTGGGTGGTGTCTGGGACCAGGATGAGGGAGAAGTAAGGGACGCTGGTGGGGTCGACTTCGTCGAGGGGGAGGATGCGCTCGGCGGCCATGGTGGCGCGTTCGATGAAGAGGGCTCGGTGGGCGACGCCGGCTCGGTGCAGGGCTGATTTCACCTTGGCGAAGTTGCGGCCGAGCTTCATGATGGCGTAGGCGCCGGGGGCGGCGAGACGGGCGGCGAGGGTGTCTTCGGGGAGGGTGCCGGGAAGGATGGTGAGTTCGGTGTCGCGACGGACGAGGGGGGTGCCGAGCTGGGCCGCGGCGCCCATGACGGAGGGGATGCCGGGGATGACCGTGGTGGAGAAGCGGGGGGCTAGGCGATCGTGGAGGTACATGTAGGAGCCGTAGAAGAAGGGGTCGCCCTCACAGAGGATGGCGACGTCGCGGCCGGCTTCAAGGTGGGTGGCGATCTGGGTGGCGGTGGCGTCGTAGAACTCGGCGATGGCGGCTTCATAGCCGCCGGGGTGATCGGACTCCTCGGTGGTGAGGGGGTAGGTCATGGGGAGTTCGATCTGGTTGTGGATGAGCTCGCCTTCGACGATGAGGCGGGCGTTGCTGCGGCCGTGGCGTGCGACGGGGTAGGCGACGACGTGGGCGCTGCGGATGACGCGGAGGGCTTTGAGTGTGATGAGTTCGGGGTCGCCGGGGCCGAGGCCTACGCCGTAGAGCTTGCCGGGTTGGGATGCTTCGGTCATTCTTGCTCGCTTGCGAGGGCGTTGACGGCTGCGGCGGCGATGGCGCTGCCGCCGCGCCGGCCGTGGACGGTGAGGAATGGGATGTTGAGGGTGCTGTCGGCGAGGGCTTGCTTGGATTCTGCCGCGCCTACGAAGCCTACGGGGATGCCGATGATGAGGGCGGGGTGGGGTGCGCCGTGGGCAAGCATCTCCAGGAGGTGGAAGAGGGCTGTGGGGGCGTTGCCTATGACGACGACTGAGCCTGCGAGGTGGTCGCGCCAGAGCTCGAGTGCGGCGGCGCTGCAGGTGGTCTGGAGCTGGGCGGCTAGGTCGGGGGTGCGGGGGTCGCGGAGGGTGCAGAGGACTTCGTTTTGGGCGGGGAGGCGGGTGCGGGTGACTCCGTTGGCGACCATGTGGGCGTCGCAGAGGATGGGAGCTCCGGCGGCCAGGGCGTCGATGCCTGCGCGCGCGGCGTCTGGGGAGGCCTGGACGAGTGCGGGGAGATCGGTCTGGCCGCAGGCGTGGATCATGCGGACGACGACGCGCGAGAGATTGGGCGGGAAGGCGGAGAGGTCGGCTTCGCGGCGGATGATGGCGAAGGATTCTTTGTAGATGGCTGCGCCGTCTTTGATGTAGGTCATGAAGCGAGTGCCTCGGTGTGGGACTGGAGGATGGAGGCGATGGCTGCGGCGGAGGGCAGGGAGTGGGCTTCGGGATGGTTGGGGAGGCGGAGAGTGTAGCCGGCGGGGGTGGCGATAAGGGCGGCGGAGGCGGAGTGGCGGAGGGCGCATTGCTTCTCGCAGCCGGAGAGGTGGATGGTCCAGCCGGGGATGTGGGGGCGGGTAGCAAGGTAAGTAGCGAGTCGGGCGGCGTCGGCGCGAACGTCTGCGAGGGAGGCATCGCAGCGACTGATGCCGGCGCAGGCGGCTATGCCTTCAAAGCCGTTGGTTGCGTCGAGAGGGAGGCCTAGGGCGGCTAGTTGGGGAGCGATGAGGGCGGCGGCCTTGGGGGTGAGGTTACCGAGGACGATGCCGCGCCAGGGGGCGAGGTGTAGGTCTGCGTTGTGTTGGGTTGCGAGGGTTGCGATGTTGGTGGCTTGAGATGCGGTTAGGTGGCCGAGGGGGATGGAGGGGACTAGATTGAGGTGGCCGGGGGTGAGGGCGGGGTGGGGGCCGATGACGTCTCGTCGAACATCGGGACCGCGAGCCGGGTTCGTCGTGGGTTCGAGGAGGGGGGATAAGGTTTTGAGGAGGGTCTCGAGGACTCCGGGAATTGCGGTGAGGCGTTTGGTGCGGACGGGGACGTTGTGCTGCTTTGCGAGGTCGATGCAGGCTTCAGCGGCGGTCAGCAGGCAGACTACGGCGTCTTCCGGGGCGACGGAGCAGCCGGTGTCTTTGCCGGCGAGCGAGAGGCTGAGGCGATGGGTGCTATCGAAGGCCTGGAGGCCGAGGTCTTCGACCTCATAGGTGAAGCGGGTGGGGTTGGCTTCGATGCCGAAGGTGAACTTGGGGTGAAGCTGCAGGAAAAGATCGTTGGCGATGAGGCGCTGGTCGAGGGCGCGGATGAGGGGGCGGGTGTCGAGGGACGCAGCGGGGTCGATGCCGGCGAAGGGGCTGGTGACAAGGTTGCGGACGCGATCGTGAGCGCTGGAGGGCAGGAGGCCCGCTTCCGTGAGCGTAGTGACGATATACGGGAGGCTGGATGGTTGAATGGCGCGGAGTTGGAGGTTGGAGCGGGAGGTGAGCTCAATCTCTCCGTTGGCGTGGGAGGCCGCGAGAGAAGCCACGGCGGCGAGTTGGGCGGCAGAGATGAGGCCTCCAGGAACGCGGATGCGGATCAGCTGGCCGTCTTTTGCCGGCACGGCGTGGAGGATGCCGGGGCAGAAGTTTTCTCCGAGTCTCATCGTGCGGGGCTCCTGAATCGTTGACTGGATCATCGACTGGACGGTCTGCAAATAGGGACGGGAAGCGGCAGGAGACCGCCACAACCGCCCTCTCCTCGTAGGCGTGTGTCTACATGTTCATCTGAACACGACTCTCGGCAGGTCTTCGGACTTGCAGGCTGCCTACTTGCTCCAGCTTCCCGGTTCATGGCTGAACCAGTGCATGTTCGGAGCGTTCGTTCCTGTCACCGCTGCGGGGCAGTTCCGGATTCTCACCGGATTCCCTCTTCGTCTGCTGAACGAGCAGACACCGGGAGCAAGGTCAGTATAGGTCAGAAAAATGTCGCAATCAATGGAGAGGGCGCTATGAGAGCGTGGAAAGCCTTATTGGAGGCGGATGTGGAGGCCTGCAGAGACACTCCGGGCTAAGTCTGATTTCGCCTTCTAGTTGTCTATTAGGTCGGGTAGCAGACATCAAAGGGGCGGGTCGATGAGCTAGGATGAGCGCAATCTGGCAGCACCTTATTGTCCTTACCGGCTTGACGGCAGTCTGTTTCGTCCGGGCTATGTCTCTATTTACGGGTTCGTTCGTTTCATTCCAGGCATTACGGAGCAGCACACATGCCAGGCAGATTCGTTGAGCGCAAAGGCTCATCCGACCGTGTGGTCCCGGCCTTCTCCCCTGCCGTCGATCCTGCGACAGCCGAGCTTGCCGGGATATCAGAGCCCCGAAGCTATCCGGCTGGCAGCGTGCTGGTGGAGCAAGGCGAGCACCCCAGGCAAGTGATGCTGGTGCGATCCGGCGTCGTACGGTTGAGCTTCACCAATCCGAAGGGGGATGAAATCCTGCTGGGACTCCGATCAGAGGGCTGGTGGGCCGGCGGAGTTCTGGCAGTGCTGAACCTGCCCAGCCTGTGCACGATGGAGACACAGACAGAGTGCCTCCTCTCCTGCTTTTCGCCGGTTCAATTCTGTGTTGAATTAAATCAACGTCCGGCTCTTCAACAACACTTTATGACGTCGCAATGCCGGGAGCTTCTGACGATGCAACAGCACAGCATCCTGAACGGCAGCAGTGCGACGGAACGGCTGAAATCCCTGCAGGATGAGCGAACGAAGTCTGTGTGGCAGACGGTCGACCCAACTCTCATCCTGAGACAAAGCGAGGCCGCAAGACTGCTCTCGATTACGCCGGAACATCTGAGCCGCCTGAAGAAGAGACGACGATCAGATCCATAAGTCGAGGTTCATTCCCAGATCAACTTGCCGCCTGCGATTAGCGCATGCGAATTGACAGCACGGGATGGCACGGACTTCAGCACAGATTGCAACAGCTTTTTATTTATTGTGATCCGGTGGCCGTAGTCAATCAAGCCTTTCTTCCTGAATTGATTGAGAAGCCTGTTCGCACGGGATCGGGTACATCCAACCATGGCGGCAAGATCTTCCTGACTTATCTCCGGAAGCAGCGTTTCAGATGCCGCACTGTCCGTCGCTTCAGCGAGCAGGATCAGAGTGCGAGCCAGTCTCTGCTCGCTGCGATGACAGAGGAGATTTGTAAGGTTTTCCTGCATTCCACTAGTCTTTTCGAGAAGGTACAGGAAGAACTCCATCATGAAATCGGGGTGATCGCGTAAGCTCTGGACCATGTTAGATTTCTTGATCCGAACCAGTAAAGAATTCCTTCCTGCGATGGCGCTGGTCGATCTGAGTTTATTCTCGCCGGAGATACACTCTTCGCCCAGAAAATCATTGGTATGGAGAAGAGCCAGAGTGGCTTCCTTCCCTTCAGCAGTGAATGCGGAAAGCTTTACGCTGCCGTCTCGAATGAAATAGACATGACTTGCAAGATCGCCCTGGGAGAAGATGCGGCTGCCCTTTGGGTAAAGCATGGTGACCTTGCCTGGACCTTCAGCTACTAAACGGAACTGAGGGCTAGGAGCGATGGGGAAGATCGTTTGTTGGATCTTATGTTTCGCATCAGTGGTTTTCAGTCGGTCACTCATATTGTGAGACTGTTCCACAAGAAGTCCAAGATCTTCATTGATTTAGATCAAGCCTGTTTCTCCGGTTGATGCGGACATCATAATCGATCTAATTGTGAGCGTTTGCCTCCTTGCCTGGGAATGCTACCTCGTCTGTGGATGTCGTCACTGTCCCGTACTTTGGGTTGATATAACGCTCCAGGAAGGCCAGTTCTTTCTCCTATGCGTCGAGCCGGTGAGCGGGCTGCGAGAAGCCATGTAATTCGCCGGGATAGGTGAAGTAGAAGTGGGTCTTATGATTTGCCTTCAGAGCCTTGGCAAACTCGGCTGATTCAATGGGAGGGACCTGCGGGTCGTTTTCGCCGTGAAGAATCAGGATGGGGGCCTGAACCTTATCGACGGAGAGTAGGACGTTCGCTTTCTTGTAGACCTCCGGCTTCTCCTCTGGCGTGCCGCCCATCTTCATCATCCAGCGCACGGAGGAACTGGGATTGGTGCGGTAGACGAAGAGTTCACGGTCCAGTACGCCGAAGAGTTCCATGGCGGCGGCGAAGAGTTGAGGGTAGCGGACGACGGCGTAACCCGTCATGGTTCCACCATGGCTGCCACCGCCGATGGCGATACGCTTTGGATCAACGAGACCACGATCGATGAGGTACTTTGCGCCTTGTGCGACGTCGTCGATCTCACCGCCATTTGAGTCTTCCACGTTCAGGTTGCGGAAGACCTCACCGTAGCCTGTGCTGCCACGGTAGTTGGGTTCCAGGACGACGTATCCCTGCTGTGTGAGGTATTGGGCCCACGCATCGAATTTATAACCGTCCTGCGCCTCCGGGCCGCCGTGAATCCAGAGGAGGGCGGGATACTTTGGGGGGATGCCGGGCTTTGGAGCCACGGGGGTGTAGAGCATTCCGACGATCTCCTTGCCGTCGAGGCCCTTCCAGGTGACTCGCTCCGGTACGCGTGCGGCTGCCTTGAAGTTCACGGGTGTAGTGTGCGTCAGGTAGGAGGGCGCGGAGGTTGAACCGAGGTCCTGCACGAGTAGATTGCTGGTTTCGACAGGGGAGAGATGATTGAAGTAGAGCTTACGGCTGTCCGGCGACCACTGCACCTGCGAGACCATGCCGGGAACTTCGAATTTGGCGAGTTGTGTGGGCTCGCCGCCGGTGGCGAGCATGATGAAGACGTTGCGAGCTTCCAGCAAGCCTCTGCTCGAGATGAAAGCGATGTGTTTGCCGTCGGGCGAGTAGATGGGGTCGGTATCTTCAAACTGGCCGTCTGTAATCTGCCTGGGCGCTCCGCCGGATGCGGGTAAGGTGTAGATGTGCTCCCAGCCTGAGTTCTGGAGGACGGTGACGAGGGTCTTGCCGTCTGGAGACCAGTCCGCACCGCGGATGGACCATCCGCCGCCACGGTCTACGGGCGCGGTGTAAAGGATGGTGGGCTTGCCTGCTGGCTGGCCGGATTGTGTGTCGAAGCGGAGGGTTTCAAGTCGGCCGCTGAAGTAGTCCCTGGCGCGAGTGGTGTAGACGATCTGATCGCCCTTTGGGGAGAATTTGGCACTCGTCGCTTCCAGGCGCGGGGGGGTCAGGAAGCTGGTGACTGCGCCGTCTGGACTAACGACCATGATGCTGTTGACGCCGCGCCGGCCGCTTTCAAAGAGGATCCATCTGCCGTCGGGGGACCAGGAGGGGGCGCGGTCGGCTGATTGCCTCGGATCTCCTCCGCCTGCGGGCGCGTTAGTGAGACGCTTTGGGGCTCCGCCTGAGACGCTGACGAGCCAGATGTTGCCGTTGCTGGCGTAGGCGATCGACCTGCCATCAGGCGACCAAGCGAGGCCGTTCTTGCCGCCCTGGGTGCTGGTCAAGGTCTCCGGCCAACCGCCAGATGCGGGCATGAGGACGATCTGGCCAGCGCGGCCGAAGGCGAGGGTCTTGCCGTCGAGTGAGATGGCTGCGTCTACCTGGGCGTCCACCGAGAGGAGATCCTGCAAAGTGAGTGCGACTCGCTCCTGTGAGAAGCCTCCATGTGGAGTAGCGAAAAGCGTGAGTGCGACTCCAAGCGATAACAGGCGAAAGCGGCGCATACTTTTCCTTAGATGGGTTTCTCGTGAAGCGTGATTGCCTGGAGGTCCATCGTGGGACCTCCAGGCGAGGTGACCGTGCTCTAGAACAACAGCTTCAAGCCGAACTGGATCTGTCGCGACTGCGTCTGGCCCAGAGCGCGGGTTGAGAGCGACTGGCCGAACTGCTTGCTGGTAATGCCTGCGGTGAGGTTGCTGAAGTTCGTGTGGTTGAGGACGTTGAAGAAATCGGCTGTGAAGCGAAGATCAACACGTTCCGTTACCTTCGTCTGCTTGTTGGCCTGGAAATCCCAGTTGAAGATTCCAGGGTTGCGGAGGTAGCCGCGGTGGATACGCTGCGTGGGATCGACAACTCCATCTCCGGCGACGAACCCTCCGCTGGCTGTGCTCAGGTTGAAGTAGCTAACGGTCGGGCTGGAGGTCGCAAAGGACTTGGTCAGAATTCCTTTGCGGTTTGGAACCGCGCCCGTAAGTACCGCACGATCCGTCGTGTCACCATCGCGGTTCGAGTCTGCGCCGGTCGTTGGGATGAAGGGTACGCCGGTCTGTGTGTCGAAGATGGAGGCGATGCCCCATCCGCTGATTAGGTGATCGGTGAATGCGCCGCCATCGGTCAGGAACATCTGGTTCTTGCCGAACGGCAGATGGTAGTTGAGGCTGGCAGCAAAGCGCTGGCGCACGTCAAATGACGAGTCTCCATAGTTGGTCTTGAGATTTGCGTAGGTGACGTACTTGCTCAGGAAGATGGCCTGAGCCTGCGCTTGAGTTAGGGTAGGGTTGTTCTCCGCGCACTGGACGGCTGCTGTGAGTACGGCTGCGGAGGAAGCGGTTGTGGCTTGAGCTGTTTTGCATGGACCAGCGGGAGTCGCGGCATTCACGACCATGTACGGAGCCAGCAGGTTGTTCAAGGTAGCCGCAGGCGTCGCAGAGTCCGTGGCTCCCGCAACGTCGTCCGAGAGCACGTCCATGCTGTGGGTGAGCCCGTACGAGGCCTCCAGGCTAAGGCCGGCACGCATCTGGCGCTTTACGTTGATTAGGAGCGCGTTGTAGTTTGAGGTGCCGTTCGACTGGTGATACGTAAGGGCGCCGAATGGAGGACGAATGATGCTGTTGTTGATATCCGCAATCGTGCGCACGACGGTTCCCTGATTGGATGGACGGAAGCTGTCATTGAAGGAGGTGCCGAAGTTGGGCCGGGTGGTTGTGAGCAGATGCTGAGCGAGCGCTCCTACATAAGACACTGTGACCGCAGTCGACTTATCAACCTGCTGGGAGATGGCGATGTTGTAGTGCTGGGTCACCGGGTTCCGAAGGCTCGGATCGATGTTCGTCAGCGTGTAGGACTGAGTGGTGTTGACGGTGCTTGCGGCGGTTGCGCCGGTGTAGTTGCCCGTTGAGAGTGTGGTGCTCAAGGTCTGCGGAGGATTGAAGCGGGCATTGCCGTAAACATTGCCGAAGACGCGATCGTAGAAGTACCCGTAACCGCCGCGCACGACCGTCTTACCCGTGCCAAAGACGTCCATGGCAAAGCCGACGCGAGGGCTGAAGTTCCCGAAGTGCGAGCAGTAGTTGCCGATGCCGTATGAGGAAGGATTGATGTCGGCTACGTTAGACTCACTCGGGTTAAAGGGAAGGTTCTGGCAGGCTGCAGGCTTGCCGCTGCTATCGAGAACGTAGGCGTTGGAGAGAAGATTATTCTTTTCCGTGAATGGGTTGAAGATTTCATAGCGCAGGCCGACGTCGACCGTCAGCCTTTTGGTCGCACGATAGCTGTCCTGCACAAAGTAGCCCTGCTCCCAAATGCGGTACTGCCGGAACGAGGGAGCGATGTAAAAGGACTGAGACTGTGAGCTCAACGTCAGACTGTTGATGTTGGCAAAGGAAGTGTCGAGGATCGCGATATTCGGCCGGATGGCATTGCTGAAGGTGGTGTTATCCCAGACGCGGCTCAGCTGTGCACCGCCCTTGA
Organism: Granulicella tundricola MP5ACTX9; assembly: GCF_000178975.2. Lineage (NCBI taxonomy): Bacteria > Pseudomonadati > Acidobacteriota > Terriglobia > Terriglobales > Acidobacteriaceae > Granulicella > Granulicella tundricola. The sequence continues at coordinate 233,851 of NC_015065.1, read as the reverse complement.
ACTCATGCTTGCCACGCGAGTACGAGAGCGCATCCTGATACGTCCAGACCACAGGAATTCTGCTTTGTGGCATGTTACTTGCAATGCCGATCGCATTGAAGCGGCCCGAGTTGAAGGCGAGCGAGGGGAAGCCATTTGGATCGCCGCCGTTGGCCGAATAGGCCTGCCCAGCGTTCGGTCCGGCGGTACGGAACGTGCCGGCCGCCGCCAGCGCTGCGGACGGCGCCTGAAGCGGATATAGAGTTGCCGTGCGTTGGAAGCTGAAGCGCGCCGTATTCAAAAGATTGGGCGAGAAGATGTGGTTATCCTGCACCACCAGGTGGCTGGGGCGCAGTACATTGCCATAGCCGAAACCCGCAAGGTTGCTGCTTCCGACCGTAGCCAGCGGGGTCGCCGCAACAAGGCTGTATGTGGCAAAGATGTTGTTGCGTTGGGTCAGCTGCTGGTCAAGCCGGACGAAGCCGGTGTCCTGATCCAGATTATTCACCAGGTTGCGGTTGACGGTTGTCGACCAGGTCGTGGGGTCGGTGGCCGAGAATGGTGTCGCTCCGACGACTGACGGATAGGACGAGGTGAAGAGCGCCTGAGCCAGAGGATTGGTCAAAGCTGCGGTGAACTGAGCGGTTGGAACCGGCACCAGAGCCGCCGTGGTGGATCTTTGCCGGAAGCCTTCATACGAGGCCGAGATGAAGGTGTGGTCATGCCAGATGGGCGCGCCAAACCATAAGCCAAACTGGTTCTGCTTGAAGGGCGACTTGAAGCCCACGGGGTTGAAGAAGTTCCTGGTGTTCAGCACCGAGTTCCGCAGGTACTCCCACACCGCCACATGAACTTGATTTGTGCCTGACTTGGTTACAACATTAATGATGCCGCCGGAACTCCGTCCAAACTCCGCTGTTGCATTGCTCGTAATGACGCTGAACTCCGCGATGGCGTCGAGCGGTACAGCGCTCGTCGCATTGCCGACATTGCCGGCTGATCCCGAAGGTACGCGCGGATCATTCGCATCGCCGCCGTCCAGCAGATAGTTGTTGTTTGTGGGTCGAGACCCACCAGCGGACACTCCCGAACCCTGGCCGGTGCCGCTAGCCGTACGAGACGATCCAGGCGCCAGGAGCACGAGGTTCTGGAAGTCACGTCCGTTCAAAGGAAGCTCGCGAATCTGCGTGCCATCGATCAATGTGCCCACGGTCGTCTCCTGTGAGACGACACTGGCCGTGTCTGTCGAGACTTCGACGACCTCGTTCGCGCCGCCCAGCGCCAAGGTAACGTTTAGCTCACGAATCTCGCCGAGCACGAACGTGACCTCCGCGAAGCGCGTCTCCTGAAAGCCCGGTGCCGTTACGACCATGGTGTACTTGCCTGGGTCGATATCGCGGAAGCTGAAGAGGCCCGTGGAGGTGGAAGAAAGATCGCGGACAGCACCGGTGCCGCTGGACTTCAGGATCAGCTTGGCGCCGGGGATGGCGGCGCCGGATGGATCGACTACGGTTCCGCGCAGGCCACCTCCCGTGGCGGCCTGGGACCATGCCTGTGTCGACAAGCCAAGCGTGAGCGCGATAAGAAACAGGAAAGAAGCAAGATAGTTTCTGAAGGTTCTGAGTCGCTGCATTTTTGTGCCTCCTCAAATCAACGCAAAATAGATAGGTAATTCAGCTGTAAAAACTTTTACTTACTGGGTAAGTCTGTGGCCGTCGAGTTTGACAGCAGCATGGCGTTGAACAGCATTTTGTAGGTGACCTCAGACTGTGCCCGGTACTGGGGCCGGAATCCGAATAAAACCACATGACCTTTACCCTGCTTCAGGTCCACCAAAGCAGTTTTGCCAGCGAGATACTTACCGCCGAGCAGCCATCCGCTGAGCAGCGGCTTATCGCTTGTGTATGTGGCGATGGAGTTCTTCGCGTCGTCCAGGCTGAAGACGGGGCTCAACTCAAAGAAGATGGGGACCTTGGGCTTTGAGCCGAAGCCGATGGGGTTCTGAGGGTCAACGGCTATCTCAAGGATGGAGCCCGGGATGTAGAAGTCCTTGTTCGCAATGCCATCGAGCGCATTCTTCACGCCGGCAGAGTTCTGCGTCGTGTAGAGCTGCGATGCCTTGTTTAAGGCGACTACGGTGCCGCCGCCTTCCGTGAACTCCTTTACGTTTGCCCAGCCGTCATCGCCCATGCCGCCGGTGAACTCCGGTGGCGGCTTGGGTCCACCTCCGCCTTCTTCACGTCCGCCGGAACCATGCAGAATGGCGCGAGGCGCTTCATCCGGCAGCAGGAGGACATCGAAGCGGCTCTTGAGATCTCCCTTGCGGATATCGGCGTCTACGACGCGGGTGTAGGGAATGCTGTTCTGGTCGAAGATCCAGCGTGTCCAGCCTTCGTCCATGGATGGGACCCAGCTTTGGTACATCGCAATGCGGGGCATGGTGACGAGCAATGCGGTGCCTGTGGGCTTGGTGGTGAGTGGTTTGATCTCTATGGCGAACTTTGCCGTCACGGCTTTCAGCTTTACGTCCAGGCCATCCTGCCGGGGGAGGTAGATGGTGCCTGCGGACTCATTGCCGCTGGTCAGGCGGTAGGCTTTGACGCCATCCTTCAACAGAGCGAACAGAGCGTAGTAGCCGGCGTTATCGGTGTCCTCCAGCAGGTAGCCGGGCGCGGAGCGTGACGCTTCAAAGTGGCCGGTAGCGGTTGCCCACGAGACGCGCTTCCCCTGAAACGCAAACTTGTCCGCGACTGCATCCGCGTTGACGCCGAAGAGCATCGGCAGGGTCTGGGCGGTGACGTCGTAGGGGCGACGCAGCGGGCCGCCGGGGTATAGCTCGATGTTGGGATAGTGCTGGACCTCCAACAGAGTTTTGGCGAAGGGTCCGTATGGCTGGGCGAGCACGACAACGTAACTTCCCGCGCTGTAGGTCTTGCCTCCGGCTGTGAAGGGGGCGGAGACCTGTGTGACCTCAACCAGTCCGCGACGGAGGATATCGATCATGCGTGCAGTGGCCGCATGATCAACCTGCTCTGCCGGGATCACGTAGGCGTAAGGGCCGCCGTACTTCTGCTCCGTTGCGTGCTGGTTGATGTGGTAGAAGTCCGTGAGGTAGCGGGCACGGTTGTTTGCTGCGTTCTTTGCGATCGAAAAGAACGCGTCGATCTGATAGTTGACGATATCGCCCAGGCGCCATGTTCCCCCCTTCCACGGGTCAGGAAAGTTCCAGGCGGCTACCTTTGCGTCATAGCCGATGCCGCGGTCGAGCTTCTCAAACGGGATGTCAATGGGACTGGCGATGTTGACACTGGCGGATTCCGTGAGTACGCGGAGTGCACCGTGATAGGCCATGTAGTGGCGGGCGGGCGACCACATATCGTATACGCCGTCGATGAGCACGCCCTGCTTGCCGGTCTCCGAGATCTCGAGCGCCGTCTCCGTGCCCAGCGAGTTCATGGAAGAGACGAGGAGGGGATCGATGTTTGGATCGATGGGATCGACCCAGGGCGGCAGGTAGATGCGGGGGCCGTACGCACCCATCTGGTGGATGTCGTAGAGGATTTGGGGCCGCCATGCGTTGATCACCTTGTCAGTGGTGAGCTGCGTTTCTACCTGAGTGAACGCATACCAGTCGCGGTTGTCGTCGTGCCCGGTGTAGTGGTGCCAGAGGACGACGGGCGAGGTGCCTTCGTAGGGGGTTCCGAGGTACTTCTTGTACCAGTCGACAACGAGTTGTTCGCCGTCGGGGTTCTGGGAGGGCACCATGACAATGATGACGTTGTCGAGGATCGCCTTGATCTCTGGAGTGTCCTCCGTTGCCAAACGATAGGCAAAGACGGCGGCGCTCTGCGAGCTTGCGATCTCCGTGGAGTGGATGTTGCAGGTGACGACCAGGACCGTCTTGCCTTGGGCGATGAGTGCCTTGGCCTGCGCTTCCGTGGTCACGCGCGGGTCGGCGAGGGCTAGCTGGATCTTGCGGTAGTCCTCCAGGTGAGCCATATTCTCGGCGGATGAGATGGTCAGCGCGACGAACGGCCGGCCTTCGGTGGTCTTGCCCAACTCTTCATACTTGATTCGTTTGGACTGCTTCGCCAGGGTCTGGTAGTACGTCGTCAGTTCCTTCCAGTCGGCAAGTTTGCGGTCTGTGCCCGGTGCGAATCCGAATGCTTGCTCAGGGGTGGTGACCTGCTGCGCCCGGATGGCGGAGGTGGAAGAGGCGAGGCTGAGCAGCCCAAGAAGTCCCCATCGGAAGGCTGTGCGGCCCGGTATCTTTTTCTGATCTGCCATGTGTTCGATACACTCCTGCGATCTTGCGTGATGATTGCTCATCAGTGCGAAATACGGCGTGAGAGACAGGGCTACGGTCTTCCCGGAGAGAAGCCAGAGCCCTTATCAGAATGGATTACTTTGATTCGACCACCCAGGCAGGAAGCACTCCGGAGCGGATGCAACTGTGTCGATCTGCGACTTATATTCCTGGTCGCCACGACGAGAGTGCCAGTCAGCGAGCAGGCGCGCCAGGGTCAGCTACAACAACGACAAGCAGAGAGAGCCAGCTTCAGGGAGAAGGGCTGCAATAACGCCTCGGTGAACTTTAGGTGCATGTGTCCGACCATAATTGCGCCTCGTAAAATCGTCAAGCTTCCTTCGTTTTCATCGGATGGTTGAAGCTCAAAGGCATTCACGAAGAGAAGTTAGAGTCGACCGCAGTCGCTCAAATGTCGAAGATTATTCTGAAACATATCAGATATTAGAAAAAGCACAACAATTTTCTTACTGACGATCAGATATTGATGAGCTCCGTTTGCTGGTGGCTGCTTTTGCCGAGCGGAGGACGCAGGTTCGTGGCTATGAGAGAGAGCCGTGCAAATTTAGGTGTGGGGTCGCTGCGATACCGAGCAGGTGGGTTGTCGGCTGGGTGAGGGATGCCGAGCCAAGCCTGGCTTCCGCACCGCTCTCGCCATGAGGGCGGTGCAGAAGGCTCAAGTGGTTTGTTGGCTGTCTAGCTTTCGTTAGAAGTGAACGCGGCCTGCGAACTCCAGGATACGGGGGTCGGCTGCGTTGGTGGCTTGGCCGAAGGCTGAGGCCCCGAAGGTCGTATTAATGGTGGTGAAGTTGGTGTGGTTGAAGGTGTTGAAGGACTCGGCGCGGAACTCGAAGTACGTGGTTTCGTTGTAGTGAAATTCCTTGTAGAGGGCCATGTCGAAGTCGACGAGGCCCGGGCCGCGTACGCTGCCGGTGGCGGCGTTGCCGTAGAAGCCATTGGCAGGCCTGACGTAAGCTGCGGTGTTGAACCACTGTGCCTTGATGTGTGGACCGACGATGCTGGTACCTACAACTTTGTCCGGGCGAACGGCGTTGCCTTGGGTGGCTACGCTTAGACCGGGGGTCAGAGCTGTGCCGCTGCGGAGGGTGGTGATGTCTGAGAACTTCCAACCACCCAGAAGCTTGTGGGAGAGGCCGCTGGAGTTCTCGAAGATGGGCAGGTCGTAGATGAGGGTGATGCCCATGGAGTGGCGGCAGTCGAGACCTTCAGCGTTGCCGTAGTAGCGGGATGGGTTGTAGGGATCGACGACACTGTAGGTGCCGCTGGTGAAGGTGGAGAGGTCATGCGAGTAGGTATAGGCGACGGTTGCGAAGAGACCCTTGGTGACGGGATGCTTCAGGCTCAGCTCCAGCGCGTTCCAGTTCTGGTTTTGGCGCGAGGTGTATGTGGTGATCGCCGCATAGCCGGGGTAGGGGCTGAATTGTGCCGGAGTGGCAAAGCCTGCGGGCTGGTAGTAGTAGGGGCTCACACTGCCGCTGTTGATGCTTGGGTCGAAGTCGTAGACGCCGGTGTGCAGGGACTGATTGTAGTTCCAGGTGCCAAGCAGATGGCGTACCTGAGAAGAGGCTCCCGTGGCGGAGGCGATGAAGTTGTGCGGAAACTCATGCTGTACCCCGGCGGAGTAAGACTGCACCTGTGTCGCCTGGATGTTCTGGTCCGCTGCGGAGACCGCTGCAATGGTAGCGGGCCTGACGGCGCCGGTGCCAACGACTGCCGGGAATGTTGGATTGACGAGGCTGACGGACTGGATGGCCGGAGGGTTGACCGCGCAGGCGAAGGAGCAGTCCTGATTGGTAAAGACGCGGGTGAAGGTGATGCCATAACCGCCCTTGAAGGAGGTCTTTCCGTCTCCGAAGACGTCCCATGCAAGGCCGAAGACGGGACCGGCGTACCACGTATGTGCGCCGGAGAAGTTCTGCGGTACTCCGGTGCCGGGTCCGTTGGTGACGAGGCCATTGAGTGGGTTTGCGGAGGATGCTGCGCTATTGGTAATCGCACCGCTGGCGGCGACGGTTGGAGCCGCGGCCAGCGAGTAGGACGTGGGAATGAAGTTAGTCTCGAACTTGGGTGGACCGTATGGAAGGGGCATGTAGTATCCGCGGAGGCCGGCGGTTACGGTTACGGTTTTGGTGAGCTTGAAGCGGTCTTCAAGATAAGGAGAGACCTCCATGCCATGGACGGCCACGCGTGGTTGTCCGCTGGTCTGGGTAAAGGTGGCGGCGCTACCGAGCAGGAAGTCGGCGAAGGCATCGTCGAGAGTCGTGGCCTGTGCCTTCTGTGTTGTGGTGGCATCGGTTGCCTTGGTGGGCGTGGTGGTGCTGCCGGTGAAGGTGAACTGGCCGTTGGTAGCAGAGGAGACGTTCTGGCGCTTGGTGTTGAAGACGATGGTGACGCCGCCCTGGATGAAGTGCCGTCCATGCAGATAGCTGACGTCGTCGCCGACGGTGTCGTCAAGGTCAGCCGCATGGGTCAACGGGCGGGCGGCCGGAATGCCTTCGGGTCCAATGCCGCCGGAGAAGGTGACAAGAGGGATGCGATTGGAGATGTAACCCGCGAAGGGCAGGGAGGGGTTGAAGCCCGGCACCTGAGTGTTGAGGGCTGTGCCTGTGAGGTTCAGGTCAAGATCGAAGATATTCATTGCGACGTTGGTGGTGTTGACCAGATTCGGGGTGAGGACTTGGGAGAGCGAGACCTGTGCGAGTTTGTTGTGGGTAAAGTCGGTCTCGCCGTTGGTGCTGTAGACTTCACCGGATTGTGCGCCGGAAAGGCTGTTCTGCTGGTACTTCTGATACTCGTCCAGGTATTCGGCGAGGAGGTGGAATTTAGATGAGAAGTCGTGATCGATTTTGATCTCGTCGTCGCGCTGGTTGGTGACCTGCGGGACTGTGTTGATGTAATTCAGACTTCCGCTTGAATAGTTTGCGTGCGGATAGAGCGCGTTAACAAAGGCAGTGGAGTTGGTGTTGATGGTGGCGGCTGGAATGACGTATTGGCCAGCGGTGTTTTGAGGGAAGAGCTTGCCGGTGGCGGGGTTTGTAATTGGAGTGCCGAAGATGCCTGCCCGCTGGTTGTCCGTGGGGGTGATGCCCGTGATCGCGCCTGTGGGGGTCTGGTGCAGAATGACGAACTGCTCGGAGAAGAAGAAGAAGGTCTTGTTGCGGTCGCGGTTGTAGACCTTCGGGATGAAGACCGGGCCGCCGATGTTATAGCCGAAGATGTTTTGTTTGTAGGGCAGGATGGCGGTGGAGAAAAAGGGTTTGGCGTTGAGGTCTTCGTTGCGGATGAACTCCCAGGCGGTGCCGTGGAAGTCCCGGGTGCCGCTCTTGGTGGAGAGCAGGACGACCGACGAGCCCATGAGGGAGTAACGGGCACTGTAATTGTTCTGGAGGACGCGGACCTCACCGAGCGAGTCCGGGTTGGGCACGACTGAGGTCTGGTTCATATTGCCGGTGTTCTCGTTCCAGACACCGTCCAGCGCGTAGAAGGTCTTGTTCTGCTGCATGCCGTTGACGGAGAGGACGTTGTTGGTGGATCGACCACCGGTGGTCAGGGCGGTGCCGGCGGAGGTGTTCTGCGCGCCGGGCATCATGGTTGCGAGGCCCTGGTAGTTACGGCCGTTGATGGGCAGCGTATTGACCTGTGCGGCGTCCACCGAGTTGCTGTTCTCAGCGGTGGAGGTCTCGACGAGGGAAGCGACCGCTGAGACCTCCACGGACGTGTTGGTTGAACCGACGGTGAGGCCTGCATTGACGGTGGAGGTGACGGCGGGATGCAGGATGATGCCGGTGGCGGTGTAGTTGCCGAAGCCGGTCTTGGTGACTGTGATGCTGTAGGTTCCCACGGTCAAGCCAGGGACGACGAAGGTTCCATCGCTGGTGGATTTGCGGGAGGTCGTCACGCGCGTGTCGGTGGAGGTGATGAGGATGTCCGCGTCCGGTACTACGGCACCCGTTGCGTCGGTGACTGTTCCGCTGATCGTCGCGGTGGTGGAGAGTTGTCCCAGTGCGCTCCCGGCGATCATGGCGAGTGTGAGGAATGAGACGGGGAGGAGAGCGAGTCTGGAGGCGCGGAGGGACATGGGGGAAGCCTCATGCAGTTTTCTAATGAAATATTGTTTCGCCGGGAACTCTATTAGCTGCGACTCCTAACTGTCAACGCCGATCCTCAAATCATGCCGTGTCCGTCGATTCGCTGGTGAAAGCTGGATTGAGATTGGTCAGGGCGGTATTTATCTCGTGTCCCGAATAAAGTTTTGCTTTCCAGTAGACTTGTTCGAGACAATCGGCCGGGATGCGGGGTCGCCCGGCGGTTAGCAGCTAGCTTTCACCAGGAGGATGTTTGTGACGAAGACTATTTTTGAGGATCTGCCAACAGTTCGCTTTGAGGGCGAGGCGAGTGAGAATGAGTTGGCTTATCGCTGGTATGACGCAGACCGGGTGGTGTCGGGCAAGCCTCTTAGCGAGCATCTGCGGTTTGCGGTGGCGTACTGGCATAGCCTGGCGATGAATGGAAGCGATCCGTTTGGGGCGGCTACGATCCACCGGCCATGGATGGCGGGCGGCGATCCGATGGCCGCGGCGAAGGCGAAGGCGGATGCGGCGTTCGATCTGTTCCGAGTGCTGGACCTGCCGTTCTATACGTTTCACGATCGGGATATTGCGCCGGAGGGCGACTCACTGAAGGAGTCGCTGGCGAACTTTCATGAGATGGCGGAGTACCTGGGCCGGAAGATGGAAGGGAGCAAGGCGAAGCTGCTTTGGTGCACGGCGAATTTGTTTTCGCATCCGCGTTTTATGGCGGGGGCGGCTACCAATCCTGACCCGGAGATCTTTGCGTATAGCGCGACGACCGTCAAGCATTGCATGGATGTGACCAAGGCGCTGGGGGGGGCGAACTATGTGCTTTGGGGTGGGCGTGAGGGTTACGAGACGCTGCTGAATACGGACCTGAAGCAGGAGATCCAGCAACTGGGGCGGTTCCTGACGCTGGTGGTGGAGTACAAGCACAAGATCGGCTTTGAAGGACAGATCCTGGTGGAGCCCAAGCCGAAGGAGCCGACGGCGCACCAGTATGACTTCGACACGGCTACCGTGTATGGGTTCCTGAAGCAGTTCGGGCTGGAGAACGAGGTCCGGGTGAACCTGGAGGCGAACCATGCTCTGCTGGCGGGACATACGTTCGAGCATGAGATTGCCACGGCGGCCAGCCTGGGGATACTGGGGTCTCTGGATATCAACCGGGGCGATCCCTTGCTTGGGTGGGATACGGACCAGTTCCCAAACGACTTGCAGAGCATGACGATGTCGATGTATCACGTCATCAAGGCTGGCGGGTTGGGTAAGGGCGGATGCAACTTCGACGCGAAGGTAAGGCGGCAGTCGTTTGAGGGGGAGGATGTGGTGGCGGCGCATGTGGGGGGGGTGGACCTATGCGCGCGTGGGTTCCTGCTGGCGGCGGGTCTGATCGAGGCAGGGAAGTATGACCAGGTGGTCGCCAAGCGGTATGCGGGATGGCAGACGCCGGAGGCGCAGGCGATGCTGAACGGGAGTATGCCGCTGGAGGCGATTGCGGCCAAGGCGGAGGCTGAGGGGATCGATCCGAAGCCGAGGTCGGGGCGGCAGGAGCAGATTGAGAATCTGTTGATGCGGAGTTTGTAGGGAGGGTACCCCCCCCTCCCCCGTCAAATCTCGCAAAGTCTTCAAAACAGATGCTTTAGGTCTGGACATCTCCTGCAAAGTCTTCATTGCAGACAACTTGAGCTCACCATGGGACGCACTCGTCAATGAGTGCGTCCTTTAGTGTGGGAGAGGCTGTATGCCATTGATGGTGAAAGGGATAGCTGGCGTTTGCGAGGTTGGTTGGGTGCCGGAGACGGAGAGGGTGTAGTTTCCGGGTGTGACAGCTCGAGCGCCCTTTTCGTCGACCTGAGAGAGGGTGCGGGGGTCCAGGGTGAAGGTGACGTGGCGAAGTTCGCCGGGTGCCAGGTGGACACGGGTGAAGGCGCTGAGGGCACGTTGGGGGGAGACTGCGGTGTGGGGCGGGGTGAGGTAGAGTTCCGCTACTTCGTCGCCTGCGACACGCCCAGTGTTCCTGACGTCGGCTTCGACCGTGAGGGGGTCGCCTGCGTGGAGGGTTTGCGTAGAGAGCTTGATGTTGGAGTAGGTGAAGGTGGTGTAGCTGAGGCCATAGCCGAACTCGAAGAGAGGCTTGGCTTTGGAGTAGCGGTAGGTTCGGTTGGCCATGCTGTAGTCGTCGAAGGCGGGTATCTGGTCGATGCTGGAGTAAAAGGTGACGGGAAGGCGGCCGGCGGGGTTGTTTTTGCCTGCGAGGGTCTCCGCGATGGCGGTGCCTCCGGCCTGGCCAGGGTACCAGGCTTCCAGTATGGCGGCGGCGTGATCGTTCGCCCAGTTGACGGCCAACGCGCTGCCGTTGAGGAGGACGACGACGAGTGGCTTGCCGGTGGCCGCGACGGCCTCCAGCATCTGCTGCTGGGCTGCGGGAAGCTTGATGTCGGTACGGTCTCCGCCGGCGAAGCCTTCGATGTGAATGGGCATCTCTTCGCCTTCAAGCTCTGGCGATAGGCCGAGGAAGGCTACGACTACATCTGCCTTTTTGGCTGCGGCTACGGCCTCCGGCAGGAGAGCGCCGGGTTTGGGGACCCAGGCGAGGGTGATGCCGGCGCCGAAGAGGTGGGCCTTGTGGCGGTACTCGACCCGGAGGGCGTGGCGTGCGGTATCGGGAAGGTTGAGGGTGAACTTGCCGATGGGGCGGTACTCGTTATTGGCGGCTGCGAAGTCTCCTACGGATTTGCCGTCGAGGTAGACGTCGAAGCGCTCGTGATCGTTGCAGGGGTAGCAGTGGGTGAGGAGGAGTTGGAAGTCGTACGCGCCGGGGGCCTGCATGGCGATGGTGCCGGACCAGCGGACGGCAAAGGCTTCCGCTGGTGCGCCTGGAATGGGGCTGGCGGAGTTCCAGTCGAAGTCGATCTGCTTGTCGATACGGGTGGCTACGGGGGTGCCGTCGAAGGAGTCCGTGGCGAAGTACTCGGCTTTGAGGCCTTGCTCGGGTGATGTCATGTCCAAGTGAAAGACGGTGCGGGGGACTGCGATGGCTACGCCGTCTGCGAAGGATGAACCCTGGGCGTAGAGGACCTTGGAGGACTTGAACTGGGTGAGGATGCCATCGAGCGGGAGGACGGGATGGAGAGGGATGGCGTTGTAGTTGCCTTCAAGGTTGTTGAGGGTGGCGGCGCTGGGTCCGATGACGGCGATGGTGCGGACGCTGGGCTTAAAGGGGAGGGTGTGGGCGTCATTCTTTAGAAGGACGATGGACTCTTCCGCTGCTTTGAGAGCGAGGGCCTGATGGGCGGGGCTGTTGACCTCTGAGAAAGGGATGGCGTTGAAGGCGACCTTGGCTGCGGGATCGAAGAGGCCGAGCTGGAAGCGAGCGGTGAAGAGGTGCTTGAGGGCGGTGTCGATTTCGGCCTCTGTGACGAGGCCTTTCTTTACTGCGCTGCCTAGGGTGAGGTAGGTCTGGCCGCAGTTGCTGTCAGTGCCGGCCTTGATGCCTGCGGCTGCAGCGGCCTCCTTGTCCGGAGAGGTGTGGTGGCTGGGGTAATCAGTGGCGTAGAAGTCGTCAATGGCTCCGCAGTCCGAAGTGACGAAGCCCTTGAAGCCCCAGTCGCGGCGGAGGGTGTCCTGAAGGAGGAGCTTGGAGGCGCAGGCGGGGGAGCCTTCGACGGCGTTATAGGCGCACATGATGGAGTCTGCGTGGGCTTCCGTGATGGTGGCGCGGAAGGCGGGGAGGTAGGTGTCGTGGAGGTCGTGCGGGGTGGGTTCGATGTTGGCGCTGTGTCGTGTGGACTCCGGGCCGGAGTGGACGGCGAAGTGCTTTGGCGTGGCGATGGCTCGGAAGTAATTGGGGTCCGGGCCCTGAATGCCTTTGACGAAGGCTACGCCAAGACGGCCGGTGAGGAAGGGGTCTTCGCCGTAGGTCTCCTGGCCGCGGCCCCAGCGGGGATCGCGAAAGATGTTGATGTTGGGGGACCAGATGGTGAGACCGTAGTAGATGGAGTGGATATTGTGGCGGATGGCTTCGTTGAACTTGGCGCGAGCTTCTATGGAGATGACGTCACCAATCTGCTGAAGGAGTGGCGCGTCCCAAGTGGCGGCCATGCCGATGGCCTGGGGGAACATGGTGGCGTAGCCGGAGCGTGCGATGCCGTGGAGGCCTTCACTCCAGTAGTCGTACTCAGGGACGTTGAGGCGCGAGATGGCGGGCGCGGAGTTGATGGTCTGAGAGACCTTCTCTTCAAGGGTCATACGGGAGACGAGATCGTCGACACGCTGCTGGGTGGTGAGAGCAGGGTCCATATAGGGCAGAGGCTTTGCGTCCTGATGGCTATTCTGGGGGCCATTTTGCGCGGAGGCGGCGGTCGCGGCCAAGAGGATGAGGGCGGCTGAGATGAATCGCATGCTGAAGAGCTCCTGCTTAATGCTGAGAGTGAGGCTGAGACGTAGATGAGTCGTTTTCTTGCGCGTCCCGAAAATATCTTTTCACGTTTGAGTGTGTCAAGGAAAGACGGCTTCAAACGGGCGACGGGACTAGGGCGTTCGACGGGACTTTGCGCTCTGCGCGTGGGGAGTGGGTGGAGCGATGGTAGCTGGCATGGCGTTGCAGGAGCACGGCGGCTGCGCCCTGGAGGCGGGCGAGTTCTCCATCGCCCGCAGTGGCAAGTTTTGGTGCCGGGCCGGCGAGCATGGTGGCTTCAAGCTCCGCCTGGATGATGGGGCCGAAGTGATGCCAGCAGGAGGTGATCTCACCCGTGATGAGGATGAGTTCCGGAGCGAGGGCCGCAGTGATGAGGCGGAGACCTTTGCCGAGCGCCTGGGCCTGGCGGGTGACGGCGGCGATGGCGTGCTTATCTCCTTCTTCCGTGAGGCGGAGCAAGTGGTAGATATCGATGACGGGGGAGCGGGGGGAGAGCTCACGGTAGTAATGGAGAGCGGCGCGGGAGGATGCGAGCATCTCCCAGCAGCCGCGCTGGCCGCAGCCGCAGACGGGCCCGGTGGGATCTATGGGGATGTGACCGAACTCCCCGGCGAGACCCTGGAAGCCGGAGTGCAACTGGCCGCCTGCGAGGATGGCCGTGCCGATGCCCTCCGAGATGGCAACGAGGACAACGTCTCGCACGCCTGCGAGGTGGCCGTTCCAGGACTCTGAGAGCAGGCAGGCGTTGGCGTCGTTATCCATCTCGACGGTCAGCTTGGCTGCTTTTTCAAGCGCGGCTCTGAGGTCAAAGGCGTGCCACTGGAGGTTGGGCGCAAGCAGGATGCGCTGGGTCGCAGGGTCTACGCGGCCGGGCACGCAGACGCCGATGCCTTCAAAGGACTTGTCTGCGTGGCGGGTGCGGAGGAAGGTGATCTTCCTGACGATGCGGTCCACGGTGGATTGAGCGTCGGAGACGGTCATGACGGTTTCACGGGAGAGAAAGCGGCCGCTGAGATCGACGACGGCGAGGATGGCTCTATCGGGCCGGAGGTCCAGGGCGAAGGTGACGATGGCGTCGTTGACGGCGAGCATGATGGAGGGGCGGCCGCGCGAGCCCTGGACGACTGCGCCTTGGCTGACCCAGCCTTCTTCAATCAACTGCTCGACGATGGCTCCTATGGTGCTGGGCTGGAGGCCGGAGAGCTTGGTGAGATCGACGCGGGAGACGGGTTGACGGAGACGGATGAGCTCAAGGACGATATCGCGGTTGATCTCCCGGGCGACCTCGCTGGAGGCGAGCTGGACGGAGGAGAGATCGATCCGGCGAACACCATGTGTGCGGCCCACAGCTTTCAAGCGGCTCCCCTTGTTGATTTATTTCGTGATGCAATCATATCGCTTGGAGAGACGTGAAATAAGATATGCGGAAGTGGTGTATCGGCTTACTGAGAGCGAATACCAATTTTGCTCAGGCATGAGGTATTTCGTGGAGCTTCGTCATCTTCGATCGTTTCTTGCCGTGGCTGAGGCGCTGAGCTTTGTGCGCGCATCTGAGCGGCTGCATCTTTCACAGCCAGCGCTCACGGCTCAGATTCAGCAGCTCGAAGAAGAGCTGGGGCTTTTGTTGTTTATCCGAAACAAACGGAGTGTGCGGCTCTCAGATGCCGGCGTGGTGTTCGTGGACGAGGCGCGTGAGACGCTGGCGCGTGCCGCCAAGGCGATTGAACGGGTGCGGAAGGCATCGCTAGGTGAGATCGGTCAGCTACGGATTGGATTTGTTTCGTCCGCAGCGCTGGAGATTGTGCCGAAGATCGTGGTTGCGTTCCAGACTCGCTACCCGCTAGTGGAGCTGGATCTGATCAATCTTCGGAGTAGCACCCAGTTGGAACAGCTCTCGGCGAATGGGTTGGATGTTGGATTCGTCAGGCTGCCGGTCAACTATAAGGGGTTGGACTTCCTTCCGATTCATAAGGAGCCATTTGTTGTTGTGCTGCCGGTGCATCACGGACTCGCTACGAAGAGCAAGTTCTCACTGGGCGACCTACGGGAGGAACGCTTTGTGGCTTACGGGCGCAAGTGGGCTCCGGGCTTCTTCGATCAGATTGTTTCTCTGTGTTCCGCGGCAGGGTTTACGCCGAACATCGTGCAGGAGACGGGTGAGATGTACACCGCCATTGCACTGGTTGCTGCGGGACAGGGTGTGGCGATTCTGCCGAGGTCGGTTGTGCTGGCACAGGGACGTGGCGTGGTGGTGAAGAACCTGCCAGGAGCCTTGCGATCCGAGATTGCGATTGCCGTGAAGGAAGGGCAGCAGTCGCGGCTTGTGGGCAACTTCATTTCACTTGCGCGGCGACCTAAAATTCTCTGAAAGCAGTAATCAGAAAATCTGATTACTGCATACGGTTCATTCGAATGGACGGATTGATGGCCAACTCCTCTAATGAGGGAGTCGATGCAGTCAGACGATGTGCATCGCAAAGGAGCCTCAAGCATGAACATTACGAAGGATCAAGAGACTGGTATCGATACGTCCCGCAGGAACTTCCTGGGGCGGGGTTCCGTTGCGCTTGCCACGGTGGCGTTGGCTGCAGTTGCACAGGGGCAAGAGCGTGCACAAGTTCACAAGGCGGAAGGTGATCACTCGGCGAGCAATCCGGGGCAGGAGAATAAGACGCTGCTAGAGCAGAACCCCAACTCCAACACGCCTCCTGATACGGACCACGGAGATGTAGGGCCGATCTGGTACTCCTTCGACCTGGCCCATAAGCGGGTGCAGGAGGGCGGCTGGACGCATCAGGTGACGGCTCGCGAGCTGCCTTCCTCAAAGGACATTGCGGGTGTGAATATGCGCCTCACCGCAGGGAGCTTCCGCGAACTGCACTGGCATACCGCTGATGAATGGGCTTATATGCTGACGGGTAAGGCTCGGGTGACGGTGCTGAATCCGGATGGAACGATTTTCATCGACGATGTGGAAGAGGGAGATCTATGGTTCTTCCCGGCTGGATTTCCTCATTCGATTCAAGGGCTGGGGCCGGATGGCTGCGAGTTTCTGCTGGTGTTCGATGAGGGCATGTTCTCTGAGGATGGGACCTTCTTGCTTTCTGAGTGGATCGCGCATACACCGGATGAGGTGCTGGCGAAGAACCTTGGTCTGGATCCGAGTGAACTGGCTAAGCTACCGAAGGACGAGCTGTATATCTTTCCGTCTGAGCTTCCGGGATCGCTCGCGGCGGACCGTGCGGAGGTTGGCGGTGCGCGCGTGCAGGCGCCCCAGCAGTACACTTTCAAGCTGAAGGCGATGGCTCCGACTAAGAAGACTGCGGGCGGTGAGGTGCGGGTGGTTGACTCGCATAACTTTGCTGTTTCGAAGAGCATTGCCGCGGGGCTGGTCACGGTAAAGCCCGGTGGGTTGCGCGAGATGCACTGGCACCCGAATGCGTCGGAGTGGCAGTTTTATATTGCCGGAAAAGCGCGGATGACTGTGTTTATGCCGACGTCTCGCGCACGCACGATGGACTTCAATGCCAATGATGTCGGGTATGTGCCGCCTGTTGCCGGTCATTACATTGAGAACACGGGCGACACGGATCTGGTGTTCCTTGAGATCTTCAAGGCGGACGAGTTTCAGGACGTCTCACTCAACAACTGGATCCGGCGGCTTCCGACGCAGATGGTGCGGGAGCACCTCAATCTTGACGCTGCCTCGATACGCAAGATCCCTGCTGAGAAGCAAGAGGTCATTGGCCGCTAGCGGAGCTGTTGGACTGCTCACTAACCGCATTTTTGAGGAGGGTCGGATGACTCTGTTTGTATTCACCGGTATCGTCTTACTCTCGTCGATTGGTGCCGGGCTGGTTGGCGCGCTGACGGGGTTGGGAGGCGGCATTGTTGTGACGCCGGTGTTGACGCTTATGCTGGGCGTCGACATCGGGTATGCGATTGGTGCGAGCCTGATCTCTGTTATCGCAACGTCATCCGGTGCAGCCGCTGCGTATGTGCGTGACGGGCTCAGCAACGTTCGTGTCGGTATCTTTCTGGAGGTGGCTACGACACTGGGGGCGATCAGTGGCGCGTTGATCTCGGGGAAGATTCCGACGACCTACCTGGCAATTCTGTTTGGGTTGGTGCTGCTCCACTCTGCCTGGCAGGCGAGCCAGGCGCGCGTTGAGGGCGGGGTGGTCGCAGATCAAGGAAGTCTCTCACGGCGTTTGCGTCTGGGGGGAACTTATCGAGCCGAAGGAAAAGAAGTGGAGTACGTTGTCTCGCGCGAGGGGACGGGGCTAAGCCTGATGTATGTGGCGGGTATGCTTTCAGGGCTGCTGGGCATCGGCTCAGGGGCGCTCAAGGTGATTGCGATGGACCGTGTGATGGGGCTGCCGTTCAAGGTCTCGACTGCGACGAGCAGCTTCATGATTGGTGTGACTGCGGTTGCGAGTGCGACGATCTACTTCAAACGCGGATACATCCTTCCGCAGATGGCCGTACCTGTGATGATCGGCGTTCTCATCGGCTCCATGGTGGGGGCTCGGCTGCTTCCACGCTTGCCTGTGAAGACACTGAGAAGAATCTTCGCGATTGTTGTCGGGATGATCGCAATCCAGATGATCGTTAAGGGCGTGCGGGGGACACTATGAAGAGGCATGATGAAGCATTATCTTCGGCAATTGCGATTACCCTGAGAACCGGCATTCTGCTGGCTGTGTCTTTCGGGGTGTTGGGCTATCTGTTCTATCTGCCGGCGACGGGTATGACGCATCCATCCTTCCATCGCTTTGAAGGAAGCCAGATTCCGTACTCATCCCTGCGGTGTATCGCTAGGATGATGATGCACCCTGGAGGGGGTGGAGTGGAGCGCGGCCAAGGGATTGCCGAGATCGGCGTCCTTGTACTCATGGCGACGCCCATCTTGCGCGTCGTTCTATCGCTGATCAGCTTTCTGCGCGATCGAGACATCCTGTTTGCTGCGATTACGGCAGTTGTTCTTGGGGCTCTCGGGTTCAGCGTGTTTATGCGTTGAGGGATGAGGAAGACGAAGGGATCTAAATTTGGAGTGACTTGCGAAATCCGTTGCGCGGGCCAAACCCGGCACATAGACTCTGAAAGGGCCAGGGACACAAAAACTCTTTCGGAGCAATAACATGCCAACGCCTCTTCTGACCAAGTACTTCCAGACCTTTACGCTCAATGCTGTGGGCGAGATCAGCATTGCAGGAATCCTGAACGTCGCGGCTTATAGCAAGATCAACCTGGAGCTTTTGGGAACACCGATTGCCGGCCATGTTATGCAGGTGGAGGTCTTCATGGGTGTACTCAGCGGTCAGACCGTGGGGGGTACGGTGCTGCAGTTCCCGCTGACGACCACGGGCATCATCCATAGCTTCAATGTCGTCGGCCCAGAGATGAGCATCGTGATAACGGGTGGGCCACCGAACACGTCGCTTGCAATCCAGGCCTGGACCTTCATGCAGTAGCTCTGCAGGCTTCCGATAAAGGCGGCGCTGTGACCGCATGTGCAAGCCCAAAGAAACCTGGCGTTATGCGGTGGTCTGAACCCATTGACTCCGCCAGGCCGGTGCCTCAAAAGGGTCCGCGAAGTACTGTGTCTCGTGTATGACCTTACCGTTACGGAACTCCATGATGCTCACGGTGTAGGCGGGGCGACCCTGGTAGGTGATGGTGTACTCCGTGAGCCAGAGATCACCTTCTCCAAGCATGCGTCTGACGTTGAAGCCGGAAGGCTTTCCGGGATGATGACTCCGCAAGGCCTGCAGATTCTTTCGTCCAAGGATCCGCTCACCGGACTGGGGATAATCGCAGATGGCGTTGTCATCGTAGATATCGTGTTCCAAGTCTGCATCGCCGATTGCCGACGCGTGCCAATGCGCGTTCAGGGCTTCACGAATTTGTTCCTCTTGCATGGAGACCTCCAGATGAAGCTTGCATTTGATGATCGTCGGGCAATCGGGATCTGACAAGTCCATTGATAACCCTGTCTGGATCAGGGACTGCGCGACGAATGCCCTGGCGATGCGATCGGCGTGAATGAGCCAGTTCGAGTGACGTTCCGGGCATAGGCTGAACCGGGGACGCCTGCTACCTCTGAGGGGTGGATGCTTTGACGACGTCCCACCGCTCAGACGTAGACTGTTGCTATGTATTTAGGCATCGATTGTGGAACGCAGGGCACCAAGGCTCTGCTGGTGGACGAGAATGGAAGCCCGCTTGGTCGCGGCTATGCGAAACACCTGCTGATTGAAGGTGAAAGCGGTGCGCGGGAGCAGGAGCCGAAGTGGTGGGTGGAGGCTCTGAAGAGCTCCGTGCGGATAGCGCTGGGACAGGCCGGTTCTGCGGAGGTTTCTGCGCTGGGTGTTTCCGGTCAGCAGCACGGGCTGGTGGTACTCGATGAAGCGTATGAGGTGATCCGCCCGGCGAAGCTTTGGAACGATACGCAGACCGCTGGGCAGAACGCAGAGTTGATCGAATTGCTGGGTGGCAGGGACGAATGTCTGCGGCGCTTCGGCATCCTGCCGCTGACTGGATATACCGCCAGCAAGCTGCTCTGGATGAAGCAGGTGGAACCGGCGAACTTTAAGCGAATCCGGCATATCTTGTTGCCGCATGAGTATTTGAACTTCTGGCTTACGGGAGAGATGAAGGCTGAGTACGGGGATGCCTCTGGGACGGCATTCTTCGACGTGCGTACGCGCATGTGGGCTCGTGAGGTGCTGGATGCGATCGATGGTAGAACGGGGCAATTGTTCCGTGCGTTGCCTCCGCTGATGGGTTCGGAAGAGACGGTTGGTGTGGTGCTTGAAGAGGTTGCGCGGGAGTTGGGTATCCCGCCCGGGTGCATTGTTTCTAGTGGTGGTGGCGACAACATGATGGGTGCGATAGGGACAGGGAATGTGCGGGAAGGCGTCGTGACGATGAGCCTGGGGACGTCCTCGACCGTGTACTCCTACCAGGATCATCCGAGCGACGATCGGACAGGTGAGGTTGCTCCTTTCTGCTCGTCTTCCGGCGGATGGCTGCCGCTGGTCTGCACGATGAACGCCACCAATGTTGTGATGGGAACACTGAACCTGTTGGGCAAGACTGTGGAGGAGATTGAGCTGGCGCTAGCGGAGATCAAGCCTGGTGCGGACGGGCTGACCTTTTTGCCGTTCCTCAATGGTGAACGGACGCCGGATCTGCCTTTGGCGCGTGGGTCTTTGGTGGGTATCTCCGCGATGAACTATACGGCGTCGCACTTGGTCAGAGCGGCGGTGGAGGGGGTGAGTTTTGGGATACTGAGCGGGCTGAACCTGATCCTGAAGGGTAGGCGGCCTGAGGTGATCCTGGTGATCGGCGGAGGTGCGCGGTCCGAGGGCTGGAGGCAGTTGCTAGCTGATGCGACTGGCGCGTCTGTTCGCGTTCCCGCGGAGGAAGAGTCGGGCTGTCTTGGCGCGGCTATGCAGGCGATGGTCGCCTACAGCCGTGCATATGGGGGGGCGATCACGTTGGTGGAGGTTGCGGATCGCTGCGCGAAGATTAGTGCGGACGCGACCCTAACTCCCAGGCCCGAGCTTCGGGAGGCTTATGATCGTGCGCGCCAGCTTTACACGGAGCGGCTGCACAGCGCGTACCCGCACCTGGTGTGAGGTGCGGGTACGCGTGGCTGGTTAGGTTACCTGGTTCCGGTGAGGGTGGCTCCGCTTAGATTGCCGATGGCTCCAAGAGTGATTTGCGCGGAGTTCAATCCCAGGCGGAAGTCGTCGTCGTTGTAGAAGGAGTAGACGTCGGTGGGTTGGTGGTGCTGGGGGTCCCAGCCGGCTCCCATCTGTGCGCCGCGCTCCACCTCTCGCAGGCTGAGTGACGGCGTCAGTCCCATGAAAGGGCTGGAGTCTGTGTTGGTCATGTGAGGGCCCACATTGGCGGGGTAGTCGGTGGCGTACTTATCGTCGGCGAGCTGGAACTTCTGGGCCATCTTCATGGCTTCGTCGGCGTACTTGCTGGTGACTTGGTACTCGATGTTGACGTCAGCTTCCGGGCGCTGCTGTTTGCTCATGGTGCCGTCCTTCAGGGGCATGCCGTGGTCGAACATCATCATGTCGTGCTGGACCATGCCGAGCCACTTGGGTTCGGGGTACTTGCCGGAGCCTGCGGGGGATTCAATGCCTTGTAGATCTTTGCGCTGGGCGACGTAAGCAGCGGCTCCGTTGAGACCGGTTTCCTCGTTGTTCCAGAGGGCGAAGCGGATGGATACATCGGTTTTTACGTCGGGCATGGAGAGGATGCGTGCAAGCTCCATGACGAGGGCGGTGCCGGAGCCGTCGTCGTTGGCTGCCTCGCCCCAACCGATGCCGTCCATGTGTGCCCCGAGGATGTACATCTGGTCCGGGTGCTTGGAGCCTATCTTGGTGCAGTAGACCTCCTCGCGTTCACCGGGGGTGGAAGGCTGCGTGTTCAACTGACGGAGCTTCACGTCGGGCTGCTTCATGGGGTCGTTGTTGACGGTGTCGGGCTGGATGTTGCCGCGTTTGCGGGAGCCGCCGGGGCCGACTGTGGGATCGGTGGGACGTGGGGTGCGCGGGGCTCCGGGGGCGGGTGGCTGGTAGTCGTATTTGATCCGCTCCGTGTTGGTGCAGCCGTAGCTTTTCAACTGAGCTTCGATCCAGTCGACTGCGGCGCGGTTCCGGTCCGTGCCCTGGCGGCGGTCGCCGAACTGAGTGAGGCCCTTGATGGTGGCTTTATAGCGGTCGAGCTCCAGGCGTCCGACCATGGCGGCAACCTGATCGTTCGTGGCTTTCGCGGGAGTTGTGGCGAGGGGAGCCTGCTGGGACCACGCGAAGGATGCACAAAGGCACAGGATCAGAGAGCGAGAGAAGGTCACTGGCATGGGCGTTGTCCTGTTGTTCTGGAGATGGGATCGTTGCCTCATATATCAAATATCAGGCTCCGTTCGCTCATCGTAACATCAGCTTTCACTACTGGCGGACACTGTTTTGCGGGTTGCGATATTCGTTATCGCAAAATTGTAGGGCTGCTTGCTATGGCACGACGAACATGGGTCGACTTCACTCGGTAACGCCGCCTGGATGGCTGGCATCTGAGATTCGATGTCAACGGTGAGCAGGCGTTCCAAGCGGGTGGCTGCAGACGTGGGGGTGAGCGATCCGATGGCCTCGGCTGAGGCGGCGGGGCTGCGGTACGTTACGGATGCGGAGCCTGGGATTCATCGGCGGAAGACTGCCGGGGGTTTCCGGTATGTGGACGCGGCGGGGAAGGCGGTTCGTGACGCGAAGATGCTTGGGCGGATCAAGTCGTTGGTGATCCCTCCGGCATGGAGTGACGTGTGGATCTCTGCGCGCGCGGACGGACATCTCCAGGCTACCGGCCGGGACGTGAGGGGACGGAAGCAGAGCCGATATCATCCGCACTGGCGCACGGTGAGGGATGAGACCAAGTATGAGCGGATGATTCAGTTTGCTGGAGCGCTGCCGGGGATTCGCAAGCGAGTGGAACATGATCTGGCGCTACCAGGACTGCCGAGGGAGAAGGTGCTGGCGACGATCATCAGCCTGATGGAGGCGACGTTGATTCGCGTGGGCAATGCGGAATATGCGCGGGAGAACAAATCGTACGGGTTGACGACGATGCGGAACAAACATGTCGAGGTGGATGGGTCAAAGATCACGTTCAGCTTTCAGGGCAAGAGCCGGGTGCATCACACGATCGATCTTCAGGATCGCCGGCTGGCAAGCATTGTGAGGCGGTGTGAGGAGTTGCCGGGGTACCGGTTGTTTCAGTATGTCGACCGGGAAGGGAATCATCATGCAATCGATTCGGCTGATGTGAACGAGTACCTGCACGCGATTACGGGTGAACACTTTACCGCGAAGGACTTCAGGACGTGGGCGGGGTCTGTGTTGGCTGCAGAGATGTTGCGGGGGTTTGAACCGTTCAGTTCAGAATCCGAGGCGAAGAAGAATGTCGTGCAGGCGATTGCGGCGGTGGCGGGGCGGCTGGGGAATACGCCTTCGGTCTGCCGGAAGTGCTATGTGCATCCGGCGGTGCTAGAGTCCTATCTGGGTAGTGCGATCTCGGCTGAGGGAGCGAAGCGGAAGCTGGAACGGCAGATTACAGAACATGTCCGGGCGCTGAGGACGGAGGAGCGGACGCTGCTGGAGTTGCTGCGGGAGCGGGCTGTGGTGGAGAGTGTGGCAAGCAGTCCCTCCGCCGTCGGACACACCAAGAGCAAGTAAGGGGCAATAAAAAACCCACGTCGCAGGATCGAGACGTGGGTACCCGGAGTATTCGTGGGTTATTCGGGGTCGACTACGGCTTCCTTTTTGCTGATCTTGTTGAGGAAGTCTTCGCCTACGCCGAGGTGCTCATTGACGAGGCGCGACGGGGTATGGGCGAGCCACTCTGCGAGAGAGATGTCTTCGTAGTGAGGGGTGGGGAAGACTTCGAGGAAGACGAGGTCTTCGTCGCCGGTGTTTTCGACGAAGTGGGGGGTGGACTTATCGATGTAGCCTACGTCTCCGGCCTGGAAGTCCATGGTGCGGGCACGGCCGCCGGCAGCGAAGACCGACATGCGTCCTGAGCCCTTGACGTAGTACTGCCACTCGTCTTCGTTGGGGTGCCAGTGGAGTTCACGCAGACCGCCGGGCTTGAGGGTGACGATGGCTGCAGCGATGTTGGAGGCGGGGAAGTTCTTGGCATCGATGATCTTCACCGAGCCGCCCTTCGTCACCTTGGTGGGCGCCATCTTGCTGGTGAAGAAGGCGAAGGTGTTAGGTACGGGGCCGGTGACGGCTTCTACCTGGTGCTTCTCCTCTGCAAGCGGACGAGGGAGGTCACGCTCAAAGATGAAGAGTTCCTTGGGCGGGACATTGGCGAAGGTGGAGGCGGGAACGTCGAAGTTCTTGGCGAGGACCTCAGGCGGTGTGTGGTGGAGCCAGTCGGTGAGGAGGAAGGTCTCGAACTCGTTGAAGTTACCGTCGTCGAAGACGAGGAGGAAGACGCAGCCGTCCGGGCCGAGGCCCTGAATGGAGTGGGGGATGCCGCCGGGGAAGACCCAGAGGTCGCCTTCGTTGACGTCGTCGACGAAGGCGCGGCCCTGCTGATCAACCGCGGTGATGCGTGCGCTGCCGCCGATCATGAAGGCCCATTCCGCGCCGACATGCCAGTGGAGTTCACGGATGCCGCCCTTGATGAGGCGCATCTGAACGCCGGCCATCTTCTTTGAGATCGGTAGATCGCGGACGGTGACCTGACGGGTCCAGCCGCCGCCTTCAATGCGCTTGTGAGAGAGAGAAAAGGAGTACTTGAAGGGCTGCTGGCCACCGGCATCGGTTGTAGGCGGCCAGTTGGACGACGGGTTCTGGTCGTCGAGCATCTTGTTCTTGGGCTGGGTCTCCGTCTCGTTGATGAGGTGGTGGTCCTTGGAACGGATGGGGACAGCTTCCTGGCCGGAGGCCACTTGAAGGGCACCGAAGGCAGCGAGGGCCGCGGAAGTGTTGCCGAGGAATTTGCGGCGGCTGAGTGGGTTGTTCTGATTGTCAGACATGGAAATCCTTTCTTAGGTCGTGCTGGTTATGGTTTTGGAGAGTGCTTATCCACCCGGTAGCGGTAGGTAAGGGAAAAGTATCCGATCGTATCGGCTGCTCCGTGGTTGTTGCCGATGAGCATCTGACCGGGGAAGAGGTGGCCTACGCCGACGTTGGCGACGATGTAGTCGTGGAAGACGTATTTTGCGGAGGCGTCAAACTCCTTGCCGATGTCCGTGCTGTTGAAGCCGGCGGTGGGAGCTTTGATGGTGACTGAGCCGCTGCTGGAATAGAGACTGTCTTTTGTTGTTGCAAGGTTGAGGAAGCCGCCTTGCACGAGAAGCGAGAGATTTTTGGTGGGGCCGAGGTCCAGGTTGATGCGTTCCTGCCGGATATTCTGGTAGCCGAAGAGATCGACGAGGCCGAAGGCGTTGTGGTTGGAGGGGTACTGCTGATCGTAGGTGCCGATACGGGTAAGATCCTTGTGGTCGTTGCCGGTGGCATAGTCGAATTCGCCGCCGAGACGAGGCTGCCAGGGGAGGGTTTTGGCGGTGTACCAAAGCTTATCGAAGTTCTGGCCGGCGTGGATGGAGTCGTTGGAGTAGCTGCCGCGCTGGAGCGAGCCGTTGGCCTCATAACTGAAGTTTGCGGGGAGATTGCCCTGGACCTCTGCGCCGAAGGTGGTTTCGACCTCGTTGCCCTTTATGTTCTGCTGGCTGGTAACTCCGCGGACGTCATGGAAGAGGACATAGGGCGAGAGGCGGACGTGAGGGACCCAGGTGCCGAGCGTGGCGTAAGCCCCGTGGAAGGTGAGGCCTGCACCGTGCTTATCGAGCGAGCTGGCATGGACAGCGACGACCGAGGTCGAGAAGAGATCGATGCGGTTCTTGTCTCCGATGCGTGCATCGAAACCGTCCCAGGAGCGGCTGTTGTTGGTCCAGTCGCTGATACCGATGATGCGTTCGGAGTCGAACTTGAGCTCCTGGCGGCCGGCGATGAGTTCGACGGGGACCTTGCCGGGCTTGAGGTGGACGTTGACATAACCCTGGCGGAGATCGAAGACGTCACGCATGTTGGCGGCAACGACGTGTAGCGGCAGGCCAAGGGCGTGGGTATCGATGAACTGGAGGTAGCCGGTGACGTATTTTGTGGGACGCACCTCCAGGCCTCCGTAGACACGAGTGAGTTCGTAGGTGCGGTCGCCGTTCTCCGTGTAATTGATCGAGGTCTGGCCCTCGGTACGACCGCGGAGCTCCATGTTGAGGGTGGCCCAGGAGGGTAGGGTCTCGAATTGGAGGGGTTGAACCTTGCCGCGTTTCTGTGGGTAATCCGCGTAAAGCGGGCCCGCCTGCGCGGGGGTTGTCGCCGGAGCGGAGCTTGGGGCTGGGGTTTGGGCAAAGACGATGCCGGGTAGAAGGGTGGAGACTGCCAGAGCGGCGAATAGGTTGGTGCGGATGGTGCGTCTACAGCGGATGTTCACTTTCAAGGATGAGCCCTCCTGACGATGTGTTAGCAGATCGTCCCTGCGAGTGGATTGGCGAAGGTGTCTGCGTTGTCTTCGTCACTACGGTCAAGGCAAGCAAAGTCTTTTTCGATGGAGACTTCGAGCGTGGTTGTGTGGTCAATTGCGAGCGAAGCGTAGATGCCGACCTGGCTTTCTTCCGCCCAGGAGCGGAGTTGATCGGGCGAGAGGGTGACGGAGATCTGCGAGGACTGAAAGGCTACGGAAACAGGCTCCGGCTGAGCCGCGACGGAGAGAGCGTAGTGCAGGGCCTGGGACGGTTCGAGGCCGAAGCGCACGATTTCGTGGATGGACTCGCCAGACTGAAGGCGGACGAGCTCTGAACGCACGAGGCGCAGGCGGATGGAGTTTTCTTTCATGCGGAGTTTCATGCACAGACCTCCTGGACTGAGTTGGGGGCTGGGTTGAGACCGGCGACGTGGCCGATGCCATGGTAGACGTTGAAGCGGCGATCGCGAAGGAAGCCGATGAGGGTGATGTCGAAGTCGCGTGCGACCTGAACGGCGAGGCTTGAGGGTGCGCCGACTGCGGCGACCATGGGGACGCCGGCCATCACGGCTTTTTGCAGGAGCTCGAAGCTGGCGCGTCCGGAGAGCATGAGGAGTTTGTCGCGGACGGGAACGGCGTCTGCGAGGAGCTGTGCGCCGAGGAGCTTGTCTACGGCGTTGTGGCGGCCTACGTCTTCACGAGTCAGGATGAGTTCGCCCTGGGCGGTGAAGAGGCCTGCTCCGTGGAGGCCGCCGGTAGCTTCAAAGATGTGCTGTGCGGTGTGGAGGGTGTCGGGCAGCGTGTAAAGCGTGTCGACATCGATGCTGAAGGTGTTGGCACGGCGTGGGGGGCAGACGGAGCGCAGGGCGAGAAGCGAGGCTTTGCCGCAGATGCCGCAGCTGGAGGTGGTGTAGAAGTTTCGCTCGAGGGTTGCGGTGCGGACGATGACGTCCGGTTCGAGCTCAACGCGTACGATGTTGCCGGGACTGGAGGCTGGGAGTGCGCTGCCAGAGTTGGGGTCTGGCGCGTCCGCTGCAACGGTAGTGATGGCGAGGATCTGAGCGGAGTCTTCAATGACGCCTTCCGTGAGCAGGAAGCCGGTGGCGAGCTCGTGATCGTGGCCCGGGGTTCGCATGGTGACGGTGATGGATTTTGTGGCGCGAGCAGAGGATGGGCCTGAGGTGAGCTGGATTTCGAGTGGCTCTTCCACCGCGAGCGCATCGGGTGCGGGCTCCGCACTCCACGCGTTGACTCGATAGGTAGAAACTGATGCTACCGATCTGAAGCCTTCAACCGGGATCTGTTTGTTCGACAAAATGTGACACCGTCGTTCTGAAGATTAACCTAATTTTTACATGTTGGTGCACACGTATGAGAGTAATTAGAAACTTTCTGTACGGAATGACAACGTACACCCTGGGAATAACGATAGGAAAGGGCGGGCGGGGGTGATGTTTCCCAAAAATGGAATCGAGCGGGTTTTTTTGAAAAGGAGTGTAGGAAACGAACATCCAAAGGCGCCTCCGATCCGAGACACTGTTAGATGAACAAGGAAGCGTTGCCGGCGGATGTGCGGGCGCGATTCGTTGGTGAGGCTCGAACGATGAACGAAACGCTAATTGAAGTTGCAATGCCGCACGTTGTAGTGAACTCCCCGGAACAGGTCAAGGTTGTTGTGGATGGGCGTGAGGTTGAGGCTCGGGTGGGCGAGCTGGTTTTGACGGCTGTGCTGCGGGATAAAGAGATTCCGCATGTCTGCTATCACTCGGAGTTGATGGGACCGATTCAGAGCTGCGACACCTGCATGGTCGAGGTGAATGGGGAGTTGGTGCGGGCCTGCGGGCACAAGGTCGCGGCGGGGATGACGATCGTTACGGAGTCGAAGCGGGCGACGAGTGCGCGGGCTGAGGCGTTCGATGTGATTCTGGGCAATCACATGCTGTACTGCACGGTCTGCGATAACAACAACGAGAACTGCACGGTACACAATACGGCCGTCGCGATGAAGGTGGAGCACCAGGAGCATCCGTTCAAGCCGAAGCCATATGACGTCGATATGTCGAACCCGTTCTACCGGTATGACCCGAGTCAGTGCATTCTTTGCGGGCGGTGCGTGCAGGCTTGCCAGACGGTGCAGGTGAACGAGACGCTGACGATCGGGTGGGAGTTGGATCAACCGCGCGTGCTTTGGGATGGGGGGATGCAGATCGGTGGGTCGAGCTGCGTTTCCTGCGGGCATTGCATTACGGTCTGTCCGTGCAATGCGCTGATGGAGAAGTCGATGCTGGGCGAGGCGGGTTATCTGACGTCGCTGCCGGCGAAGGCGCTGGACAAGATGATCGATGTGATCAAGGCGATCGAGCCGGAGCTGGGGTATGGGGCGGTGATGGAGGTCTCGCAGACCGAGGCCAAGATGCGCGAGGAACGGATCAAGCAGACGAAGACGGTGTGCACGTACTGCGGGGTTGGGTGCTCCTATGATGTGTGGACGAAGGATCGGAAGATTCTGAAGATCGAGCCGGCGCATGGGGATGCGAATGCGATCTCGACGTGCGTGAAGGGCAAGTTTGGATGGGACTATGTGAACCATAAGGATCGGCTGCAGAAGCCGCTTATCCGCGAGGGGAATGGGTTCCGGGAGGCGTCGTGGGAGGAGGCGCTGACGCTGGTTGCGAAGAAGCTGGGCGAGGCGAAAGAGCAGCATGGGCCGGATTCGATTGGGGTGATCGTTTCGTCGAAGGCTACGAACGAGGATGGCTACCTGATGCAGAAGCTTGCACGGGCGGTGATCGGGACCAATAACGTGGATAACTGCTCGCGTTACTGCCAGAGCCCGGCGACGATGGGGCTGTTCCGGACGGTGGGGTATGGCGGGGATTCGGGGTCGATCGAGGATATTGCGGCTTCGAAGCTGGTGCTGGTGATCGGGAGCAACACGACGGAGAGCCATCCGGTGCTTGCGACGCGGGTGAAGCGGGCGCATAAGCTGCATGGGCAGAGGCTGGTCGTTGCCGATCCGCGAGAGCATGAGATTGCAGAGCGCGCGGATATTCACTTCAGGCCAAAGCCGGGAACGGACTTGGTCTGGCTGTGCGCGATGAGCAAGTACATGTTCGATCAGGGCTATGAGAAGAAGGCGTTCCTGGCGCAGTGGGTGAATGGGATCGATGCGTTCCGGGCGAGCCTGGAGCCTTTCACGATGGAGTTTGCGGCGGCTACGTGTGAGCTGCCGATGGCTACGTTGATCGAGGTGGCGGAGGAGATCGCGAAGGCAGACACGATGTGCGTGCTTTGGGCGATGGGGATTACGCAGCATGTGATGGGGTCGGATTCGTCGACTGCGATCAGCAATCTGCTGCTGGTGACGGGGAACTACATGCGGCCGGGGTGTGGGGCTTATCCACTGCGCGGGCATAACAACGTGCAGGGCGCGGGCGATATCGGTGCGATGCCGAACAACTATCCGGGGTACCAGCCGGTGACGGATGCTGCGGTGCGGGAGAAGTTCGAGGCCGCGTGGGGGACGAAGCTGCCGCCTGAGAAGGGCATGGACAACCACCAGATGGTGGACGCGATCTACTCGGGCAAGATGAAGGCGATGTATCTTGCGGGCGAGGATATGAACTCGGCCGACTCCAATGCGAATCATGTGGCGGGCGGGTTCGAGCTGCTGGACTTCTTCGTGGTGCAGGACATCTTCTTCACCGAGACCTGCCGGTATGCGGATGTGGTGCTGCCGGCTTCTCCGGCGCTTGAGAAAGACGGGACGTTTACCAGCACGGAGCGGCGGATTCAGCGGCTCTACCAGGCACTGCCGGAGCTCGGTGAGAGCCGGGCTGACTGGAAGATCACGCAGGACATTGCGAATCGCATGGGAGCTGGATGGAGCTATACGCATCCTTCCGAGATGATGGCGGAGATGGCTGCTTTGACGCCGCTGTACGCGGGGGTGAGCTATGAGCGGCTGGAAGGGTACAAGACACTGCAGTGGCCGGTGGCGCCGGATGGAACGGATCAGCCGATCCTGTATCTGGAGCGGTTCAACTTCCCGGATGGCAAGGCAAAGCTGCACCCGTTGACGTATCGCACGCCGATGGAGAGCCCGGATGCGGAGTTCGACCTGTTCCTCAACAATGGGCGCTTGCTGGAACACTTCCACGAAGGCAACATGACGCATCGCGTGGCTGGCATTCAGGAGGAGACGCCGGAACGGTTTCTGGAGGTTTCGCCGGAGCTTGCCGAGGAGCGGGATATCGAGTCCGGGCGGTGGGTGCGGGTGACGAGCCGGTATGGGTCGCTGAAGATCAAGGTACTGGTGACGGCTCGGGTACAGGGCAAACAGGTCTATTTGCCGCTGCTTTCACAGGAGGGGCCGGTAAATGTGCTGACCGGCTCGCACACCGACGATGCGACCGATACGCCTGCGTTCAAGGAGACGGCGGTGAAGATGCTGGTGCTTCCAGAGCGTGGAAGCAATCCTCTGAAGGCGCTCAACTTTAGGTATTCGGGCAAGCCTACGCCGCAGACGGGCGTAGAAGTGGAGCGGAAATGGAAGCGTGCCGACTACCGGATGCCGGGTTCGGCGAAGCTGGTGCAGATACAAGGGATGACCGCTCACTAAGGGACGCAGAAAGGAACGAACGATGGCAGTTGCAGTGGATTTTCGGGTTTATACGCCGGTTGATGCTCGCGAGGACCTTTTAAAGCGGGTGAGCGAGGCTCCGGTGCAACATGCGGAGGCAGTGCTGGCGGCGTTTGAGGTGCTGGAAAAGCTGCATGAGAAGGATGTGCTGAGCACGATCAATGGGCTGCTGGGGGCGAAGGATACCGTCATCAACCATGTAGCTGGGCTGGTGAGCTCGAAGGAGATGATTAATATTCTTCGGCTTTCGCTGCTGGCGGGGAATCTGGTGAAGGATATCGATCCGGATGCGTTGCATGGGGTGCTGAAAGAGGCACAGGGAACGCCGCCTTCGTTCTTTCAGATCGGGAAGCGGATGCTTTCTCCCGATGCGCGACGTGCGATGGGAGTTTTCGGGGGGATCTTGAACGTGTTTGGCGCAGCTTTGAAGAAGAAGGACGAAGCTTAGAGTGAGCGGCGGAACTGGCCTGGGGTGAGGCCGGAGTATCGGCGAAAAACGGTGGTGAACTGGCTCTGGTCCTGAAAGCCACAGCGGTGGGCGATCTCGAGGAGGGGGAGATCGCGTTGTTTGAGCAGGGTGCGGGCGTGTTCTACGCGGGTCTGGACGACGTACTTGTGGGGGGTCATGCCCATTGACTGACGGAATAGAGCGATGAGGTAGTTGGGGCTAATCTCGGCTACGCGGGCTAGTTCTTCGAGGGTGATGGATTCGTTGAGATGCTCTGCGATGTAGGAGAGGACACGGCGCTCGCGGCTGGGGCCCATGCCTCCGCGAAAGGCGGGTACGCTGCGAGTGGTGTTGCTGTACGAGCGGACCAGATGGGTGGCCGTGAGGGTGGCGATGGAGTCTGTGAAGAGGGGAGAGAGCTTGCCGTACTGGCTTTCGCGGTGGAGGGAGTGGGCGAGTTCGACGAGGAAGTTATCGCGTACGAGAATGGAGGGGACCAGTGATAATTCTACGGATTCCGGGGCGTTTTCGACCATTTTGTGGAAGAACGACTCGGTGAGGTAGAGGTGGATGAGGGTGGCGGGGCGGTCGAAGTGGATGACGTGGGGGATGTTGGGTGGGACGATCCAGGCCATGTCGCCGTTCATTTCGCGGCGTTCGATGTGACCGTTGGCGCCTTGCCACTCGCCGCGGACCTGGGCGGGGCTCATGGCTACGGTGATCTGGGTGCAGTCGTGGGTGTGGCGCTCCCAGACAGAGCGGTGCTGTTCTGCGGTGTAGACGCTGTAATCGGAGTAGTCGTGGGCGACGTAGTCGGGCGGCGGACCGGGGTTCAGGCCGATGAGGAACTGCTTCTCGCCGAGCTCGTTATGTGTTTCCACGATGAAATTGTAGTCTTTTTTCGAAAACTACTGCATGTTTTAATTTGCCAGTGAAACCTATGTAACCAGCGGAGAATACATGATTTCTGGTGCGCAAGACGTATCTCTTACCGGTGAAGCAGGCAGAAAGCAGCGATGTTTCAGTCTCGGGTGAACATGTCTTTAAGACCACGGAGGGCCTGGCGGGTGCGGGCCTCGTTTTCGATGAGGGAGAAGCGGACGAAGTCATCGCCGTACTCTCCGAAGCCGATTCCGGGGCTGATGGCCACTTTTGCCTGCTCCAATACGAGCTTTGAGAACTCGAGGGACTTGAGGTGACTGTACTGCTCCGGAATTTTGGCCCAGGCGAACATGGTGGCTTTGGGCATGTCGACGGGCCATCCGAGCTTGTTGAGGCCGTGAACGAGGACGTCGCGGCGGGAGCGATAGTTGTCGCAGATCTGCTTGACGCAGTCCTGGGGGCCCTCAAGGGCGAGAATGGAGGCGACCTGGATGGGGGTGAAGGTGCCGTAGTCGAAATAGCTCTTGATGCGGGAGAGGGCTCCGACGAGCTCGGGGTTGCCGACCATGAAGCCGACACGCCAGCCGGGCATGTTGTAGCTCTTGGAGAGGGTGAAGAACTCGACGGCGATGTCCTTGGCGCCGGGGACCTGCATGACGCTGGGCGGTTTGTAGCCGTCGAAGGCGATGTCCGCGTAGGCGAGGTCATGGACGAGCCAGATGCCGTACTCCCTGCAGATGGCGACGAGCTTTTCAAAGAAGGGGAGGTCGACGCACTGGGCGGTGGGGTTGGCGGGGAAGTTGACGATGAGGACCTTGGGCCGAGGGGTCATGCGGGGGATGACGTCCTGAATGTGGTTGAGGAAGTCCTCGGTGGAGGTGGTGATGGGGACGCTGAGGACGTCCGCTCCGGCGATGACGGGGCCGTAGATGTGGATGGGGTAGCTGGGGTTGGGGACTAGGACCGTGTCACCTTTATCCAGCACGGCGAGGCAAAGGTGGGCAATGCCCTCCTTGGAGCCGATGGTCATGATGGCTTCCGTGGCGGGGTCGAGGTCTACGTCAAAGCGCTGCTTGTACCAGTTGCAGATTGCCTTGCGGAGACGGGGAATGCCCTTGGAGAGGGAGTAGCGGTGAGTCTGCTGCTTGCGCGCGGCCTCAATCATCTTTTCGACGATGTGGGAGGGGGTGGCTCCGTCGGGATTGCCCATGCCGAAGTCGATGATGTCTTCCCCGCGTTTACGGGCGGCGGCTTTGAGCTCGCCGGTGATGTTGAAGACGTAGGGCGGGAGGCGCTGGATTCTGGGGAAATCGTCTCTCATGCTGGTTCTTATGATTACATGGCATGGGTGGGAGGGACGGGACGGAGGGAGTGCATGGTGGGATGCGCCTTGAGCACTTCTGTCTGAAACCGACCGCGCAAGGTTTAGAACGAAGGGCCCGGGAGACGGATCTCGAGGATACGAAGCCGGCTTCATGGCCTTCGCGGTTGAGACATTCGCGTTGAATCAGCGAGTTGAGCCCCGCTCTGTCTCCAACCGCCTCCAGGAGATGTAAGAGAACGTCCATAGCACAGCAGTGATGCTGGAAGGTATGAAGGCGGCGGTGCGATCGTGGATTGAGATGTGTGCAATCAGCGCCGAGATGAGGTTGATTGCAAAGCCGGCGTAGGCCCACTCTTTGAGACGCGGTGGCGCGGCGGGGATCAGCAGGGCCAGGACGCCCACAATTTTTGCCCATGAGAGCTCCACCCGGAAGGAGTCGGTCGGGAAACCGAGACGGGTGAACGCATGCGCGGCCTGCGGAAGAACGAGAAGCTCGTAGTAAGCGGTAAAACTCATCTCCAGGCAAAAGAGTACAGTGACGATCCAGAACGCAACGGTCAGGCGCTTCGAAGTCTTCATTTCATATCCTCCATCAGTATTCGGTCGAGATTGCCCGAGAAACCTCTGCCAGCAAAGTTGCGCCCCTTATATGCAGCTTCCTGGTCTGCACGAAAGCCTGGATGCTCCATTACGGATGGTTCGATCTATGACGAACGTATATGACGAGAGAGGCGTTTTCAATAGCGATTTCGCGGGACATAGCCGCAGGAGTATGGGGGATCGCTGGCTGTGTGGAGTCAGGGACGCGTTGTCTGCTTCTTGCTCCGCAGCACAGTCGGTCTACCAGGAGATCCACCATGGCACGAGCGTAAGCGGGGGTCGCCTGAGTAGAGCGCCGCGCCAAGACCGCACTTTGGCCCGAAGAAGTCCATGAGGCGGCGCAGCCAAAGGACGTTTACGAAGACGAACCTGAGCGGATATGCGGGTACGGAGTCTGTGGAGGATGGGTCGCGTGAGGTGGTGCGGGTTGTGCTGCTGGGGCCGGATGGTCCTACGGGGACGTTTACTCGTTGGGAGAATGCGGCGATTCCCTGGTGAGCGGTGGGGCTCGGTGCGGGTAAGAACAAGGTGTAACGAGGAAAAGACGGATCACGGCGGGATAGGAGGGGATGCTTGGGCATCTTCTCTTGTCCTGTTTTTGTCTTGGTGATTGGGTGCTTTAGCGAAAGCGAATCACAGAGGGCATAGAGGAAAAAGAGAGGGATGGGTTGATCTGGGTGGGTTGCGGGTGGGGTGTGAATCCGGGATGATGAAGGTGGTTTCTTAAAATCGCTGCGGAGCAGGTGGGTCTGGATGTATACGCCGAAGACGAACGCTGAAGAGGATTTGCCTACGTTGCGGAAGTTTGTGCGGGATAACCCGCTTTGTGCGCTGGTGACGGGAGGTGCGAAGGGGATGGTGGCCTCACATATTCCGATGGTGCTGCATGAGGAGGCAGGCGGGTTTGGAGTGCTGCGTGGACATGTGGCTCGGGCGAATCCGCAGTGGAAGGAGTTTGCGGCGGGTGAGGAGGCGTTGGGGATCTTTACGGGACCGCAACACTACATCTCGGCTTCCTGGTATCCGGAGAAACTGACGCATGGGCGGGAGGTTCCGACGTGGAACTACGTGGCGGTTCATGCTTATGGGCCGCTGCGTGCGGTTGAAGATCCGGCCTGGCTGCTGGAGCATCTGCGGACACTGACAGATGAGAATGAGGTGATTGCGGCGGTGCCGTGGAAGGTCGCGGATGCGCCGACAGAGTTCATTGCGAAGCTGTGCGGCGGGATTGTGGGGCTGGAGATGCAGGTGGTGCGCGTGGAAGGGAAGTGGAAGGTGAGCCAGAACCGGAATGAGCGGGATGCGGCTGGAGTGATGGAGGGGCTGGATGGGTTGGGGACGGCGGAGGCGAAGGTGATGCGGGAGTTGGTGGAGGCGCGGCGTCCGCTGGTGTGAAGCTGTAGGCGGTTGAGGATCATCTACGTAAGTCGTATGGCGTGGTGTTGACAGTGGCGGTAAGCTTGGCCTTAACTGGGGGACTTTATGGCAGAGGAAGGTTCGGCGAGATTTTCACACCGGAAGAAGGCGGACGGGACGATCGATTCGATCTGCCTGGCGTGCCTGGGGACGATCTCATCGCAGACGACTGAGGCTGCGCTGGTACGGGAGGAAGAGGATCATGTGTGCCAGTTTTCATTTCCGGCTCGGCGATCCGGGCGTTTGCCGCAAGGCGTGGAACGGGGACGGCGGCAGTCCGATGCGGAGTGGGAGAAGCATCAGACGCGGGATAAGTAAGGGGCTCGGTGGGAGCGGGGGACGGGCCAGATGAGTGCGCCGGGGGAGTTGTTCGAAGAGGGTCTGAACCATCACCGAGCAGGGCGGCTGGATGAGGCTGAGAAGCTGTACCGGCTGGCGCTGGAGACGGATGCGAATCATGCGGACAGCCTGCATCTGCTGGGGATGATCTCGCTTGAAGCAGGGCGGCTGGGTGAGTCTGCTGAGATGATTCGGCGGGCGATTGTGCTTAATCCTGGTGCTGCTTCGTACTACGCGAACCTGGGAAATGTGCTGCAGAGGCAGGGGCTGGTACGGGAGGCGGCAGAGAGCTACCTACAGGCGCTGAGGATTCGGTCGGACCTGGCTGAGGTCCATGTCAATTTGGGGAATGTGTTTCTGGAGGCGGAGCAACTGGAGCAGGCAGTGACCTGGTACAGGAGCGGGCTGACCCTAAATCCGGCGATGGCTGGGGCCGAACGTTGCATGGGGGATGCGCTGCGGCGGCTGGGACGGCTGGAGGAAGCACTGGAGGCATATGAACGGTCGCTGAGGCTGGAGCCGGGGAGTGCGGATGCCTGGCATTGGGCTGGTAAGGTGCTGCGGGAGTTGGGGGATCTTGAGGGGGCGCTGCGATGCTTCAGAGCGGCGCAGGCGATTGAGCCGAAGCATCCACGGGCGGGTTTTGGTGAGGCTATGGTGTTGCTGCTGATGAGGCAATTTGGGGTGGGGTGGGCTAAGTACGAGGGGCGGTGGGAGTCGCTGGATCATGGGACTCCGATGCGGGAGTATGCGTGGCCGGTGTGGTGCGGAGAACGGTTGGAGTCGGGGAAGGTGCTGCTTTGGCCTGAGCAGGGGGTGGGGGACGAGATCATGTTTGCAGGGATGCTGCGGGATGCTGTGGAGACGGGGAATCAGGTTGTGCTGGCTTGCGATGCGCGGCTACAGGGGTTGATGGAGAGGTCGTTTCCGGAGGTTGAGGTGGTGGCGGATGGGGTGGGGGTGCCTGAGGGGATTGGAGCGCAACTGCCGATCGGGAGCCTGCCTGGGTTGTTTCGGGCGAGTGCTGGGGCGTTTGAGGGGGTGCGGGGTGGGTATCTGGTGGCTGATCCTGAGAGGCGGCGGGTGCTGCGGGAGAGGTACGGAGATGAGCGGCGTGTGGTGGGGGTGGCTTGGCGCTCGATCAATGTTCATACGGGGGTGGGGCGGTCGATTGAGTTGGAGGTGCTGGCGGGTTTGTTTGAACAGGCTCGGGTGCGGTGGGTCTGTTTGCAGTATGGAGAGGTCGAGGAGTTGGTGGCGGAGGCTGTGGCGGCGGGGGTTGAGCTGGTGATGGATGATGGGGTGGATCAGATAGTGGATCTTGATGGGTTTGCGGCGCAGGTGGCGGCTATGGATCTGGTCGTGACGATCGATAACACTACGGCGCATCTGGCGGGGGCGCTGGGGGTGCCGGTATGGCTGCTGCTGCCGTTTGGGCCGGATTGGCGATGGGGGGCTGAGGGGAGCGGGAGTGTCTGGTATCCGGGGATGCGGGTGTTTCGGCAGACGCGGCGGGGGGATTGGGGGTCGGTGGTGGCGGAGGTTGCGGAGGCGCTGCGGGTGCTTCTTGGGTGAGGGGTAGATTCTTGCGACATATCGAATGAGCGCCAGCAGACTTATCGAAATCCGACAAAATGATTGGGCTGAAGAGGAGAGGTGTCGGTGGGCAGCGGTGCAGGCGCTGCTTACGCTTTACCCTGCTGGCGATCTGGGTGCTGTGCCTGTTTGGGCATCCGTTTGGATGACGGTAAGAGGTCCTATTCGCCGTGATGGCGGGTGAGTTGGTAGTAGAGAGCCGGGGTGACGATGAGGCTTAGGAGGACGGACAGAAGCAGGCCTCCGATGACGGCGATGGCGAGGGGTTGAAGCATCTGGGAGCCGGAGCCTAAGGCTAATGCAAGGGGCAACATGCCACACATGGCGGCTACAGCGGTCATGACGATGGGGCGGAGGCGGCGCTGGGCGGCGTGGACCATCGCGTCGCGAGCGGAGGCACCTTCAGCGCGGGCGCGCTCGTCTGCGTCGAGGAGCAGGATGCCGTTTTTGGCGACGATTCCGATCACCATGATGAGACCCATGAAGCTGGCTACGTTGAAGTCCGTGTGAGTGATGAGCAGAGCTAAGAGAACGCCGGCGATGGAGAGGACAGAGCTGGTAAGGATGGCGAAGGGGGCGGAGAGGTTGCGGAACTCGGCGAGGAGGACACCGAAGACGAGGGCGAGCGCGAGCAGGAGGACGCGGGCGAGGTCGGAGAAGGACTTCTGCTGCTCCTGGTAGGTTCCGCCGAACTCGACACGGACGGTGGCGGGGAGGTTGAGGGCGGCGACGGCGGCTTTGACCTTGACCATGGCACCGCCGAGGTCTGAGCCCTCCAGGCGGCCGCTGACGAGATCGACCTGAACGAGGTTTTCACGACGGATCTCGTTCTGCGGGGGGAGCTCTGTGATCTGGGCCATGGAGCCGAGGGTGGCGGTGTGGCCGGTGGAGGAGTTGAAGACTGTGTTCTGGATGGCGTCGAGGGAGGCACGATGCTCGTCTGCCATGCGGACGCGGATGGTGTAAGGGCGGCCGGCGATGATCATGGGCTCGTTGGTGGGGAGGCCGTCAAGCAGGGAGGTGGCGTCTTCCGCGATCTCCTGGGGGGTGAAGCCGAGGCGGGCGGCGACGGAGGGATCGACCTGGAAGTTAGTGGCGGGGCCGCTGAGGGTGTTGTCGATGCCGTTCTGGGTGTCGACAACGCCGGGGATGGCGGCGATGGCGGCCTGGACTTTGGGGGCGAGGTCGTGGAGGAGGGCGGTGTCGGTGGAGAAGAGCTTGATCTGGATGGGCTCGGGTGAGTTGGAAAGATCGCCGATCATGTCTTCGAGGACCTGGACGAATTCGACGTCGAGCTGTGGGGCCTGTTCCTTGATTTTGGCGCGGAGGTCGGCGGTGATCTCGTCAAAGCCGCGGGTGTGACCGGGTTTGAGGCGGACGGAGATATCGCCGGTGTTGGCTTCGGTGACGGCGGCGAGGCCTAGCTGGAGGCCGGTGCGGCGGGTGGTGATGAGGACGTCGGGGTCGGCGTGGAGGATGTGGTCGACCTGGTCGAGGACGGCGGTGGTGGCGGCGAGGGAGGAGCCGGCGGGCATGATGTAGTCGACGACGAATGCGCCTTCTTCCATGGCGGGAAGGAGGTTGGAGCCGAGGTGGCCGTAGGCGAGATAGCCGGAGACAAGAAGGACAGCGGCGATGAGGATGAGGGCCCAGGAACGCTGGATGGTCCAGTTGAGGGCGGTGCCGTGGAGGGCGAGGACGCGGCGCATGAAGGGGCCGTGTTCTTCTGCGTGGGGCTTGGCTCCGGTGCCAGGCTCTGCTTGACGGAGCAGGGAAAGGGATAGGGCGGGGGTGAAGCTGAGGGCTAGCATGAGCGACGTCAGGAGGGCGACGGTCATGGTGACGGCGAGTGCGCGGAAGAAGCTGCCTGTGACGCCTGTGACGCCGATGAGCGGGAGGAAGACGACCACGGGGGTAATGGTGGAGCCGATAAGGGGGATGGTGATCTCGCGGAGTGCGAGGCGGACGGCCTCCGTGCGGGATTGGCCTGAGTCCCGGTGGACGACTATGTTTTCAACGACGACGATTGCGTCGTCGATGACGAGGCCGATGGCCGCGGCGAGGCCGCCGAGGGTCATGAGGTTGAAGCTCTGCCCGATGATCCAGAGGAAGAGGATGGTGATGGCGACGGTAACGGGGATGACGAGGCCGGCGACGAGGGACGAGGACCAATCACGAAGGAAGAGGAAGAGGATGACGCAGGCGAGAACGAGGCCGATGAGGATGGCGTCTCGAACGCTGGCGATGCTTTCATGGACGAGCTCTGACTGGTCGTAGAAGGGGGTGAGGTGGACACCGGGCGGGAGGGTCTTGCTGAGGGCTGCGACCTGCGCGGCGACCGCGGTGGCTACGGCTACGGTGTTGCTGGAGGGCTGGCGGGTGATATTGAGGAGGACGGCGGGGTGCGAGTCGGCGGCGACGCGGGTGTAGACGGGGAGGGTGGCGGGGCCGAGGGTGGCGATGTCAGAGATGCGGATGGGATTGCCGGAGGCGGAGGTTTTAACGATGAGATGGCCGAGGGTTTCGGCGTCGTGAGCCTGGGCTCCGACGAGGCCAAGGATGAGCTGGTGGTCGGCTTCGTAGAGACCGGGGGAGTCGATGATGTTGGAGGCCTGGACGGCATTGACGATGTCGAGGACGGTGACGCCGGCGGCCTGGAGCCTGGCGGGGTCGGGGACGATGTGGAACTCTGGGACTTGGCCGCCCTGGACGACGACGGTACTGACGCCGAGGACACGGTTGAGGGGCGGCTTGAGCTGATAGGTGGCGATCTGCCAGAGAGCCGTCCGGGAGATGGTGTCGGGACCACGATCGTCTGCGGTGAGGGCGTAGGCGACTATGGGAAATGTGGCGAAGGTGAGGCGATTTGTGGTGATCTTCGCGGTGGCGGGGAGCTCTGACTGGATCTTGGAGAGGGCTGCGTCTGTGAGCTGGAGGGTCTGGAACATGTCTACGTTCCAGTCGAAGAAGAGACTTACTTCGGCGGAGCCTCGGCTGGTGGTGCTGCGTACGGTCTGCAGGCCTGGGACGCTGTTGACTGCGTCTTCAATGGGCTTGGTGATGGTGACCTGCATCTGCTCGACCGGCATGACGCCGTTGTCTACGCCGATGACGACGCGGGGGAAGTTGGTGTCCGGGAAGACGGAGATGGGGACCTGGAAGGCTGCGTAGACGCCTGCGAGGGTGAGGACGGCGAGGAAGAAGAAGATGGGCTTGGCGGCGGTGGTGAGCCAGAAGGATTCTTTCGGTGCAGGGGAGTTGGTCATTCCTTTTCCCCCGCTGCGGGCTTGGCATCGGCTGCGTCTGCCTTGTCCTTATCCTCTGCCGGACCGACCTTGACCTTGGTACCGTCGTCCAGGCCGTACCCTCCGGTGGTGATGACGGTGTCTGAGGGGGTGAGTCCGGAGGTGATCTGGGCGGTTTCCGCGGTGGCGATGCCTACGGTGACATTGCGCTTGTGGGCGGTGCCGTCGGTGGCGATGATCATGACCATCTTGCCACCGGTTTCTGCGGAGCGCTGGACTGCGTCTGCGGGGATGGTGAGGGCCTTGGGAATAGTGCGTCCCTGGATGGTGGCGTGGACGGCGGTTCCGGCCTTGAGCTTACCGTCGGAGTTTGCAACTTTGAGCCAGACTTCTACTGTTGTGCTGCCGGGGTCGAGTGCGGGGCTGATGAGGGAGACCTTGGCTTTGACGGGTTCGTCCTGGCCAGGAATGGCGATCTCGGCTTCCGCACCGAGGGCGAGTTGCTGGGCCTGACGCTGGGCCAGGTGAAGCTTGGCGAGGAGGACAGAGGTGTCCATGACGGTGATGATGGCGGTTCCGGCTGCGGCGGTCTCACCGGCGAAGAGAGGGCGCTCCGTGACGATGCCGGAGATGGGCGTGCGGATGCTGGTGTAGCTAAGCTGGGCTTCGGCTCCAAGGTATTTGCCCTTGGCGGAGGTGAGCTGGCCTTCGGCGGTCTCGAGCGACGCCGTTTTGCCTACACTCTTGATGGATTCAAACTTCTGCTGGGCGATGTCGAAGGCGGCTTTGGCCTGGATGACGGTGGAGCGGGCGGTGTCGACGTCACGGCCGGGAATTGCGCCCTGGGTGAAGAGCTGGGTGCGGGCGTCGAGGATGGACTGGTCGAGGGCGAGGGTGGAGCGGGCCTGCTCGAGATCGAGGCGGGCCTGGGTCTCCTCCTGCGGGACCTGCTGGCGGGTGGCGGTGGTATAGGTCCCCTGGGCGGCGGTGTAGGTGCCCTTATTATCCAGAGCGGCGGCGGCGAGGTCCTGATTTTCAAGGGTGGCGAGGACCTGACCGGCCTTTACCTTAGCTCCGCGCTGGACGTAGAAGGCCTTGACGGGTGCGGTGATGCGGGCCTGGAGCGCGGCTTGAGCCTGGGGGGCCAGGATGGCATCGGCGAGAATGTCCTCTGTGATGGGGCCCTCTGTGGGGTGGACGGCCTGAACAGTAATAACGGGTTTATCCGCATCGTCTGCGGGGGCGGTTTTTTTGCAGCCGCCGGCGGTGAGAAGCAGGGCGACGAGAATGAGAGCGCGAGAGCCGGATGCCTGGTTTGGGGTCATGGGTTTAGATGGTTCCGGTGAGGAGTTGGAGGTTGGCAAGGGCTTGCTGATAGCGGACGTTTCCGTCTGCGAGGGCGAGCTCGGCTGAGGTGAGAGTGCCTTGGGCGTCAACGACTTCAAGGACGGTGGACTCGCCGGCGGTGTAGCGGAGGCGGGTGAGGCGAAGGCTTTCGCGGGCGGTGTCCACGGTGAGTTGGAGGGAGGTGAGCTGGCGCTCAGACAAGGAGGCTTCGTTGTAGAACTCTTCCAACTGAGCGATGAGGGTTCGCTGAGTCGAGGTGAGGGCGACCTTGGCGGAGTCTCGCAGAATCTGGGTTTGTTTGATCTTGTGTTGGGTGGAGAACCAGTCCCAGATGGGGATGTCGAGCGTGGCCGAGGCAGAATAACCGAGGTTGCGAACGCCGCCGGGGCCGTTGACGGCGAACTGCTCAGCGTCAATGCCGTAGGTGTAGTTGAGGGCTAGGTCTGGGAGGTAGGCGGACTGGGCGGCTTTGATATCGAGGTTGGCGGCGCGGAGGGAGGCGAGGGCGCTTTGGAGCTCCGGGTTGCCGGTCTTGGCGGCCACTTCGATCTCGGGCTGAGTAGGGAGGGGCTTGGCCGGGGGGATGGCCAGGTCGTATGGGGTGCGGGGGTCCGGGAAGAGGAGGACGGCGAGATCGAGGCGGGCTTTTTCTGCGGCGAGGGAGGCGTCGGCGAGGTCGCGCTGGCGCTGCTGCTGCGTGAGCTGGGCCTTGAGGACGTCGGCGTGTGCGGACTCGCGGGCCGCTTCGCGGTTGGTGGTGAGGTTGACGAAGCTGGTGGCTTCATCGGCTGCGCGCTGCTCTACCTGGACCTTGTTGCGGGCGGTGGTGGCGGAGTAGAAGAGGGTGACGACGGTAGCGGTGAGGCCGCGGCGGCTGATTTCAAGTTCAGCGTTGGCGACGGCTGCGGCGGCGGAGGCTCGGGCGACTGCGTTGAGCTGGCCGAGGCCGAGGGTCTCGTTGACGACGCCCTGGCTGGAGTACTCGTGGACGGCATTGTTGGCGATGAACTTGGGTGAGGACTGCGAACCTGATGGGCCGGCCTGATTGGTGGAGCCATTGGCCTGGGTGAACTGGTATGCGTTGTGATAGGTGATGGAGGGGAGCAGGGCTGATCTGGCGATGGAGCGGTCCAGCGCGGCGGTTTTGCTGGCGGCCTGGGCAGCGGCGTAGGCGGGCTCGCTGTTGCTAGCACGGGCGAGGGCCTCGTCCAGGGTGATGACCGGGAGTGCGGCGGGAGCCTGCTGGGCTGGCAGGGGCCGGCTGGCCATTGGGGCCAGGGCCAACCCCGTGCAGAGGATGAAGGAGTGCTTCTTCATAGGCTATCGTCCGACTACCAGGACAGTGAAGGTGCCGGAGAGCGGAGCGGGGCGGGCCTTTGGGTTTGCGGGATCGGCCGGGGCGAACTTTGAGGTGACGAGGTAGACCTTGCCGTTACCGGAATCGAATGACATGGTGCGTGCGCCTTTTTCCGTGGTGAGGGTCTGGAGGACGGGGTAGCCGGGCTTGGAGGCGTCGACGATGGTGAGGGAGCCCTCGCCGTTGGAGGAGAAGGCGAGCTTGGACTTGGGGTCGTAGCCGGCGGCGTCAGGGTCTGCGCCGATCTTGGGGGTGGCGAGGGATTTGCCGGTGGTGGCGTCGGTGACGGCCATCTTGTTGCCGTCGCAGACGGAGAAGAGGCGGGAGCCGGAGGCGTCAATGGCCATGCCGGAAGGCGAGTCACAGCCGGTGAGGGGCCAGGTAGCGGTGGCCTTCATGGATTTGGCGTCGAGGCGGACGATGGAGTTCTTGTCTTCGATGTTGACGAAGACTGTGCCTTTGCCGTCGGCCTGGGGGAACTCGGGCTTGCCGGGAAGGGGGATTGTGGCGATGGATTTCTTCTGGGCGACGTCAATGACGGTGGCATCCTTGCTGCGACCGTTGAAGGCCCAGATGGTATTAGTGGTGGGCTCGTAGGCGATGCCGTCGGGATTGGTGCCAGCGGGGATCTTTGTGATTGCGGCGAAGGTCTTGGTGTCGAAAGCTACGACCTGGTTGGCACCGCCATCACTGACGAAGCCGGTCTTACCGTCCGGCATGATGACGACTCCATGGGTGCGGGTGAGGCCGGTGACTGCGCCGATGGATTTGCCGGTGGTAGTGTCAAGGACCTCAACGCGGTTGGTGTGGGTGATGTAGAGGCGATGAGATGCGGGGTCGGCTGTGAGGTAATCCCAGCCACCTTCTCCGCCGACGACCCAGCGGTCCGTGATGTGGAAGGGTTTCTGCGCATGGGCGGGGGATGACACAAACGAGGTGAGGGTGGCGGCGCAGGCGCA
The DNA here is from genome assembly GCF_000178975.2 of Granulicella tundricola MP5ACTX9. Classification (NCBI taxonomy): domain Bacteria; kingdom Pseudomonadati; phylum Acidobacteriota; class Terriglobia; order Terriglobales; family Acidobacteriaceae; genus Granulicella; species Granulicella tundricola. Next base: position 189,853 of record NC_015065.1, on the reverse strand, counting down.
GAGGGTGAGGAAACGGGTGTTCATTTCAGAGTTCTCCTGCCTGGCGGAGTCCTCCACCGGCTGAGGCTATTTTGCAGGGATACACCTTAACTGAAGCTGAAGGTGATTTATACGGTGAGGGAGTGGGGGAGATCGACGATAACGCGGGTACCTTGTGCGATCGTACTTTCGATGGCGATTGCGCCGTGTAGTTCCTGGACGATGGCTTTGGAGATGGCGAGTCCCAGGCCGGTTCCTCCGGTCTTGCGGCTGCGGGAGACGTCGCCGCGGTAGAAGCGCTCGAAGACGTGAGGGAGAGCTTCCGAGGCTATGCCTTCTCCGTCGTCTTCTATGCGGAGCTGGGTCGCTTGAGGGGCGGATGTGACGATGGCGCGGATCTCTGCGCCTGGGGGGCTGTGCTGGAGGGCATTGTGGATGAGATTGGAGCACAGGAGGCGAATTTTTTCTCGGTCTCCGATGACCGTGACGTGTGTGGGCGCGTGGAGGGTGATGGTGATGCCGGAGGCTTCCGATATGGATTGGAAGTGCTGGGTTACCTCCGCGAGGATCTCGGTGAGGTCTGCGTGGCTTCTGGAGGTACTCAGGGTGTTGGTGGCTTCTAGGCCGGCGAGGGTGAGCATGGCGGCGACGAGTTGCTCCATGCGCTCGGAGTCAGCTTCGGCTCTCTTGAGGCCTTCACGGTATTCCTCTGCGGTACGGTTTTTCATCACGAGGAGCTGGAGGGTGGATTTGATCACGGCGACGGAGGTTTTGAGCTCGTGGGCAGCGTCGCTAACGAAGTGTCGCTGCTGCTCGAAGGAGCGTTCGAGCCGGGCGAGTACGGTTTCGAGGGCGTTGGCCAGGGGGGCTAACTCCTGGACGGCTCGGACGGTGTCCGAGGGGTGGAAGTGCCAGGAGTCTACGGAGACTTGGGCGGCATGGGCGGCGAGGTCTGTGAGAGGCGAGAGACCCCGGCGGAGAAGGCGCAGCATGATGAGGCCGCTGGTGGCTAGGAGGATCAGGCTGAGCAGGGCATAGAAGGCGATGGTGTGCTCGATGCTCTCCCAGAGAGGGTGAGTACGTGCGCCGTAGAGTATGACGACGTGGCGGGGGATGCCGCCGCCCTTGTCGCCGGGGTCCACCATTCTGAGGCCTTCGACGCGGATGACTCGGTAGGACCTGCCGGCAATTTTGAGCGAGGAGAAGCCAGAGTGCGAGGAGTTGAAGGCAGACTCTGCGTCCGGCCAGTTATGAGAGTGACCGAGCAGACGGCCGAGTTCGTCGCGGACGGCGTAGATATCGCGCTGCGGAGCGAAGGACTGGGTGCCGTCCAGCATGACGTTGTCCTGGGGATCTTCTGCATCCTGGACTGCACCGAGCATTGAGTCCGCGCGGCCACGGAGCATGATGTCGAAGGCTCGGAAGCGGGAGATGCCCTCATAGATACCGGCGCTTGTGACGAGGATGAGGGTGGAACATAGCTCGACGAGGAGGATGGCGGTGATGAGACGGCGGGTGAGGGAGTAGGCTTTCACCGGATGCCCTGTGGGCCTGCGAGGAGGCGGTAGCCTCTGCCGCGGAGGGTTTCGATGACGGGCTCGCTGCCGCTAGGGTCAAGTTTGCGGCGGAGGTTGGAGAGATGGGCCTCGATGACGTTGGAATGGTGCTCCCAGTTGAAGTCGTACATGTGCTCAAGGAGTTGGCGTTTGGAGACGATGATGCGCGGGCGGTGGATGAGGTACTCAAGGATGCGGTACTCCATGGGCGAGAGGGGGATGAGGGTGCCGGCGCGTGAGACGGTCTGCTGGAGGGTGTCGACTTCAAGCTCGCCGAGGCGGATGGATGGGGCGGCGACGCCGGTGGAGCGGCGGATGAGGGCTTTGGCGCGGGCGATAAGTTCGCCGAGGTCAAAGGGCTTGGTGAGGTAGTCGTCCGCGCCGGCGTTGAGGAGAGCGACAATGGACTCGCGCTCTGCGCGCGCGGTGAGGATTAGGGTGGGGGTTTTATCGCCGGTGGCGCGAAGGCGATGGAGCACTGCGGGACCATCCATTTTGGGGAGGTTGAGATCAAGGATGATGAGGTCGTAACAGGCGTTGGCGGCGAGATGGATTGCGGCTTCGCCATCTTCGGCGTGATCGACTGCGAAGCCAGGACCCTGGCGCAGGGCTTCAGCGACGTTTTCCGCGAGCCGGAGTTCGTCCTCAACGATGAGCACACGCATGAGTCGATTGAAACAGAAGTTGCTTAAGGCTGGCTGAAGAAAATCCGACTCAGTGCGGGTCGTCCAAGGAGGGATCTGGAGGGACGGAGCCCGGCGTGCGGGACGGTCTCGTCGATACGCTTCGTGATGTGGGCGAGCAAATCGAAGTCGGTAAGTAAGCGACGGATCTTCACACAGAAACAAACTCGACGGGCGAACTGACTACGCGATCCTTGTAGGCGAGGTAGAAGCCGGCCGGCACCAGGAATACTGTGAACGCGACGGACAAGGTTAGGCCACCGATCAGTGCCTGGGCCAGGGGCGCGTACGACTCGCTGCCCTCTCCGAGTTTCAGGGCCATGGGCAGGAGTCCGATGAGGGTTGCGAGAGAGGTCATGAGGATGGGGCGAAGCCGCACGCGGCAGGAGGTGACGATGGCTTCGCGGACTTGCATGCCTTCGCTCAGAAGGTGGTGTGCGAACTCGACGATCAAGATGCTGTTTGAGAGTGCGATGCCGGCGAGCATGACAACACCCATTAAGGACATGACGTTCAGAGTGGATCCCCAGAGGAGCAACGCTACGATGACTCCTGTGATGCCGGGGGGAAGTGCAAGAAGGATGATGAACGGGTCAAGGAATGAGCGGAACTGGGCAACGAGGATCAGATAAAGCAGCAGCACGGACAGCGTCAGGCCAATCGCAAAGCTGCGGAAGGAGGCGTTCATCGATTCCACACTTCCTGACAGTTTTGCCTCGACTCCGTGGGGTAATTTTGAATCCGAGAGTATCTTTTCAATTTGCTTCGTGATGCGGCTGAGATCTTCTTCCTGAGGTCGAACGTAGACGTCCACTGCTCGACGAATCTGGGTGTGATCGAGTTCCGTGGGAGCGTTGAATTGTTGAATGTTCGCCACCATGTCCAGGCGTGTGGGCTGCGTGATGTGCTCTCCATGGAGGGGGATGGCACGGAGGTCATCAAGTGACTTCACCTGGCCTTCCTTGTACATGACGGTGAGGAAGTAGTTATTGCCGCTCTTTGGATCGATCCAAATGCTGGGAGCGATCATAGTGTTTGAGGTGAGGGCGGTGATGATATTGCTTACAACCTCTTTTTCTGTGAGGCCCAACTCGCTTGCACGCGTGCGGTCGATCGTGAGGCGAAGCGAGGGATAATCGACATCCTGTGGGATGTAGACATCGGCGACGCCGTGGATCTCGCGGACCTTGTTGGCAATGCCTTGTGCGATGTCTACGTCCTGAGTCATGTCAGACCCAGTGACACGCACGTCGATGGGGGCCGGTGAGCCCATGTTCAAGACGCCGTCAACGAGACTTCCGGAAGAGAAGAATGCCTGCAGCTCCGGCATCTGCTTCTTCATCTCTGCTTTAACTCGATCGATGTAAGTGAAGCTGCTGGTGGCGTGGTCGGGCTGGAGTGCGACTTGGAGAAACGCGGTATGCGCCGCTGAATTTGAGGAGAAGAGCGCTGAGAAGCCGGGGTCCACGCCGATATTGGAGACGATCATGCCGAGGTCATGCTTCGGCACAATGGTGCGAATGATCGATTCGAGATGGCTGGTCTCCTGCTCCGTTGCATTGATATTTGTGCCGGAGGGCGCCTTGAAGTTGATCACGAACTGCCCTGCGTCCGTCCTGGGGAAGAATGAAAGGCCCATGAGAGGGAATAGCAGCAGGCTGAGAAGGCAGCCGAGACCGCACCAGAGAAGAGTCGCGCGCGGCCATTCCAATACACGCTGCATGAGACTTTCGTAACGGACGAGCAGGCCTTCAAAGCCCCTATTGAAGCCAGCGGTGAATCTTGCGCCCAGACCTGTTTTGGAATGTGATGAAGGCGCCGGGGTAACGGGATGCTGGCTGCCAACTCCTGCTCCCAGAGCCACGGGGACGTCTCCATGAGGGCTCTTGATGAAATTGGCACAAAAGAGAGGGACGACGGTGAGCGCTACGAAGTAAGAGGCTAAGAGAGACACGACAACGGCTGAGGCCAAGGCGGTAAAGAGGAACTTGCTGACGCCGAAGAGCAAGGTTACAGGGAAGAAGACGACTACGGTCGTCAAGGTGCCGGCTAGGACCGGAAGGGCTACTTCACTGCCTCCGTTCCGAGCGGCTACGGTGGGTGATTCGCCGCCCTCAAGGTGACGGAAGATGTTCTCAAGTACGACGACCGAGTTGTCGATCAGTCGCGAGAGGGCGAGTGCAAGGCCGCCCAGCATCATGCTGTTGAGGGAGTTGCCAGCGAGATGCAGGACGAAGAACGTAGCCAGAATAGAAAGGGGGATGGAGAAGAAGACGGCGAGGGTGGCTCGCACACTTCCGAGGAAGACGAGGATCATAAGGCAGGTGAGGAAAAGACCGATGCCACCTTCGTGCACGAGGGTTTCGATGGCGGTGCGGACAAATCTCGACTGGTCAAATACAACGGCGGTCTTCAACGAGGCGGGGACGTCGTACAGTTTCTTGAGGGTCGCGCGGACACCATTAACGATGGAGATTGTGTTTGAATCGCCGCCCTGCTTGAAGATGGGAAGATAGACGGCGCGTTTTCCATCGACGTGGACTACGTTGTATTGCCTGCTGAAGGAATCCTTTGGCTCTGCTACGTCCCCAATGCGTACGGGATTCTGACCTTCCATCTTGAGGGGAACGTTGGCGATGTCATCCATCCCCTTGAGTATGGAATTGGTGTAGATGTTGTAATCGAAGCGCCCGATCTCAGCGTCACCCGCAGGTAAGACGACGTTTGCTTCGTTGACCGCGCGGACGACATCCATAGGGCTGAGCTGATTCGCCTCCAACTTGTACGGGTCGGCATACAGCATGATCTGGCGCCACTTGCCTCCGAACGGCTGTGGGACAGAAGCACCCTGGACGCTCGCCAGTTGGTTTCTGACGAAGTTTTGTGCTGTGTCTTTCAACTGGCTTTCGCTTAGCCCTTCACCGCCAAGCGTCACGAGCGCGACCGGCATGCTCGATGCATCCTGCTTGAGTACGATCGGTGGGTATGTCCCGGGAGGCATGTCATGGAGGTCCGCCATGGCGAGTGTTGAAATGGTGGCTGCGGCAGCGTCAGGATTTACACCGGTGTGGAAGTAGATCTTGATGAGACTGACGCCGGGCAGAGACCGAGATTCCATGTGATCGATGCCGCCCGCCAGCGTAAATTGCCGCTCGAGATGGTAAGTGATGTTGGTCTCGATCTGCTGAGGGGGCATACCTGAGTAGAACGTTGCGACGGCAACCACGGGAAGATCGATGGGGGGAAACATATCAACCGGCATGCTTGCCGTGCTGACCGTGCCGAGGATGGCGATGAGCAGGCAGACGACGATGATCAGATACGGATTTCGGATCGCAAATCCCGACATGGCAGGTGTTCCTCGATGTTTGTGGGTAAATCTGAATCAAGAACAACGCTTTGCTTAGGCGGGTGCCTAGCTGTGGCTGATGCTTTCCTGGTCGTATGCGGCGACGTGGGGCTCGACTTTTTCGCCTTCAGTTAGACCGCTGTGGCGGCCCACAACAACCTGCTGACCAAGCTGAAGACCGGATACGATCTCTACGCGGGTGGCGGTCTGAATACCAGTAGTCACCTTCACTTGATGAAGCTGACCATCCCGCACAATCCAAACCTGCTGTGCCCCGGTTCCCAATCCGTCGACCGCATCAAGCGGTACGCTTAGAGCGTTTGGACGGTCCGCAAGATGAAGGTGAACTTCGGCATACATGCCGGGGACCAAGGTGTTATCCGTATTTTTCACGTCGACTTCAGTCTCCATGGTGCGCGTGGAGGTTTGGAGCGAATCGGCATACCGAGTGACGGTACCTGGGAACTTCCTCCCGAGGGTGGTGACGTTGACGTCAACTGCCTGTCCGTTGTGGATCAACGAAACGGCAGACACAGGTACGGGCAACATGAGGCGTAGAACACTATTCTGTGCGAGTCTCACGACGGGCATGGCTTGCGTCTGAGACGATATGCCTGCCTGGATCATTGAGCCGGTGTTTGCATAACGTTTGGTGATGACGCCGGAAAAAGGAGCTCTGATGGTGGCGTATTGCAGCATCGCGCCGGCCCGGGAACGCTCCGAGGTGGCAACGGTCTGATTCTCCTGGGCGGCTTGAATGGCGGACTGGGCACTAGCGAGTTGGGCTGCTGCTTCTAAATCTCTCGATTGAGCTACGTCGATTTCCTGCCGTGGTACAAGTCCGACCTCTTTCTTCGATACATCCAGAATTCGCTGATAAGAGAGGTGAGCGATATCGGCCTGTGCCTTTGCGCGCCGCTCCGCAGCCTGGGCTGTAAGGATATTGGCTTGCGCGGCCGATACACCGGCTGCTGCTTTTCCTTGCTCATCCTGGAGTTCAGGTACCTCGAGGGTCGCGAGGAGATCTCCCTGCTTGACGTGATCACCGATGTCCACCCTGATGCTTCGGACGTATCCGGAGACCTTGGCCATCACATCGACATCTTGATAGGGTATGAACTCCGCGGTAAGAACCATCTCATTGGACAGGTTCTCCGTCTTGACGGCTGCAACCGGAACCACCGGGTTGTCAGTCGCGGTCGGCGGTGGCGGAGCACTGTGGCAGGAGCACAGCAGCCCGGAGCCGACCAAGGAGCAGGCGGCGAGCATATACGAGGATAGGCGCATGGCAGGATATTCCCTTCGATGATTCAATTGAGCAGTCCAGTCGCGAAGTCGAGCGTGGCACGCCGACTGAGGTAGGTATACTTCGCACCGGCAGCGGAGATCTCCGCTGAGAACTCATTCAACTGCGCCTCATTCAGTTCAACGATGCTGCCCAGACCACTGTCGTAACGTGCCTGCGCGAGATGGAGAGCCTCCCTGCTTTGAGAGACGAGCCGGGAGGTCACTGCGAGGCTTCGAAATGATTCATTCGCCTGGTACCAGGCGTCTCGCACCTGCTGTGTTACTTCAAGTTTTGTCTCTTCGACGTCACGGCTTCGCGCAGAGGCTTCGAGCTGCGCCTCACTTCGCCTGGCCGAGAAGAGACCGCCATTCAGGATGGGAATGTTCAGGTTGAATCCTGCAGCGGCGTAGCTGTCATGCAGCGTGTGATCGTGAAAAGGCAGCTCACCGGCCGATCCGAGAACATTCAAGGATGGATAGCTCAGTTTCCGTTCAGCCTTAGCGAACTGATCTGCCGCCTTCTGTTCGAGCCGAAGAGTGTTGAGGTCAGCGCGATCCTGTTGTGCCTGGCCTAGTAGCCCTTCCGGATCAGGGGGAAGGGCGGCTGGCAGCGGCTCTTCGGCGAGTGCTGCGATGACTGAATGCTGATCGCCCATTGCGGTTGTTAGTTGATCGCGCCGCTGATGGACGATGCTCTCCGCCTGAACGACTGCGAGTTCAGCTTCGCTTTCAAGAACACCTGCAAAGTTCACATCGAGCGTGGAGCGGAGCTGGCTTTGGGCGAGTGCGCCAACCTGTCTGGAGATGAGAGCCCGGTTGCCCTGGGCCTCATGCGCGGCCTTCAAGACAGCCTCCGCTCCAAGCACCTGATAGTAGGCATCTCTTACGTTGAGGCGGATTTGTGCGCGGGTGAGAGTGGCGAACTCGCCCTGAGCTTCCGCAGTCCGCTTCGCACTGCTGACCAGCGCACTTGTTCTTCCGAAGTCAGTCACAAGCTGCGTAAGATTGCCACCATAAGCAAAACGGTTTGAGATGGCGGATGTCGTGATGTTTCCCGCCGCGGTCGAGGTGCCGGTATCTGCGACAAGAACACCTGTCGCGTTGAAAGCGAGGACTGGTAGAAGTCCCGCTCTACTTTCACGAATGCGTTCCTGGTAGGCTTTCGCTCTCAGTTGGGCAGCTTGGATTCTCGGCTGGTTCTTGATCGCTTGATCTTCTACCTGTGCGAGAGTGAGCACCACATCGGAGGGGGTAAGCGTAGCCTGAGCCAGGGGGCTCGCTTGCAAGCGGACCGGAGCTTGGCCCCACAGAAGAAACACATTGAAGAACATCAGGCTTACCTGTATGACGAGGGTGCGGGCTCTAGTTCCGAACATCAATAGACCACCTTTGCCGGAGTGGCGGCCGCCTTCAGGACTTCCGTATAGTGCATCTCGACCATTCCGTCCGTGACGAGCTCCAGGAGTTGTGGCAGTAATGCACGCACGCGCTCTTCCTCGTCTACGAAAAGGATCAGTACGGGAAGGTGTTCTCCTCGTACTGAGCCAGCACCGTAGACGTGCAGCCTTCCGTGAGATCCGAAACCCGCGTAAGGACGGTAGACGGTTGCACCCGCGATGAAATGGTCCTGAAGAAGACTCAGGACGGCATCATGAAGAAAGCCGCCGGGCGAATCGATATCTTCATTCAGGTGTACGGAGACTTTGAGTGCTGGTCCTGGTTTGAGCATCTGTCCTCTCTGAATCAAGCCGGTAGATCAACACTAGCGAGAAACTGAGGTGAGCCACCTTACATCTTTCTGACATGTCGGCTTGGGCGAGGACTCCGCAGTTCAGTGGCTGACTAACCATGACGATGTCAGGAAAACGTAAGATTTCGACCGTCTTCCAAATGCTCAACTGAATACGTTGAGAAACGGGAGACTAACCATGCGGATTGCTAACGTTGTACTTGGAATAGGTGTAGCCACTGCTTCAGTGGCTTTTGCGCAAGCGTATCCGGAGGGACCATTTAGCCCCTCTTCCACCATTCCCATTGCCTTCAGCAAGACTGTCGATGCAAACAAGGCTCATGTGGGGGATATTGTTCTGGCGAGAACCATGCAGCCAATCCAAAGGGCGAATGGCGAGATCATCCCGGCCGGTGCAAAGGTGACCGGGCATGTAACTGCCGCAAATGCCTTCGCTTTCAATCGCACCCCATACGCGATTCAGACGGCATCTACTTTGGCGGTTCACTTCGATTTGATCAGCACGGCATCAACTTCGTATCCGCTGAATGTCTATGTACGGGCGATGGCCGATCCGATCAACTCATGGGATGCTCGCAAGCCCAAACCCAGTGATGAAGATGAAGACGGAACCCTGACCCAGGTAGGAGGGGAGTTATTCAAACCCCATCAAGGCGAGGTCATCAATACGGACGAGGATGTCGTTGGCTATAGTCGCCACGGCAATATTGTCGCCCACCTTATTGCATCTCAAGGTAATTCCCCCAGTGGATGTGGCAGCGGCACAACGGAGCAACCGGTGGCAATCTTTTCTGCCAATGCCTGCGGGCTTTACGGCTTCAGTGGGACAAACCTTGTCAGCAGCGGACGCTCGGAGGATGCGTCCACGGTAACTCTGTCGGCTCGCCGAAACGCTGCTGTGATATCGAAGAATACTACAGCGTTGCTCGAGGTTCTTCCTGACAGGCTGTCAAACGACTCGTTGCATGGCCAGTAATTTGTGAGTATTTCGGGAACTAGATTAACTTCAAGACATCGTCAAGGTCCTGCATCAGTTCACCGCAATCCTCAATGCCAATCGACATGCGAATAAGATCGGATGGAATCGCTCTGGAAGATTGCAGGTCTACCGGTGTGCTTGCATGGGACATCTTGATGGGGATACCGATCGTGGAATTGACACTTCCAAAGCTGACAGCGATGGCAAACAGGCGCAGGTTCTCCGCAATTGCTTTTGCTGCTTGAGGAGAACCTGCCTGAAAGCTGATCACAGAACCCGCCCCTCGAGCTTGGAGCTTTTGTGTGGCTGAACTTGGATGATCCGGCAGCCCGGGATAGTAGACCCGGCTGACCTTTGGGTGCTCAGACAGCTGCGCAGCGATCTGGCCTGCGCTGCTTTGCTGAGCATCCATACGGAGTTTGAGGGTCTTGAGACCACGCAGGAGCAGGAAGCAGTCGAAGGGACCGAGGGCGGTCCCTTCAGCATTCTGGACTGAGTAAATCTGTGCCGCGAGTGCTTCATCTTTTACAACAACGGCCCCTCCGGTCACATCACTGTGCCCGCCGAGAAACTTGGTTGCTGAATGGATGACAATGTCAGCCCCGAGTTCCAGAGGATTTTGTAGGTACGGTGACATCGTGCTGTTGTCCACACACAGATGAAGACCGTTTTCATGCGCGATTCTGGCCGATGCTTGCAGATCGATGACACGCAGAAGGGGATTCGTCGGCGATTCCACATAGACGAGCCGCGTTGCGGGGGATATCTGGCTCGCAAGGATCTCCGGATTGGAAGCGTCGACATACCGAACGGCAACGCCGGAATGGTCTTTGAGTTGTTGGAATAAACGTGTTGCGCCTCCATAGAGGTCCCAATCAGCCAGGATCTCATCCCCCGGCTTCAGAAGACGCGTTACCGTCGCGATGGCGGCCATGCCACTCGAAAAACAAAAGGCACGTATACCATTTTCAAGACGAGCTAACTGGTCTTCCAGGACTCTTCTGGTTGGATTGCCGCTACGTGAGTAGTCGTACGGGCCGAAACTATCGCCGAAATCCTGCTCGAAAGTGGCCGTTTGATAGATGGGCGTCGCCATGGGGTGAAACGGGTCTCCAGGAGACACGTCATAGTGAACGAGTTTCGTAGCAAACTTCATTCAGCACCGCCAAAGATGGCTTCAAATGCCTGCTCAAAATCAGCGATCAAATCCTGTGGAGCTTCAAGTCCCACTGACAAGCGAATCAATTGATCTGAGATTCCAAGCCGCGCTCTCAACTCGACAGTGAGGTCACAGTGCGATGCTGTTGCAGGATTGGTAATGAGCGTTTCTACGCTGCCGAGGCTTTCTGCACACGTGCACAGCTTCAACGCTTTCATGAAATGCAGCGACTCGGACGTGGTTGCTTTGAGCTCAAAGGACAACATTCCGCCAAAGCCGGACTGCTGTTTTTTTGCGAGTTCCCTTTGTGGAAACGATTCAAGGCCCGGATAATTCACGCGCAAGACTCTCGGATGCCGCTCCAGCCACTGAGCCACTTGACCAGCATGAGCACAATGCATTGCGAGACGCGCAGGCAGCGTCTTGATTCCTTGAATGGTCAACCAAGCATCGAAGGGCGCTTGGATCGTACCGAGCGTTTTGCGAACAAGCCTGAGACGTTCCGTAAGGGCCACATCATGGGTCGCAAGGGATCCTCCGATGGTCGCGTTATGCCCGTCAATATACTTGGTTGTTGAAAGCATCGAGATGTCTGCGCCCAAGGATAAGCAGTTCTGAAGCAGCGGTGTAAGGAAGGTGTTGTCGACCGCGAGCTTTATATTTGGACGCGTGTGCGCGAGCTCCGCGAGTCCGTGGACATCCGATAATCTCAAGGTTGGATTGGCTGGAGTTTCAGCGAAGATGAGTCGGGTTTCCGGTCTGATTGCCTGCTCTACTGCTTTCAGATTCGCTGTATCGACAAACGTATAGTCGATTGCGAAGTTGCCGAGAACCTGCTCGAAAAGCCTCGTAGTGCCCCCATAAATGACCTCTGACAGGAGTACGTGGTCGCCCGCCTTCAACATGGCAAGGCAGAGAGTCGTGATGGCTGCCATGCCTGAGCGAAAACAGAGAGCCGATTCCGACCCTTCTATGGCTGCAATCGATTGCTCGAGTGCATTGACCGTTGGGTTGGCTCCTCTGGAGTAGCCATAGCCTTTGGTTACGCCGACACTTTCATGGATGTACGTTGCGGTCTGGTGGATCGGGAAGAGGATGGAGTTGGACTGGCTCTCGTAAACACGGTTGGAGTGGATGACAAGAGTAGAGGGCTGAAATGCTGGACGATCGGACACCGGATTCTCCTTCTGAGTGCTGGGCTTCAATAGACACACGTCTTCGGCAGTTGCTTTGGCCCCGGACGGCTGCTCAGAGAACAAAGGTTATCTTGCTCTAATCTGGCCTTACGCCGCCCGGGGCACACATAGCCATGAGGTCTAGTGCGAATCGGGGTGGAACGTTCATCGTCACCTTGTCTTACGCTGCTGCCTCTATACTCTCCGATTCCAGTCTATCGCTGCAACAAAGCTGATTGGGACGCGGAGATGTACGATCTGTGACCTTATGACCGGTTGATTCCTGAAGGCGTTGGCACGAAGAGGGGACGAGACAGCAGTCCAATTGCGGGGTACGGTCACGTCATGACGGTCCTCTTCTTTATTGTTGTCGGTGCATCGTCATCGAAGGGGGTTGTCAACGGATTTTCATCCACCAGGACGTACTTGTTGTGGTTGATGGCGTAGACAACGGTCGTTCCATTGAGAGTGAAATGCCCTGTATCGGTGTCGAGTGCGGTGTACGTTGAGGGAGCGGTGACACCGAACTGCAGTAGATTGCTGGTTCTGGTTCCGACGTTGAGGTCGAGGGTTGAGGTTGCGGTATCGTCTCCATGCTACTGAATGAATCCAGCGCTATCGATGCTGGCGACTGCGCTCGCGGGAGCGGAGCCATAGACATAGGTAGCGGTGAAGGTGTTTGCCGAGTCCTGCGTAGCCGGTCTCCAGGATGGTTGCCGAGGAGAGATTAAAAGTAAGCAAAGAAGGTTGCGAGTGAGTCGGCGAAATATGGCATGCCCAAGGAAGTGCGCTGCTTCCGGAGATACTTGGCTCGGGTTGAGATTCATAAAAACGTCGGGACGAAAGTGATCTCTTGAACTTGCGAGGGGAGCGGAGGTCTTAACTCATGTGTCAGGTATGTCCCATTTCACTTTTTGGGCGACAAGTCTCAGCTTAGACCGCGTTAGCTCCTGGCCTCCGTGAAATGTCCCTAGAGGAACCGCCGCGACCGAATTACGGATTTTGGGGATGGAGACGCTCGAGCAAGCTAATCTTCTGTGGCTATGGGTGGTTGTCAATGTGCATCGCTTCGACGACAGCCGGAAAAACTGAGCTACCAGTAGTCCGCCGCCACAACCACCGGGGGGCCGAACTGATCGTTGATAATCTGCGTGCGGAAGACCACCTCGAGATTGCGGCCGGACCAGGATCGTGGCGCCGCTGCCGTAATCTGACCTGCCAGCGCGGGATCAGCGAGCAGTCGTATCCCAGCCGCAGTCCCATTCTGGCCCAGCCCCGCAACGATCATGACTGGACGCCCGGTCATCGTATCCGTCTGACGAGCTACAATGCCGAAGTCCTGCTGCACCTGAGCAAACGGCTGATTCAGGTCGATCGACCATCCAGTGTCATTTGTGCGCGGCTTTCCTGCTATTTCGAAGGTCATCGTCTCACCCTTGCGAACGACTCCATACGGCAGTTGCTGCAGTAGGCGCATCGTCCAGGGGTTGTCGACTGCGCCAATGAGGATGGTTGGCCCGCTCTGCAGATCTTGAAAGCTAGCGTCCGAGGACAGCAGCACGCTGTATCGCTTATTCCGCTGCTCCAGCAGACTAACCAGACGAGTCAGCGTGACGGTGTCCGTGAAGTCAACCAGACGATTGTCGCGCAGATGCGAGATGACCGTGGTGCGCGCAGTCTCTTCGTCATGGGGAGCAGGTCGGCTTTGGAAAGGTCTGGAATCACCAGCGCAACGCGGTTGCCATCTGTAAGCAGCGGAGCCCACAGATCGTGGGTATTTGCCGTGGCCGCCGCGCGGCGGTAGTTGTAGAACATCACCCCGCCCAGGAGAGCCAGCGAGACGGCCACAGCAGCCATGCACCAGAGCAAAGGCTGGCCGAACTTCCGGCGTGCCTGCAGGGATTCCTGCGCCGGCAACATTGACGGCATAGCGACCACATTGAAAGGAGCGGGATGCGTCGCGGGCAGTGCGACGATCTCCGCAGTGTTCTTGGCCGGCCAGGTGAAGGCCGGGATGTAGGAGCCTGGGCGCAAGTGGATGTGAACCTCCGCTGCGTGCTCGGGCTGCTGGTAATACTGTGCCAGGCGCTTGCGGACTTCGGCGGCCGTCAGCCTGACGGTAGGGTCCAGATTGGTGTCGTAGTGCGGAACGCGGCCGAAGACCTCGGTGCCGATCGTCCGTTCTTTCAGCTCTTCCTCGCCGCCACGCAGCGTCGATTCAACGACGTAGCGCAGGAACGCCGGATAGCGTTTGCTCTGCCGGAAGAGCGGACTGGCAAGCAGGTTGTTGAGCTCCGCCAGCACCTCTTCGCGCTGAAGATCGCTCAGGGATGAGGCGAGGGCGGCTTCATCCGTCGGCCACATGCGACCCTCCCTTTCACTCTTATCGTAACAAACGATTTTATACGTACGGCCTAAGTGGCTTATTGCAAGCTACTTACCAATTGCTACAGAGCCTCTACCGTATACTGCCTAGCAAAGGGTTCCATGTTGGCACATGCTTATACCGTTTGTAGGAATGAAAAGGTGCAGGTATGAAATTGAAGTACTTCGGACGCAAGGGATTGGCGCTGATCTCGCTCGCACTCCCCATTGCTGCAGTGGCGCAGGCAGCCCCGCAGCACGCGTGGGACCAGAAAGCTCTCAGCTCCGGCGAGCGCGCCGCGCTGGTGCTCAAGCAGATGACGCTCGACGAAAAGATTGCGTTCATCCACGGCTACGGCATGCCGATTGAGCCCGGTGCCGATGCCCTGAGCAACGGCGGAGCCGGCGGCAACGTGGGAGTGCCGCGTCTCGGCATCCCGCGCATTGAGATGGCCGATGCAGCCTATGGCGTCACCCGCAGCGCACCGAACGGACGTTATGCCACCGCGCTGCCCAGCGTACTGGCCGCGACGAGCAGTTGGGAACCCAAGTCGGCTTACGCCTACGGTGCACTCATCGGCACTGAACTTCGCCAACAGGGCTACAACATGACCCTGGGCGGCGGTGTGAATCTCACCCGCGAACCGCGCGACGGCCGCACCTTTGAGTATGCCGGGGAGGACCCGCTCCTGGCCGGCACCATGGACGGCAACCTCATGCGCGGCGAGCAGGACCAGCACGTCCTCGGCGATATCAAACACTACGCCATCAACGACCAGGAGGACGGCCGCTTCGCCGTCAACGCAGAGATCGACAAGCGCTCCATGCGCGAGAGCGACCTGCTCGCCTTCCAGATCGCGCTTGAGATCGCTCACCCCAGCGCGGTGATGTGTTCGTACAACCGTGTCAACAGCGTTTATTCTTGTGAAAACGATTACTTACTGCACGACGTGCTGAAGGGTGATTTCCACTTTGACGGCTTCGTCATCTCTGATTGGGGCGGCACGCACAGCACCGCCAAGGCCTCGCACGCCGGGCTCGACATGGAGCAGCCAGAGGACTTCTTCTACGGCGCTGAGATGAAGAAGCAGGTCCAGGCCGGCACGGTCCCCATGGCGGAGCTGGACGACCACGTTCTGCGTATCCTCCGTGCGGAGTTCGCCAGCGGCGTTGTGGATGATCCACCGCAAAAGGGAGTGGTCGACGCCGATCATGGAAACAACGTCGCCCAGACACTGGCTGAGAAGAGCATCGTCCTGCTCAAGAACGATCACAGCATCCTCCCACTGGACGCCTCAAAGCCAATGACGATCGCCGTCATCGGCAGCCATGCCGATGTGGCCATCATTGGCGGCGGTGGCTCCGCGCAGGTGGACCCTCCGGGCGGCTCGCCCGTGCCTCCGCCGCCTCCGGGCAACGGTGTCTTCGACGCTCTCATCCGCCCAGCCTGGTTCCGCGATTCACCCCTCAAGGCGATCCAGGCCGAGTTCCCCAAGGCCCACGTCGTCTATGCCTCCGGGGACGACATCGCCGCCGCGGCCTCGCTGGCGCATAGCGCGGACGTGGCTCTGGTCTTCGGCTCACAATGGTCAGCCGAATCCCTGGACCTCAAGACCCTGGACCTCGGCCCGGACCAGGACGCCCTGATCGCCGCGGTGGGCAAGGCTAACCCGCGCACCATCGCCATCGTCGAGTCGGGCGGCCCCATCGTCATGCCTTGGCATGACCAGGTCGGCGGCATCGTTGAAGCCTGGTTCCCCGGCATCCGCGGCGCAGAGGCCTTGGCCAGCATCCTCTCCGGCGCGGTCAACCCATCGGCTAAACTCCCCGTCAGCTTCCCTCTCACTGAGGCAGACCTGCCGCACCCGAAGCTCAACACCCCACCCGCAGCGTCCGAGCCGCATATCAACAAGGGCGATACCCTCCACGACGTCATGAAGGAGCTGGGCGACGGTCTGCCCACCTTCCCCATGGTCTACGACGAAAAGTTGAAGGTCGGCTACAAGTGGTACGACGCTGAGCATACCAACGTCCTCTTCCCCTTCGGCCACGGCCTCTCATACACCACATACGCATACTCCGGTCTGTCGGTCGAACGCACCGCAACTGGCCTGACGATTCACTTCACCGTGCAGAATACCGGTAAGCGCGCCGGGGACGAGATCGCCCAGGTTTACGCGGCTCTTCCCGCCTCAGCCGGTGAGCCGCCGCACCGTCTCGTCGGCTGGTCCCGTCTCGCACTTGCGCCGGGTGAAAGCAAGCTGGCCACGATCACCGTCGACCGCCGCATGCTGTCTATCTTCGACGAGAAGCAGAACGCCTTCAGCCTCCTCCCCGGCTCGTATCAACTCCTGGTCGGCGCCTCTTCGCGCGATCTTGGCTTGAAACAGGAGATCTCACTGAAATAACTTGCCCGGGCAGGTGAGCACACAACGGTGTTCGCCTGCCTGGGCTTTTCCGCCGGCACCCCGGCCGGCAAAGAAAGAAGAACGAACCATGTACCCTGTTGCACCGAATGGAGACCACGCACGCCGTGGCCTCAAGCCCCTGCTTTCCCTTTTTTTGCTCTTCCTCGCTCTCCCCGCTTTTGCCCAGCAAAGCAGCACGAGCGTCCAATCCGCCGCGCAGTCCGCCCACGATGAGAGTGTCACCAAGCCCGTCGCGGTCGACTATGAACATCCTGGTGGCCGTGATATCGAAGACCTCAACATGCGCGGCACCTACCTGAAGCTGCCACCGTTCTCAGAGACGGTCATCGGCCTCGACAACCCGCTGCGCCAGGACCTTGCGCGGCACGGCATCGGCTTCCTGGATATTGATGACGATGAGTTCACCTACAACACCACGACGCCTCCGGTCCCTCTCGCTCAGCAGACCTTCACCGGCCAGCGCCCCACCTGGAAGAGCTCGCACTACCCCATGCTCCACCTGGGATCTTCGCCAGCTTGGCGTCCGCGGCGGACAGCTTGAGATCATGGGCACCATCCAGAAGATTAGTTGGAACGCCGGCGGCCCAAACGCCATCGAGTTCGGCAACATCTCTTACTATCAGAGCCTGTTTCATGGCAATCTCGAGCTGAAGGGCGGTTACATCGATAACGACTTTGAGTACGTCGGCACGGCCATCGGTGGCCAGGCGTCCTCGGGTTCGCTCGGCGTCTTCGCGTCGCTTCCGTTTGAGGTTGGCATGTCGTACCTGCCCATGACCACGCCCGCCTTCAACGCCAACATTCACTATCCGCACCACATCTACACCAAGCTTGGCGTGCAGCGTTCGATGGACCCCAAAGGCGGCGTCACGGAGGCTGCCCGCGACACCATCGGACTGCGCTTCGCGCCCAAGGGCGACGGCGTCCTCACCATTTACGAGGCCGGGTACCAGCATGAAGCGGACGCCCACGACCATCAGATGTGGCTGCGCGGCGGCTATATGTACAACACCACGCACTTCACCAATAATCGGACCGGCGGTGTAAGCACCAACAATCGCCTGGTCTACCTGCTCGCTGACCGTCAGCTTTGGCAGACCGATCGCGCTCAGCGCTTCCGCGGCCTTTATGCTGGCTTCACGGCGATGAACGCTCCTGCGCAGCAGAACGCCTACTCGCAGTATTACGAGGCGCGCGTCTACATGCGTGCTCCCTTCCACAGCCGGCCCGCTGACATGGCGAGCATCGTCAGCTCCCACACCACCTACAGCCCCTTCGTGAAATATCAGGCCGTCGCCGCCCATCAGACCTATTGGAACAGCGCCACAAGCCTGACAGGCAGCTATACCTTCCGCTTCGCGCGCGGTGTCTACTTCTCGCCCGGTCTCAGCTATACCAACGGCCCGGAGATCACGCCCAGGGCGAAGAGCTCGCTCAACCTGCTGACGCAGTTCGGAGTCTTCTTCTAACTGTCTAATGCCCGCATTTGAGGATGCAGATTTTCTGAACATCAGAAGGAGACACTAGCGGACGAGTTCTTTACCGCATCGCCGCACAGCCCAACGAGTCCGCGATCGATCGCTTTGTCAGTTGAGCAAGAAGCCATCGTCAAGCGATCCTTCGACGACAGCCGCGCATCTGGTGGTCGGCCAGCAGCGCCGCGAAGTGAGAGTCCGTCACCCCGCTCGGCACGAAGCGCAGCTAAATCAACTTATTGATCGCATCGCCGATGAGGACCAGCAACGTACCGGGCTCCCCGCGCTGCTTGAGCCAGCGGGGGGAGCCTTCCGCCCGCATCGCTCCTCCTAGGAGAACCTGGGTTATGACAAGAGTCCCAGAAAGTTGTCCAACACTTACAGGGTAATATCTCTGGCAACAAGATAAAGATATTGTCCAGACATTTGTGCGACAACCTCTTCTTCATATCGGCCTAAGATAGTAATGTTCTCAGCCTGAGAGATTACTTCGCAGGACCCGTCTCATAAAGCGCAGATCCAGTCGACTATCGCGATCAGCTTGCACGGTGTGTCGATGGTGGATCCACACAAAGTCGTTTACGCAGGAAGATCATCGCGCCAGCTAGAAAAGGAACGGAATGACCATCCTCTGGAGATTCAAGGAACTGTTGAAAGATCTCCTCCTTGGAAAAGTCAGGCCCGCACAGAAGTTCTTTCTTGGGCTGGAAGCGCCGCAGAAGGAAATTACCGTTTGGTTGCATGGGAGAGATGCTCCGCTCGACGTGACGAATCATCATTCACTCGCATGCGCCAGCCCGTTTATCATTTGTGTGGCCTTTGAGAAAGGCACCAAGTTAAAGGAGCGAGAGTTACAAGTCCTCTCACTTCATTTTTGCGAGCGAGAAAACAGTCGCCGCTTACTCGGTAGGATTGGCCTCAAGTACAACGGCATGTCTCTTCCCACCAAGGGTCCTAACCTTTATTTTTTTCAGGTATCAAGTGCTAGCAGCTATTGCCTTCCGCTAATAAACCTGTGGATGTTTTATCTTCAGCTCCGGTACAGAAACTGGCGTTATCCTAGTCCCCCGAACACTATTACTTTACCGTCCTTGCAGATGCGCGCTATGAATATACTGTTCATCTGCCCTCGTCCGATTGGACTTGCCAGTGCGGAAGAGGGCTCCCGGGGGAATATGTTTCCCATGAATGTGATGGGACAACTCGATCATGGCTACTTCGGCTTCGGCCTCAAGGAGGCTCGGTCGCCTTCACGTCTGGTCGCTCGTGCAAGGAGGGTTGCGTTGAGCACTATTCCGATGCAGCACGGAGATCTCGGGTATAAGCTTGGTCCCAACCATTCCAAGAAGACTGGCATCGATTGGATTGACCTTCCCTTCGCAACCAAGCGCTCGCGTAGATATGGCATTCCCATCCCGGAGTTTGCTCTTCACGTTCGAGAGATGGAGGTGGAAGTGATGAAAAAACTCGGTTCGCACATCTTTTTCGTAGGCAGGATCGTGGAGGAGGAAAGATTTTCACAATGGGCAGAATGGTGTGTCATTCACGGGCACTATCAGACTTGGCGACTTAGAAGCCGACCCGTCGAGATCGAGTTTTCGATTGCGGAAGACGCTCGCATTAAGCGCGGCCTGATCGCTGAGAGTGGACTCATCTAATGAATCAACAATCTCAGAAGCATGTGAGGTTGACAAGCTTTAGCAGATAGAAGGCTGCCCAATCATCGGAAAGATCATGGCATATAGGAAGATTCTGCGACAACTGGCAAAGAGGGCTATCTTCGGCGGCGAGCGCCTGCCCGCCCGCTTCTTTCTTTCTCAAGTAGAACCGCAGCAGGAAGTTGTTGTCTGGCTTCTCGTAGGCAACAAGTCCATTGACGTGACAAAGCGCCATTGTCAGGCATCCGGTCTGCCGTTCACGATTTGTATAGAATTCACGCGCGGTAGTGTGCCTACGGCGAGTCTAAGATCCAAGCTTAGATTGCGCTTGTGCGAAAAGGGTGGTGCGCATCGAATTCTCAGTGAGGTCAAGCTCGACTACCGGCAGGTAATTGAATGTGGTGAGTCAGAGTTTCTACTCTTTAACTCTACGAAATCCATCAACTTTTGTCTTCCCTGGTTCAGAATCTGGAGCCAAAACCTATGGCATAGTTATGTTGATTCGCACAGAAACAGTAAGATCAGGGTTCCTGCTGCGCAGTGGCGTGCCATTGTTGCCACGTTCTCTTGTCCGCGTCCTGTCTCGCTCGTCAGCGTCGCCGACGACGATGGACATGGGAATATCTATCCGCTGAATGTAATGGGAGATCTGGGACGGAATTATTTTGGTTTTTGTCTCAAGCATGATTACCTCCCTGAGAAGTTCGTTCAGCGGACCGGTCGTATCGTGCTGAGCAGCGTTCCCATGAAGCAAGCCCCGATTGCCTACATGTTAGGGCCCAATCATAACTGTCCCACCGTCGACTGGAAGCGGCTTCCCTTTGCCACGAGACCCTCTCAGATCTTCAGGATTCCGGTGCCCGTGTTTGCGTGCAGAGTTCGTGAACTGCAGGTTGAACGCATACTGCGGCTCGGTTATCACACCTTCTTCCTGAGTCGGGTCTTATCAGATGAACGCCTGGCGAGTGTGCCGGAACTGTGCGTGGCGCACGGTTTCTATGAAGATTGGCGGGTGAGGAATCTTGGAGTCGATAAACTACAAGCCACTGCTGAAGATTTGTATGTCCGCTCTCCAATATCTCGAGAGGTAGCGGAATTGATTTCGCGAGACTCCACTTATATCACTAAGAGTTGAGATTTACATTGGCGAGGTACGTATCAGATGCCGGAGGTTAGTCTCATTTTTAGAGTGACGAGCGAGTTGAACTCATTTTGATGTATCCCGACAATCAGGTGACAATGAGGAGACGATCCCGTGACACCGTTGATCGCTGTTCCCGGTAGGCTTGTCACATGGTGCTTCCAATCTTAAACACTATGACCGCTAGGTCCATTCAGTCGGCGCAGCGAATATCGGTCGCGGCGATCCTTTTCTGTGCAGTGCGGTATGGGCTCGCGCAGGACACCCCTTTTCTCTCCGGTGGAGTCGGTTTTCTAACGGCTACCAATGCGGGCAAGACAACTTATATTCCTACCATCCAGCCTCTCCTGGCTGCTCCAATAGGGCCGCACCTCCTCATCGAGTCTCGCGCCGCGCTGGTTGAGTCCTTCTCTCCCGCCGCTGATGGTAAATATGATCATAATCACTTCATCGCCCTCACTTATCTTCAAGGCGATTACACTGTCTCGTCCCATCTAACTGTGGTTGGTGGCAGCTTTCTGCTTCCCTTTGGAACTTACAACGAGCGTCTCACGCCCATTTGGATCAGTAACTTCTCGGATGCACCTCTCAATTTCAATTTGGGCCAAATGTCTTCCGCGATTGGGACGGGTGGGATGCTCCGCGGTTCGGCCATTTCGCGTCGTAAATACTCTATTGACTACGCTGCTTTCTTCTCCAGCCGAGTGGGCAACCAGCAGTTTGCTGCAACTCGTGCGTCCGGTGGACGGGCGAGCCTCTACCTTCCGGAGAAGCGACTTGAGATCGGTTTCTCTTATGACCGCTCGCTTCAAGGCATCCACGAGAACTTCTATGGCATGCACGTATGGTGGGAGCCGAAGGATACGGCGTTTCGTCTTCGGTCGGAGTTTACGCGCGGTCACCATGCACAAGGTTACTGGATAGAGGGCGACTATCGCTTACAAAAACTAGGTGGATCGGACAGTTGGATTGGGCGCATAGAACCTGTGATCCGCATGCAACAAACGTTCCGGCGAGATACGCTTGTCAGCGACGGCTTACCATTGGTCAACACGGAGCGCATTGACTTAGGTTTGGACTACAACCTACCACACAACACTAGGATTCTCACCAGCTACGCACGGCAGTTCTCAGCCGCCGGCAACGAAAACGTCTGGGAAACTGGGATTGTCTACCGCTTTCTCTTCCCAGCATGGAAAGGAAAATAGTCATGCGCTTGCTTAAGTTCTCGCTTGCCGTTACCGCTATGATGTCGAGCTCCGTTCTCCTGTGGGCCGCAACGCAGAGTCAGGCAGCCGCTGGCCAGGCTGCCAAGAAACCTGTGACCACGTCTCGGCCTGCTCAGCAACCTCAAGATGATGGTGATCAAATATTTCAGCAACAGTGCTCCCGTTGTCATAATGCGCCCGAGGGTTTTTCTCCGCGGATCTCGGGTACTATCGCACGCCATATGCGGATACGCGCTTCGCTCAGTAAGCACGAAGAAGAGCAGTTACTCCATTTTCTCAACCCATAGAACTAATTATCGAATGCAAGGCAGGCCGTAAAATCTTCTGTGTCGGCCTTCGCGGCTGTCTTGTGGCGTACAGCTTGCGCCAACCGGACACTTGGTTGGCGTTAAGTCCTTGAATCTAGCCCACGACCGCAAGCGATACACTGGCTGGCGGATCGCTTCTACAATCAATTTCTTCCTCGCCGTGGTTCTAAACACGCCGTGCCATCTTGTTCGCACCATCCGTCAGCGATATCTATCTTTCCCTCTAAAGTGGCGTCATTTCCTGAAGCGGGAGGCTCAGGAGAACGCCGAAACCGGGAGAGCAGTCCAATGACACTATAAAAGATCACCTTTACCGAAGGAATACTAAATACAGTCCGCTATGAAGGTAGCGGGTTGACTGCTCTGGTCTTGGCTCGGTCAGCCTCTTATTACCATGCTTGTAGTTACTTGAGCGAAAGTTAGTGTGACCCTCGGAGGGGCTTCCGGTCTGTTACTGTCAATCCCGAAGCGATGTATGCCGAACTGGAAGAGAGCACATCACATGTTAAGGTTCGCCGAATCGCCGCTTGCAGCAGATACGCTCTTCTCCACGCCTCGTCTTTCGCGCATCTGATCCTTCATAGAAGGAATTGCTGCCCCGGAACGTAAGCGCCGTGTTGTTAGCTGTCGCCAATGGAAAGCGATGTCCGGAACGAGAATGGCGAGAAACGTAATCATAATGATTTCCATAGCGAAGCCGGCTTCACTGTGCCGATTCCATGCTGGTAGTGGCTGCAGTACTCGAGTCCCCACAAATGTAAGGGTGACGGCATAGGAGCGCACCATCCATTCCTTGTGTTGCTGTATATGGCCATTGCGGGCTGTAAGGAATGCGGCTGCGGTGGCGATGAGCCAAGTACTGGCCTGGCAACAGTTAGCAACGACAAAGTGGATTGCTCGGCGATCGTGATGTTGATTTGAGAGAACCATCGCGAGAGGGGCGGCGACAAGAACCGAACTCACATAAACCCGGCCTAGCAGTCGGTGAAACTGTAAATGTCTTTGCCGGAGACGAGTGGAAAACTGGAGGGGTCCGCTTAGAAGGGCGAAAATACCGCATGCTATGTGCGGCACGATGAGAAAAGGCATCGCACCCAGATAGGCTCGCTCTTTAGCCTGATGAAGAAGCGGCACCTCGCTATAGAGTGTTACCGAGAGGGTCGTCACACCGATCATCGCCCAAAGCGCAAACTTCGCCCAATTGCGTGCAGGTGGAGGGGAAGGAGTCCGGTTTCGTATTGCTGTCGTGCGAAGTTGCATACTGTCTCCTCCGGTCCAGCCTTTCGTGAGAGATCACATCGCCAGCCCTTCTTAAAACGATCGCGTTGCCGCTTTCAAGTTTCCTTCATGCCGCATACTGAGGCCTTTGAGTGAACCGTTTCTGATTGCTACGCACGGGAGTCAACAGGCATTTGATCTAGATCTGGCTTAGAACCCTGGCGTACCGTGTTCGCATCCTCTGGGAATCGTCCGTTTCGATGAGTTCAACCAACTCTTCCCTAGACGGTTTGAACGTCAGAGGAATTTGTCTCCAGAAATACTTGAGTTCCTCTGAGCGCCAATTCGCATAGGTGGTCTCCCACGACTTGCCGTTCGATCCGGGAAAAACCGCGTTTGCTGGATTGAAGGTTCGAGTGTAGTCCTGAAATCTGCAGTCCACTGAGACCCTGAGCTGCTCAGAGGTATTGGGAGAGGCGGAATGAACTGTCAAACCGTGGAAAATTAGCACATCCCCAGCGTTGATTTGGCCGCCGACCCAGTCTCCACCGCGGGCAGTGTCTTTTGAAATCTCCCCGGTTGACGGGTCAGCCTCCTGAAGACCGAAGCGATGTGAACCGTCTAGAATTTGCAGTGGCCCGAGTTCAGCGGGGCAGTCATGAAGAGGTATCCACGCTGTAAAGCATTCCGGGTCTCCGCCGATTGCCAGATGATCCTGATGCGCATGTACTACAAAGCGATCCCAATTAGGGAAGATCAGGCGGGCTATCGGTTTCGGATGGACAAGCAACTGGGAGCCCACAATCGAATGCATGACTTCGCGGAGTCTCGGATGGTGAGCGAAGCGGTGTAAGGCCTCTAGATTGAAGATCTGTTCGTAAATCAGCTTGAACAAAGGATCAGGTTCACCGCAGGCGGCGTTTGGATCAGCAACGCGCTCCATGGGACTATGGTTGGGCAAGAACCAATCATTTGCGGAGAGATTCTGCACAATCTCGCGAAGGAGCGTCTCAACGTCTTCAGCTGGCAACAACTTCCTGATGAGCACATACCCGCGCGAGTCGAGTTCGCGTTGGAGTTGCCCCGAATTCAAATCATTTGAATGGATCTCGTGAAACGGCTTCATCAGATCACCTTCAGGGCTGTTCGTCTCGGTTCCAATAAAACGTACCATCCATCACCGACATTTATGTCTTGCATACCCCTAGAGCCTACTTATGTTCCCTCGTTAGGTTGTCAAGGCTTTGTCACTTGATTGTCGCCAGAGCTGCAAATAACTTAAAAGATGTAGAGCACGTTTCATAAATAGCTTTGGGCTCAAGCTGAGGACTTCCTCGTGCCGCGGGTGGTTTGGTGAACTTCTTGCATAAGCAAGAAGCGGGTTGAGTTGTTGAGCGAGGCGCAGTGGGAACTGATCGAGCCACTGCTGCCTTTGCCGAAGCAGCGCAAGGACAAGAGAGGCCGTCCGTGGGCGTCAAATCGCGGCTGTTTGGAAGGCTTTCTGTGGATGTTGCAAACAGGTGAGGCGTGGTGATTTTCCCGCTTAATATCCTTCTCCGGCAACCTTCTAGCGGCGGTTGAAGCAGTGGGAAGAGCAGGATGTGTGGCTCGAGGCGTGGCAAGCGTTGCTGGGAGGCTGGATGGCGAAGGTCTACTGAAATTGGAAGAGACGTTTCTGGACGGTAGTTTCGCTCTGGTCAGAAAGGGGACTCTGCCATCGGTAAAACCAAGCGTGGCAAGGGCACGAAGTGCATGGTACTGGTGGACGGTGGCGGTCTTCCGCTGGGAGTTCGGCTTGAAAGTGTCTCTCCGGGAGAAGTCACGCTTGTCGAAGCCACGCTTGTCGAAGTCACAGTCCCACGAACAAAGACCGTCACCTCGCTGCTCGAACAGCGATGATCGCTGCCGTTGATCGGAATCAGCTCGCCATAGCTTTCGCGCCGGAGACGAGGCTGGTGGAAGGTTCTGCGCCGCGTTCGTGACAGCCACAGGCCTTCGGCCATCATCTATCGGCGCAGCGTCTCCCGGCCAACGCGCAACTCATGCTTGTCCAGCAGCATCTTGGTCGCCAGCCTCGGCCCGAAGTCCGCGTGTCTGGTCTTGACAAGCTCGACCGCATACCTCCGGATGCCTTCGTTCCGGCTCCGGTTCGATGTTCGGCCTCGCGCCTTGTGGATCAGACCTGAGTCGCCACCCACTTCATATCTTGCCAGCGACCGGTACGCTTGGCGCTCACTAATGGCCAACACGGCTGCTGCCGCAGCCACGGTGCGACGCCCAGCCCGCACGTCACTCAAGACTTCAATCCGCCTCAGATCGCGCTCGCTCATCGATCCATCCCATTCTTAGAACCTGACAGTTCTAACGGGTAGACCATGACATTTCTAAGGTTCTGGCGCACATTTGGTGAGAAGCTATCTTGCCCTTTCGTTGCTGTTCAGCGTGGGTTTCCTTAGTCTTGATTCAGCACGCGCAGGCGCAGGAGGTCGAAGCCTGCTCTGCCGTACATTTGTCGTTTGATGAGCTTGAGGCGGTGGACCTGGCCTTCGACGTGACCCTGGTTCCACGGCAGTCTAAGTGCTTCGCGCACGGCGTCTCCTCCAGCATGTCCTTCGCGGCAGGCGCGGCCTTGAGGATGAGCCACACGACCTGTCGTGGCGAAGCCCGCAGAGCCGGTCGTTCGGGTGGCCGTCCGGCTCGCGTTCGATAGCTGCGGCGTTGCTGAAGCCAGTAGCTCACGCTGTTGCGCTGTCCCTGGAAGGCCTGTTCGCGCAGCTCATGCCAGAGCCTCGTTGAACTGCGGCAGCCTTCTTTTAGCCGCCGATCGAGATAGCTCGCATGGTGGTCCACGATGGACTCACGAACACGGGGCTTCGCTTCCGGATAGACCTCAGCTGTCCTGAACTTCTTCACCGTTCGATGATCGATGCCAAGCTGCCGTGCGAGCTCTTGGTCTGAAGCGCTTGTCTTCAGAAAGAGCTCGCGTACCTGGTCCCATCGCTCATACCGCCTCTGCCGGTTGGCTTGTTGAACCAGCAGTTCGCGCTGGCTCCATGGAGCGTCGGGAGGTGAAGCGGGTGCGGGACCTTCCAGTCGGTTGGCTCTTGCTGCCTGCAAAAACAGGCGGTGATGTTGTGCGATCGCGCGACACAACGCTTCACTCAGGTTGCGCAACAGATGCCAACGGTCAGCGACCTGAACGGCCTGAGGAGCGGCCCTGCGTGCAGCTTCGGCGTAGATCCCGCCGCCGTCGCGGCTGATGATCTCCGTTCCCGGATGTTGCTGAAGACACGCAGCCACACTGTTCGCATCGCGATCGGGGAGCAGGTCGACCACCTTGCGCGTCTCGAGATCGCACAGGATCGTGCCGTAGCGATGCCCCTTGCGCCACGCCCAGTCGTCGATGCCCAGCACGCGCGGAGCCTCAACAGGAGGGACAGGCCTGCGGTGATGAAGCTCCCGTAGCAGCGTCGAGCGACTCGCGACCAGCCCTAGACGCTCCGCTAGTCTCGCTCCCGCCCGGCCGCCCAGGGCAAGCGTGAGCCAGCGGAGTGCTTCGCCTAACCGGCAGCTTCTTCTACCATAGCGGGCTACGGTGCCCGGCAGCGGCTCCGTGAAGATCTTGCGCCGGCAACCCGGCTCCACGAAGAAGAACCTTCGCGTCTGCAGTTGAATCACGACCGGAACGCCGTCCCACAGCAGATCGGCCAGCCGCCGCTTGTAGCGGCTATGAACCTTCCGAGCGCAAGTACCACAAGCCGGACATGGAACGCAGGCACGACAGGACTTCAACCGCATCTCTATCATCCCAGCGATACGGCCAAGGCTGACCAACTCGACTTCTGCAATATCGGGAACCAGCGTTCCTGAGAGCATAAGCGTGGGAACGGAGATCACCAGAGCTGCTTCTGTCTTACGCCTCAGAAGACAGTCTGGAAAGAATCACCAAATGTGCGCCAGAACCATTTCTAAGGCTATTCCGTACATTTGGTGATTCTTTCCAGCGGTTCCTTTCAGGCGTAGCAAGGAGGTAGCACGCTGGAGGTTCCAGATGGTTTGAGGGACGCTGCTACCGAGTACTTCTGAAGTTGAATTGGTCTGTTTGCGGCCCAGGAGCGGGTTGATTGAGGTTGAGCTTCGAACTCTCTCCCTTTCTCATGCTGCCCGGTCTGCCGTACGGCTTCGCGGCGGGTTCACAGCCGGCATGTACGCAGGCTTGGCGATCTGCCGTGGGAAGTTATCCCTGGAGTGCCCGATCGTTTGTGCCGTTGGATGAGTTTAGCGCAGCTTCTTCTGAGTTCAAGTAGCCGCCGTCGGGGGTGAACCATGCCTCCGGTGCTGGTGGTCTGTAGCTGAGCGAGGAGTGTGGTCTGACGGTGTTGGAGTGGACGCGCCAGCGTTCGGCCAGCACGCGCAGTTCTTTCATCGAGTAGAAGATCTCACCGTTGAGGAACTCATCTCTGAGTTTCGAGTTAGAGCTTTCGCAGTAGCCGTTCTCCCACGGTGAACCGGGCGCGATGTACAGTGTTTTTGCCCCTGTCTTTGCCAGCCATCTTCGTAGGTCCTTCGCGACGACTTCCGGCCCATTGTCCGAACGAAGGTGTTCCGGCACTCCCTTCATCACCATCACATCGGCCAGCGCAGAGATGACCCTGGAGCTTGACCAGCGGCGTTCCGCACGCACCAGCAGGCTTTCTCTGGTGTGTTCGTCGATCAGGTTGAGAAGCCGTACGCTGCGGCCATCATGCGTCCGAGCACTGACGAAGTCGTAGCTCCATACATGGTTCCGCCGCTCCGGCCTGAGCCGCACGCACGAGCCATCGTTGAGCCACAGGCGTCCTCGTGGCTTCTGCTTCTGCGGGACCTTCAGCCCCTCGCGACGCCAGATACGCTCCACGCGATCCTTGCCCACCCGCCAGCCTGCTCGCTTCAGCAGCGCCGTGATCCGGCGATAGCCATAACGACCGTACTGGCTGGCAAGCCGAACGATCGCCTGCGTGAGCGCATCTTCGTCTTCCCGCCGGATCGCACGGTAGCGCTGCGTGCCGCGCGGCTGGGAGGCCAGCCGGCATGCCCTGCGCTCTGTCATCCCATGCTGCTGCTGTGCATGGTCTGCTGCGATCCGTCGTCGCTCAGGGCTTAGAAGTTTCCCGAGGCGAAGTTCTTCAACGCAAGATTATCCAGGCTCAGGTTCGCTACCAAACGCTTCAGCTTGGAGTTCTCCTGCTCCAACCCCTTCAGTCGCTTCGCCTGGTCCACCTGCAACCCGCCGTACTCCTTGCGCCAGCGGAAGTAGGTCTGCTCCACGATCCCGGCTTCCTTACACGCCAGAGCCGTCGTCTTCCCGTTCGCTACGGCTACTTCGATCTGTCGCAACAGATTTACCACCTGCTCAGGCTGGTACTTCTTCCCTCGTCCCATATGCCCTCTCTTTGTCCAGTGTCTCTCTTATCCACTGGCACATTTCAAGCCGGACACTCCACTAGAGGCTAAAGAAATGCGAGGATAGCCTAGTTTTCATCCACCCTCATTTCCGATAATGAAGCCTATCTCGAAAGGATCTTATCTACTGGACAGTAAAGATCGCTTCGCCAGATCCAATTTCAATCTTCTTACTGCTTATAAGAGCACCATCTTGCTTGATTGTTCCGTGATCGCCTTGGGGCAGTTGCACAGTCGCCGAGGTATTTGCGGGAAGGCTCACGCTAAGTTTTAAGCCTCCGTCTGCAGAACGTGTCAAGTCTGTTACGACTTTTCCGTAGACAGACGTGTACTCCATTCGCACATGTCTTAAGAGAGGATCAACCTGCGGCGCAATGATCATGTGATGAAAGCCTGGGCCACTCGCGTCCGTATCAATACCTGATACACGTCGGTAGACCCACGCCATCACGGAACCGAATGCGTAGTGATTGTATGAGTTCATACCCGGATCCCCGGTGTCTCCGTTCCAACGTTCCCACCACGTCGTCGCGCCTTTCTTGACCATGTATCCCCATGATGGATACGTCTTATTTAGCAAAAGCCGATAGGCCACATCACTTCTATTCTGTGTATCAAGCACCGATAAAAGAAAGGGCGTGCCAAGGAAACCGGTGGTCAGATGGTTGTCATGCTTCTCAATATCGGCAATGAGGCGACCGGTAATGACGCCACTTTCCTCTTTCTCATCCATCCCTGTGTAAAGGGTAAGCACGTAGGCGGTCTGCGTCTCCCCTTCTACACTTCCGTCTTCGTGGACGTACGCTTTCCGGTAGGCTTTGCGAATTTTTCCGTAAAGCTGCTCATAACGTTTTGCGGCTTCGGCGCGGCCAGTGGCGATCGCCATGCTTTTCATTTGTTGCGTCATCAAAGCCCAATAGGCGGTGGCCACAAGATCTTTCGGAGTATTCGGGTCCGGAGCTAGCCAGTCAGCGTAGTTGGGCCCTAAATCATTGCTGCGGAGCCCGGCTGTATTCGATTCTTCGATGAAACGAATCCAGCGCTCCATCGCATCCCAGTTCTTATCTATCACGCTTCGATCGCCATACTGCATCCAGGTGGCGTATGGAACCAGCACCCCAGCGTCTCCCCATCCAGGGGCCCCTACAACTTCAGGGCCAACCTGAAGCAAGTTCGGCGAAACATTTGAAAAGATACCGCGCGCGTCCTGACCATCTGTTACGTCATCCATGAACTTGTGCGTGAACGCGTTGATATCAAAGTTATACGAGCCCGTCTGCCAGAAAACACCTGCGTCGCCCATCCAGCCCAGGCGCTCATCACGTTGGGGACAGTCGGTTGGAATAGAGACGAAGTTCCCGCGCTGTCCCCATAGACCTAACTCAAACATGCTGTTGAGCAACGGACTAGAACTGGTGAAACGCGTTGAAGGCTCGTCGGGCAAGCTATTTTCCACCTCGCCCAGTAAACTATCCCGCCCTGCTCCGGCTGGAAGCCCCTCTGCCTGTACATAACGAAAGCCATGAAAGGTGAACATGGGAGTCCACTCTTCAAGACCACCGCCCCGCAAGGTATATTCGTCCGTAGCGTCGGCGTTGCGGAGATTCTCGGTATAAACACTACCATCTGGCTTCAGTCGTTCAGCGAATCGTAGACGGACCGTGCTTCCACGTACTCCATGGACCCGCAGGCGAACGACACCCACCATATTCTGGCCCATGTCGAAGAGCTTGGTACCCGCCGGGACTCCGGCCGCGTCCACAAGATGCACAGATACCGGCTTCAAGGTCTGAGATACATGGGGCGATGAATCAGGTTGTGCGCTGATTTGCGTGTCGTTGGAAACGGAGCCTTCCTTCACCGGCGCCCACGCTAGTTTGGATGCAGACTGCACCGTGTTCCAGCCGGTCTCGGAAAGGCGAGCATCGTAGCTTTCACCACCATAAATTTCAGCGGAGTCTGTCGCACTACGACTGCCCTTCCAACTGCTGTCCGTTGCGATGATCTTCTGGGTTCCGTCCTGAAGGGTAACTATTATTTGAGCGCGAAGCAGATCAGGCCCGGTAAACTCCCTTACACCTGACCACAGCAATGGACTGCCATGCCATCCACCGCCAAGCTTCACACCGAAAGCGTTTGACCCTGATTTGGCGAGTTGGGTTACATCGTATGTCTGATAGAGCGCGCGCTTGCGAAAGTCTGTGAAGCCCGGCGTCAGTACAGTCTCACCGATGCGCTTGCCATTCAGAAAGGCGCGGTAGCTACCCATGGCCGTGATGTAAAGCCGCGCTGAACGAATAGGACCGTCAACTGCAAAGTCGGTTCTCAGAAGAGAAACGCCTGTTGAGATGCGTTCGGGAGCAGGCACGATCTTTCGGCGGTCTGATCCTACATTCACTTGGAGATCGTTCAGTGGACCGACGACCTGGGCCGGCTGCCAGGATGCTTCCGAGCTGGGCCTAGCGGTCCAGGCGGCATCCGTGACTATCTGCCGATTGTGTCCGTGTTCGTCGCGAAGGTCGAGAACAGCAGCAAAGCCGTTCGCTGTCGTGTCAGGCGTCCTAGCCTCGTGTGCGATGGTTCGCACAATAATGTCGTTATCCCCGCTGATTCCAGGCCCCGCGTGCAATTGGTTCCGTAGGTCCTCTCGATCAAAAGCAGTCCATTCCTGCTTGTGTCCTGTCTGGTTTCCATTCACCAAAGTAGTAAAGGTCCCGCCAGTAAGGCAATGCAAAACGGCCGCTGCGGGCTGGGCATCAAGGTGGAGGACGTAGTGAAACTCGACGGGCTGCCCGCCCGAAACATGATGGGCATCCCCTCCCGGCAACCACAGCCACCGCACCCGCTGTAAGGCTTGAGCATCCGTATTGTCGGAGTAGCCAATCCACTTCGCTTTCCAGGAGTTATTCCCGATAAGGCCCATCTCCCACCAGGCCAGTTCTGCAGAGGTTTGTTCTTTTCCAGCCCGGTCCCACGTCCGAACTCGCCAGTAATATCGCTTGGTTGCCATGAGTGTCGGTCCCTTATACGGGATCGCAACAGACTCATTGGATGCGACTCGTCCACTATCCCAAACATCCGGCATGTTCGCTTTCAGTAAGGATAAGTTGCTCGCTACCTCTATCCTGAAAGCGGACTGCGTCCAGTTCTTTTGCGTATCGTCACTTCGCCAGGAGAGTGAAGGAATCGCCGTATCGACACCAAGAGGGTTCACGCGAGAATCTACACGCAAGCCCACCGGTAGAGCAGAGACCCGTGCTGCACCGCTGATCAGGAGCAAAATTTGCATCGATAGTGCCCAAAGTCTGTAATTTACTTTCAAACGTATGGCTTTCATTCTTTTCCTTGCGTTCCTGATCTATGAACCAGCTTATTGCCTCGATGGGCAAGATGCGCTTCAACACCGCGCAACAATCTTAAGCCAACGCTTGAGCATTGGGTTGCTGTTTGCCTCGAAAAGCCGCGGGGGTATCTGTGCCGATGAAACCCCTCTAGATCGACGCGAAGTCATCGTCGGGCTCTGTCGCGCTTTGGCGTTGAGCTATCCCCCGTGATTCTTTTGATAACATCCACCGTCCCTAATAGAAACTGCCGACAAAACCGTCGTCTTCCCTGTAGTATCCACTAACAAGTTACAACCGCTCGAGTACGATGGTGAACGCAGCCCGTGAAATCACCTCTCCAGTATAGGAGAGGGATACACCGGCTTGAAGACAGCGGAAGGCCAGAACCAACTTTAGGTGAGGACGCAAATGAATCGACATATCTCTGGATTTTTGTGTAGCGTATCGGCTGTGGCCGCAATGGGTGCAGGGATTGGCGCAGCACAAACGGTCACCGGCACTGTGACCGGCATGGTCACTGACCCAAGCGGAGCCGTGATTCCAAACGCCATGGTCGTAGCCCATAACGTAGACACGGGCGTCGATTCCAATGCGAAAACCGACTCTGCCGGCCTCTACCGCATCGCCTTCCTGCCCATCGGCCATTACACGGTCGCAATCAGCGGCAGCGGCTTCGGCACGCAGAACGTCCCGCAGTTTACCCTTGAAGCCCTCCAGACCACGACTTTCAATGTGAAGCTTGCGCTTGGCTCATCGGAGACGACGGTCAATGTCTCAGAAGCATCCGAAATTCTCGACACCAACGACGCTACGCTGAGCGGAACCTTCACCGCAAACACCATCCAGAACTTCCCGCTCAACGGCCTCGATTTCTCCGCGCTTACGCTTTACCTGCCGGGGTCCGTCAGCACCTCCGGCACAGGCGGGACTACAAGCATCGAGCGAAGTCTGAACAACAGCGACACCGTGAATCTGAACGGAAACCGTGCCCAGGCCAACAACTTTACGCTTGATGGAATCGACGACAACGAAACCTTCAACAACCTGATTGCATATAGTCCCGCGCCTGAGTCCCTTCAGGAGATCAAGGTCCTCACCGCGAACTCCCCTGCTGACTACGGCAACGTGAACGGCGGCGGGATCGTCAGTATTCTGAAGAGTGGAACCAATACGTTCCATGGCTCGGCTTACGGCTATGTTCAGGACTACCGCACGAACGCCAACTCCTACAATAACAAGCACGTTACCCCTGTCATCTCCACCAATCCGTACTCCCAGGCGCAGTTTGGCGGGACGTTCGGCGGTCCGATCAAGCGGGATAAGCTCTTCTTCTTTGTGGACTACCTTGGCTCCCGTTATCACCGCGGGGGAACCGGCACGGCTAGCGTCTTTACCCAAGCCATGCGTAACGGCGATTTCTCAGCCCTGCTGAACACCGCCGGCGCCACTCCTATCCAGCTCTACGACTCCGTGAACAACTATGCTCCCTTCGTCGGCAACCGGGGCGTTGCGGTCATCAACCCTGTGGCCAAGTACCTGTTTGCGCATCCTGAACTCTACCCCCTGCCCAATGCGACCCCCGACCCAGATACCGTACTGAATAACAACTTCCAGGGACCGATCCGTACTTACCGCGCTAATAATCAGGGCGATATCAAAATCGAATACGACCCTCGTTCTGCGGACAAAATCACCGGGTTCTATGCCATGTCGACTGCTTACGACGGATCGACGGCGTTGCTTCCGGTGACTTTTCCGAGTGTCAGCATTTTTCCTACCAGATTGTTTGGCGCAACCTGGGTTCACATCTTCAGTCCGTCCATTGTCAACTCCGCCCGCGCAGGCTTTACCCGCACCGACTGGAACCAGGGCCTTCCGCTGGATCCCTCGGGCGTGTTCGGCACGAGGGGTAACTCGATCGTGGGCATACCGTTTCCCAATCAGGCCTATAACGGATTTTCCGCCCAGAATATTGGCGGCCTGAGTGGCGTTGGGACGGGGGCTTTTGATGGCGGCCTGATTGACAATACATTCAGCTACGTGGATAACATTACCTGGCAGCGTGGCACGCACACCATCACAGCGGGGATTCAGGCACTTCGCTATCAGAACAATTACCCCACCAGCAACAACAATGGGTATTTGGGCAACATTGGCTACGGCGGTGCCTTCACCAGCAATCCGAACCTGAGCAATGCTCCTGGTTATGGGGGAGCTGACTTCCTGCTGGATCGCGTCTCGTCCGCTGCGGTGACGCTGGGGAGTGTGAACGTAGGTCAGAGGCAGTGGCGTACCGCGGGATTCGTCAGTGACGATTTCAAGGCAATGCCCAACCTTACTATCAATTTCGGCATTCGTTATGAGTACGACCAGCCGTGGATCGAATCGAATAACAAGACCGGAAACGTCGACATTGCGACTGGCCAGGTGCTCTACGCGGGCAGGGTGCCGGTTGGAGCGCCGGCGGGCTCCGGAGTCTGCAGCACCCGCGCCTGCTATGACGGGAACCATACGCAGATCATGCCTCGGCTGGGCTTCTCCTACCAGGCGAACAGCCGCTTCGTCATTCGTGGCGGCTATGGCGCGACCAGCTTCTATGAAGGGAACTCTTCCAACCAGCGCCTGACCTCCATCACGCCTTTCATTCAAGCCGTGAACGTGACCGTGGTGACTCCCACCGTGGGCAACCCCGGTGCGCCACGCACTGCAGAGCAGGGCTTTACGGGAGGCACAACCGCATACGGCGGAACCTTCAATGTATATCCGAAGAACATCCAGCCAGCTTACGTACAGGAGTACAATCTCACGGCCGAGTATGCCATGACCCGCAGCCTCTCGCTCCAGGTCGGCTATTTGGGAGAGGGCGGCCAGCACATTGAGGACTACGGCAACCTGAACCAGTACAAGGTCAACGGAGATGAAACCTCCGCGCCTTATTACAACAACAAGTACATCGGCATCAACGCGGTAGACCCGTCGATCAGCATCGGAAGCAACTCGCTGCTGATCACGGAATCCCGCGCGACCATGAACTACAACGCGCTGCAGGCAGTGCTTCGGCAACGCACGACGCATGGGCTGGAGTTTACCCTCAACTACACCTACGGCAAGGCGTTGACCAACAGCCTGGGCAACTACGGGCTGAACGTGAACGGCTTCTCAGGGGCGTTCCAGAACTATTACGACAGCGGCGCGGACTGGGGTCCAGCGGGATACGACGTTCGGCATAACTTCAGCGGCAATGGGGTCTACGCGCTGCCTATAGGACGGGGAAGGGATTATCTCTCTCATGTGAACCGGTTTGTGGACGAAGCGATTGGCGGCTGGAAGCTTGCGGTTGCCGCGGTGGCGTATACGGGGTTCCCAGAGACGCTGACCGGCCCCGGCAACAATTCCAACAGCTATGGCAGCTCACGTCCGAACCAGTATCGTGCGCTGAAGATCGTCAACCGCACGCTTGAGAACTACTTTGGTACGGATCCCTCAGCGATTCCTTGCACGACGCCCGGAGTCGATAACGGCGTCTGCGCCTTCGGAACGCCCGCCAATAACAGCTTTGGCACGGCACGCAATGGAAACGTACGTGGGCCGGGCTACCTAAACGTGGACATGTCAGCCTTCAAGGACTTTCATACCTTCCGTGAGCAGACCATCGGCTTCCGCTTCGATGCATTCAACGCCTTCAACATCACGAGCTATGGCAACCCTGATAGCGGCATCACAGACAGCACCTTCGGTAATGTCTCTAACCAAGGGGTGCGCTCGGTCGAACGGCACCTGCAGTTCTCCGGCAGCTACCGGTTCTAACGTGTGGCCCGCTCAAACCTCATGCGCCACCTGGTCTCCAGGTGGCGCAATTTTGTTGTCGCCGCACCTGCTCAGCGCAACGCGATACTGACCACAGAAAGGCTTCACCATGTGAAGTTGGTAGAGAAAGATGCGGAGGAGGGCAGGGTAGTGGATGGGGAGGACTCGCTGGTTTGGTAAAGTGGGGCAAGGTTTACATAAGAGGCGAAGGTTGGAGAAGGAAAGCGATATGGGACTTGGTGTGCGCTGTTGTTCGGTAATGGTGATGGCATGGGGCTTGGCAGCTTCGGCACAATCGGGTTTCAGGAACACGCTGATGCCGCAGCCAGCGAATCTACAGTAGAGTAGTGGTTCGCTGGCCCTTACCTCCACGTTCAAGGTGGAAACACCCGCGAGCCACGACGCTCGTCTGCTCCATGCGATCGATCGTGCGGTTCGGCGGATGAAGAATGCCACCGGGCTGTCTCATGAGGGGTTTGGCCGGGAGCCGGTGATCGGGAAGACGCGATTGATCGTCAAGGTGGACCGTCCGGGTGAGATGGTGCAGTCGATCAATGAGGATGAATCTTATGCGCTGAAGGTGACCTCCGACGACGCGGAGATTGATGCTGCGACGGAGGTGGGAGCTATTCATGGACTGGAGACGCTGGTACAGCTGGTTCAGAGTTCGGGAGATGGCTATGTGCTGCCGGTAGTGACGATTCAGGATTCTCCAAGGTTCCGGTGGCGCGGGCTGATGGTGGATTGCGGACGGCACTTTGAGCCGGTCACGGTGATCAAGCGGACGGTCGATGGGATGGCTGCCGTGAAGCTAAATGTCTTGCACTGGCACCTCACTGAGGACCAGGGCTTCCGGATTGAGAGCAAAGTGTTTCCGAAGCTCACGGAACTAGGCTCGGATGGGCTTCTTTATACGCAGGACGATGCGAAAGAGATCGTCGCTTATGCCCGGGAGCGAGGCATACGGGTTGTGCCTGAGTTCGAGATGCCAGGACATAGTGTGGCATGGCTGATGGCATACCCGGAACTCGCGAGCGGAACCAATCCGAAGGGTATCCGGCGCGAGTTTGGCGTGAGCGATTATGCAATCGATTCGACGCGCGATGAGACCTATGCCTTCATCGATAAGTTCCTGGAGGAGATGACGCATGCCTTTCCAGATGCGTACATCCATGTGGGCGGCGACGAGACCCCTGCTCCGGACTGGAAGAAGAATCCGCGCACTGTAACATTCATGCAGACGCACAACCTGAAGGACAATGAAGCGCTCCAGGCTTACTTCAACTAGCGAGTGCTGAAGACGATTATGCGCCTACATAAACATCTGATGGGGTGGGACGAAGTGTTGACGCCCGGCCTGCCAAGAGACGTGGTGGTGCAATGATGGCGGGGTGAAGCTTCACTGTCAAAGGGTGCAAAGCTTGGTTATGGGGGTGTGCTGTCGGCTCCATACTACCTCGACGGGATGAGGCCGGCGGGGGTGCACTACCTGACTGACCCTTTTACCGTCGACGTCTGAGTTGACGCCGGAGCAGCGCAAGCTGATTTTAGGAGGAGAGGTGTGCATGTGGGCCGAGCATCTCTCTCCACGCACGATCGACTCTCGTATCTGGCCCCGGACGGCGGCGATTGCGGAGCGCTTCTGGTCCCAGAGAACCTGCGCGATGTGGATGACATGTACCGGAGGTTGGAGACGGTCTCGGTTGAGTTGGAAGGGCTTGGCCTGACACATCTGCAGTCTGGCGATGCCGGCCTACGCGAGCTAGCAGGATCGGAGCAGATCGATGATCTGCGCACCTTCTCTTTAGCTTTCGAGCCAGTCAGTTTTGGGGAGCGTTCGCAGGTGCAGCATACGAATCAGCTCACGGCTCTCGATCGTTTTGTTGATGCCGTGCGGCCGGATCCGCCGTCGCGGTACTGGACTGAGGCGACAATGAAGCGGTTTCTGGCGGATCCGACCGGGGATGAGGAGGACCGCACGAAGCTGGACCACTGGTTTGTCGCGCTGCAACGGTCGGTGCCAAGAGTCAAGCAAGAGATGATCACATCACCACGGTTGCGTGATATCGACAATCGTGCAAACCAGCTACTGGCGCTGAGCACAACGGCCCAGGAAGCACTGAAGTTTGCTGAGGCCAGACAGAAAGCTCCAGCGAACTGGCAGACCAAGGCCCACCAGCAATTAGAGGATTCAAAAAAGCCGAGTGCACTGGTTCACTTTACCTTTCTCATGCCGCTGACTGAGCTTGTGAAGGCGGCATAGGAGTAGAACCAATCCACTACTTTCTTGTTGCATTCGCGAATTCATCAATAGGTGAATGCTTATCGCCAAAATTTCCAAGGTGGGACCTCTTACCCGCGAAAGTAACCCCTTCTAATGGATACGGGCGGCGAGCCTCTTAAAACGTTGCTGGTCTAGAATCAGCACTTCAGACAACTGGTCTTGATCGCTTGAGCTCAAGATCTGGTCGAGCACCGAAAACGCTTCCTCACTGAATGAATAGTTAGCCGCCGCATTGGCACCGGACATATTGATCCCTTCAATCCGGAGCACTCGACCTCCGCCGTATGCTGGGCAACCATCTTCCTCCACTTCTCCTCTACTAATGCAGCAAAAAGCAATGATGTTCATCGTCAATCA
This sequence comes from Granulicella tundricola MP5ACTX9, assembly GCF_000178975.2. Lineage (NCBI taxonomy): Bacteria > Pseudomonadati > Acidobacteriota > Terriglobia > Terriglobales > Acidobacteriaceae > Granulicella > Granulicella tundricola. Next base: position 150,880 of record NC_015065.1, on the reverse strand, counting down.
GCCTCCGACGGGCTGCCGCAGGTGAGTTGTACGTAGATCGAGCTTACCCAACCACAACTTAGTTTCATGCCATTCCGGAGATTTCCGGAACACGATCACCCACGCCTTGGAGGCAGTCCCTTGTCCCGTTACAACCTGAAGTCACTCCTTTGCCCCACCGAGACGGTTAACGTAGAGCAGCTCGAAACTGACCGTAGAATCCTCGCCTTTGATCGCACCATCCAGCACCTGAATCGCCGTGGCTTCCTTGGTGCCATGCTCAGCGCAGCCGCGATCGGAATGGTGGCCGGCGAACGCGAGGCCCATGCGCAGACCGCAACCCCAGCTATCACGGACGTGCTCAACTTCGCCCTGAACCTCGAGTACCTTGAAGCCAACTTCTATCTCTATGTCACCACCGGCGCAGGCCTCAGCTCGTCTCTCAACGGTGGCGGCTTAGCCGTACAGGGCGCACCCCCCAAGATCGCTCTCACCGCCAACACCATGGCCGTAGCCCAGGCGCTCGCCAACGATGAAGTCAATCATATTGCCGATCTCCGCTCCGCCATTACCTCGCTCGGCGGCATGCCCATCGCGCAGCCCCTGATCAACCTCTCCGCCAACGGTGCCGTCACGACGCAGGCTCAGTTCCTGGCCGCCGCACGCCAGTTCACCGCGCTCGGCGGCTCGGCATACGTCGGCTCCGCACAGCTTCTCGTCTCGAATCCCAGCGTCCTCACCACCGCAGGCCAGATTCTCGGCGCGGAAGGGCAGCATGCCGGTGCCCTGGCCTACCTATGCGTCACCCAGAACGTCGTGAGCCCCGCCATCGACGCGCAGGACATCCCCCCAACCGCCACCAACTACTTCACCGTGGATGCCGTCAACGCGCTCTCGCCCGCGCGCAACACCTCGCAGGTCCTCGGCGTGGCCTATGGCAAATCCACTGCGACTACCACCACTCCCACTACCGGCGTGACCATGGGTGGCTTCTTCCCCAATGGCGTCAACGGCAACGTCAAGTCCACTAGCGTGTAGCGCACCTGCTTCCCCCTGAACCGCTAGCGAACTACATCAACGTGCCCAACACCTTGCCAGGAGGCAAACCTTTCATGTCAGTCATCCTCACCGATCCAACCCCGGACACCCTCTCCACCCAGAGTGCCAAGCTTGTGGAGAACCGTTCTTCTGTCCTCACCAGCCGCCGTTGCGTCCTCTCCACCCTCGCAGTCGCAGGCGCAGCCACCGCCTTCTCAGGCAGCCTTGCCGGTTGTTCCAGCGATGGCTCCGTGCCCCTCGCTTCCAGCACTCCTTCCGTCCTGGACGTCCTCAACTTCGCCCTCAATCTTGAGTACCTCGAGGCCAGCTTCTACCTCTACGTCACCACAGGCACTGGGCTTTCCACAGCCGACATGGGCACCGGCGCAGGCAGCGTCACCGGCGGCGCCAAGGTCTCCTTCGTCAACCCCATCGTTGCGGCCGTAGCCAACCAGCTAGCCACTCATGAGCGCCAGCACGTTGAGTTCCTCCGCTCCACCATCACCGCCGTCGGCGGCACACCCGTTCCCATGCCCAGCATCAACCTCGCGGCAGGCGGCGCGGTCACCTCGGACGCGACCTTCCTTGCAGCCTCGCGTCAGTTGGAAGCTGTCGGCGTCAGTGCTTACATCGGCGGAGCCCAGTACCTCACCTCCAGCACCGCCGCTCTCACCTACGCAGCCCAGATCCTCGATACAGAGTCCCAGCACGCAGGCTTCATCCGCGAGCTCTGCATCGCTCTCGGCGTAACCTCCCCAGCCGTGGACTCTTTAGACCAGCCCCCCACCGCCACCCAGATCTTCAACACCAGCAACACAACGGGCCTTACCCCCGTCCGAACCACCTCGCAGGTCCTGCAGATCGTCTACGCCGCAGCCGGTCAGACCGGCGTCTCCAAGGGCGGCTTCTTCCCCAACGGCCTCAACGGAACCCTCATCACCAGCTAACTCGACACAAACTTCGGTCCCGGCAACACCATTCAGGAGATTTAAATGAAGCAGCTTCTTCGCACCACAGCAATCACCCTCGTCGCGCTCGGCGCATCCGCATCGGCAGCAAACGCCCAGTTCTATAAGGATGTCTTCAAGCCTCACGGAGCCAGCATCTCCGTTGGAGGCACCGGCCTCTTCTCCACGCCGCTTGAGAGCAACCCAACCTCCGGCACCTTCAACGTGCCGCGCGTCGGTGGCGGCACCCTCAGCGAGACCGTCTCAAACCAGCATCAGGACACCACCTGGTCCGCAGGCTTCATCACCTCGCTCCAGTTCCATCCCAAGCCCTGGGCCGGACTTGAGCTCAACTACGGATTCTCCCGCTTCTCAGAGGTCTACTCCTACAACTACTCCAGCACTCCCACCGTCCAGTCCTCCAAGGTCACGACGGATATGCATGAGTACACGGCCGCATACCAGTTCCATCCGAAACACATTCTCTTCCAGCCCTTCGTCAACGTCGGCGGCGGCTATGTGGAATTCATTCCTGGAACGGCTTCAAGCCAGTTCCGCGAGACAGGCCTCCTTGAAGCCGGCTTCGACATCCCCACTCACACCAAGCACATCGGCTTCCGTATTGAAGGACGCTCCCTCTACTACCGCGCCCCGAACTTCGAGAATTCGGCCATCAGCACACGCAGCTGGCGTGTCACCACCGAACCTAGCATCAGCACCTACTACCGTTTTTAATTGCTTCAATATCAACCAACCTGCCCTGGGCGGATGGTCAGTCCGCTCAGGGGTGCTGCTCTTGGATATGTTGTAAGGACCGCACTGGGGAATGTGCTGCGGCATTGCGAACCGGCCGCGACTTTTCGTAAACTCGATACTTTCGAGACGCGACACGGAAGCGTATCCGTCAAAAGATCACAAATCATGTTTCCTGACTCCAGTAGCGGAGGGGGAGGAAACCAATCCATCAGATACGGCTTCTCAGCTTTCCAGGGCAGTACGTTCGCCATGAGGTGTCTACGTGGCTGCGGTGTTGAGAGCATTCTTCTTCTATATTTTTCTGGTCTTTATTGTGCGCGTCGTCGGTCGGCGTCCAGGCAAGCAGATCACCCCGTTCGAGTTCGTGCTCGTCTTCTTCATGGGAGGGCTCGCCCTCACGGCGATGGTTGGCGACGATGCCTCGCTTACCAACGCTCTGCTCCAGATCATCACCATCGCTTTCGCACACTACGGGGTTGCCTTCCTACGATCACGCTCTAACCGACTAGCGCGGCTTTTCGATGGCACCCCACTGATTCTTATGAAAGACGGTCTGTGGAGAGCGGAGACACTCTCAAAGATGGGCATACAGGATGACGACGTGATGGCGACGGCGCGCGATCAGGGGATTCTCACGCTCGACCAGATTGACTTGGCCATCCTTGAACGTAACGGGGAGATCAGCATCGTGAAGAAGGAAGCAGAATGAGTAAGGTTGTGTTTCAGAGGCAAGTAGAAGACTCCGTCCCGAAGATCAACGACGAGGTTGCCGTTGGCGAAGATCTTGATTTTCAGCGGACCTGGTGGAAGTTCGAGCGTGCTGTCTGGATCTTATTTGCGCTTCTGATCATGGCCGACCTTGCGGGTTTGTTTGGGCGTGGGCCGCTTGCAGATGCCACATTGATCAGCCCAGCCATGACGATCCACTTTGAACGCATCGAGCGCTCAGGCACGCCATCCATGCTGCACATCGACTTCAACCCGTCCGCCATACAGGAAGGGAAAATAAAGCTTTTTGCGAGCGAAAGTATCGTCAATAAGCTTGGAGCTCAGCGCATCATTCCATCGCCGGAGACGTCTGCCATTGGCGGTGGAGGCATCACCTACACCTTCCCTGCAACGGCTGTACCTGCAACCGTTACCTTTGCGCTGCAGCCTGACCGGCCGGGGGCGGCAAACTTCGAGCTTCAGGTTCCGGGAGCTTCGGCCGTACAGTCTCGTGTCTACATCGTCCCGTAAAGGCAGAGGTTTATGTCGACTATTATTCACGCCGCAGTGGGATATTTTTTTCTTCTACTGACGGTTCGCGTTCTGACCCGGCGCCCGGGAGCCCAGATGACACTGTTCGAGTTTGTTATCGTCTTCCTGATCGGCGGCGTGATTATCCTCGCGACCGTAGGTCATGACCGTTCCGTCACCAACTGTGCGATGGCGATTCTGACTGTAGGCCTTCTTCATCGATCCGTCTCCTATGCGAAGACGAAGTCCTCCACTTTCGGGGCTATCGTCGATGGTACGCCGCTGGTCGCGGTGAAGGATGGAGCCTGGCAAGCTGAGGTCATGACCGGCATGAGCCTGGCTCCGGAGGACATCATGGCCGCTGCCCGTCTCAAAGGTGTCAAGTCGATCTTCAACGTGAAGTACGCCGTCCTGGAGCGCAATGGTGCAATCAGCATCATCAAGGTGGAGAAGGAATAACGCCTATGACTGACACCATGAACAAAGCACGGCTGAGTGAGGATCGAGAGATCGAAACCGATCTGCCTCAGCGCATGGATCGCCTGCCCTGGTCCTCCTGGCATGTGCGCATCATCACGGCGCTTGGAACCTCCTGGCTTCTTGATGGACTGGAGGTGACGCTGGTCGGCTCTCTGTCTGGCATTCTTGAGAGCAAGCAAGGGCTTTCGCTCAGCGATCCTCAGGTCACTGCTGCCGCGACCACCTATCTGGCCGGAGCCGTAATCGGTGCGCTGCTTTTCGGCCATCTCACCGATCGTCTCGGCCGCAAGAAACTCTTTCTAGTGACGTTGGCAACATACTCTGTTGCCACGGTATGCACGGCGTTCTCGCAGGGGTTTCTTTTCTTTGCTGTCTGCCGTTTTTTCACCGGGCTTGGGATCGGCGGGGAGTATGCGGCGATCAACTCCGCAGTCGACGAATTGATTCCGGGTAAGGTGCGCGGCACGGTGGATCTTTTCGTCAATGGGACTTTCTGGGTTGGAGCGTCGGTCGGTTCCGTCACTGCGCTCGTGCTCCTTGGGGGGAGTCTGTTCCCGCAAGCCACAAGTTGGCGTTACGCGTTCGGGATCGGCGGAGGCCTTGGGCTTCTTGTTCTGCTCCTTCGACTCGCGGTCCCTGAGAGTCCCCGTTGGTTGATGCTGCGAGGCCGTGAAGAAGAGGCAGAGACGATCGTCCGTGACGTCGAGCAGCGTGTAACAACCTCCTCCGGCAAGGCGCTGCCTCGACCAGAAGGTGAGAAGCTGAAGATCACCGTTCGCGACCATACTCCATGGAAAGAGATCTTCGTGAACATGTTGGGTGAGAACCGCCAACGTTCTTTTCTTGGGCTTGCTCTGATGATTGCCCAATCATACTTCTTCAACGCGGTCTTCTTCACGTACGCGCTTGTCGGCAAACGGTTCTTTCATGTGCCCGACCAAAAGCTTCCTTTGCAGCTCTTGCCGTTTGCGATCGCAAGTTTCCTCGGGCCGTTTGTGCTCGGCCCGCTTTTTGACAGAATTGGGCGCAAGCCGATGATCACCGCGACGTATGCCATTGCTGGCATTCTGCTCGGGGCGATCTGCCTTCCCTTTGCAACGGGCTCACTTAGGCTCAAGGGGCTCGGCATCTGTTTCAGCATTATCTTCTTTGTCGCATCGTCAGCGGCCAGCGCAGCTTATCTGACGGTCTCCGAGATCTTTCCTCTGGAGATTCGCGCCTTCGCAATCGCTCTGTTCTATGCGATCGGGACCTGCATCGGAGGCGTCGGCGCTCCGTTGCTCTTTGGGGTGCTGATTCACACCGGCTCAAAGCCGGCTGTTGCGGCTGGCTATGCGCTGGGTGCTGTTCTGATGGTTGGAGCAGCTGTCCTCGAGGCGTTCATCGGGGTGGAAGCCGCGGGTAAGAGTCTTGAGTCGGTCTCTAAACCACTGCAGAGCAAATGATCAATTAGCCGGCACCCTGTGCATCCTTACCCGGTTTGCTCAGGAGGAAAGCGAACGGCACCCAGATGAGGCAGAGGAAGCCAAAGTAACGCAACACATCCACATACGCATAGACCTGTGCCTGGGCATTCAAGGTGGTCCTAGTGATGGAGAAACCTCGCAGCGTCGCGATGTGGCCGGCGAAGCCTGCGTGGGCGGAGAGGTGCTGACCCAGTAAAATGAGTTGCCGCCGCAGAAGCCAGCTTGCACCCGTATAGCTCCTGACGAGGTCGTTGCGATGAGCCTGCAGGTGTCTCTGCGCAATAGTGTTGGCAGCCCAGTGCGGAGCGGTAACGCTCGTCTGCCTGGGCAGCCTGCGCCTCACTGTTGATGACGTTAAAGTCGCGGCTGATGATCTGGGTGGTCTGATTTGCAGAAGTGATACCGACGTTCGGAGACTGGGCGCGGATGAAGGCCTGGGCCTGGGCGTACTTGGCCGCAGCCCGCTCCTTGGCGACCTGATTGTCGCGATCGTCCAGTTCGTCTAAGAGCACCTTATCTAGCGCCTGCGGTAAATCGACCGGTCAACACATGCCGACTCATAGAACGCGACATCCCGGATGTTCTTCAGAGTCGTGTCATAATCTATGGCACGTTGGTTCTCGAGGGAAAGCGCCTGTGTTTGTCGATCCGCTGGAAGCCGCACGATACACATGCCACTTTCGTACCGCTCTAGCGCCTGGCTCCCTCCTAACGCGCGCCCGTGGCCTGCCTGATATCGGATGGACTGCCTCCGACCCACAGGCCCTTAGCCTGCCGTTGTCGGGCCAGCTTGCGAGTCATTCTCAACTTAAGATATGGATCGAGAAGATCGGTAAGGCAGCGGATCATCTGTACGGCGTGTCGGTCGCGAACCCAGATCCAACCGAAGGCGCGGAGGCCTTCTTTGCGTGGCGAGAGAAGATCCTTGAGGCGTTTGAAGCTAGGCTGGTCGTAACGTCGGTAGCGGAGGAGATCCGCGCTACGTTCCACGCCCAGCGCGACATCCTCGTGGTGGATGGCCACGATCTGACCGAGCTACCCGTCGAGCTTCAGATACTGCGTCAGAATCTCAAGGTATTGAGTCTGTCCAACAATAGGCTGTCGAAGCTGCCGGACGAGATCGCGCTATTGGAACAGCTCACGGAACTGGATGTTTCGGATAACCTTCTGACGGAACTGCCCCCACAGATCGGCAACCTCAGCAACCTGGAGATGCTATCCGTCGGACACAATCGATTGAGCGAACTGCCGCCATCGATCGGACAACTAACCGCCCTTCGAGAGTTGCGAGTCAACGATAACAAGCTCCGCAAACTTCCAGCCGAGATAGGGCAACTGACGAAACTGCGCCGGCTTCACCTTCAGCAAAACCGGCTGACGGAGCTTCCGCTGGAATTCACATGTCTTGAGGCCCTGGCGGAGTGGAATGCCAAACCAAACCGCTTGCCCCCATCAGGCTCAGACGGATTGAAAGCGGGTCAGAACCCCTGGATTCATCCTCCTGAAGAGATTGTCAGAAAAGGGCCGAAGGCAATTCGAGAGTTCCTGACAGCGCATCCTCGGAACGTCGCAGCGGTGGATTCGAACAGTGTTTACACCGTGTATGTGGACGACAACTATCATCGCGAGCAAGAGCAGTGGAAGCGGCGCATCCTTGGCACTTTCGCCGATTGCGACGCCGCGATCGCACTCTGCAAGAAGTTCGTGGATGACTTCTTTGCCAACTTCCCGGCTGCGCCCATGCGAGGGCTGAGGGGTAAGAACGCAGCAGATCTGGTGGGCGTCTACTATCGCTACGGCGAAGACCCCTGGATCTGCGGCGATGACCCGAACTGCCTCTTTGACGCGTGGAACTATGCGGAGCAACGCTGCGAGGAGATTGCGAAAACAACGCGTGACAATCCTCCGGCGGCATATACGGTCTATTCGTGCAACAACCGTGATGGAAGCGGGATCGTCAAGATTGGTGAGTTTGAGGATTGTGAATCGGCGGTTACGCTCTGCAGGAAGATCGTGGACGATTTCCTCTTGACTCAAAACTCCGAAACGGCTGAGGACCTGTTTACCGCCTACCGGCGCTTCGGCAAATATGCTGAGGTAACGACCAGAGATCAGGCGTGCAGCTTCGTGCCATGGGACTATGCCGAACAGCGCTGTCACGAAATTATGGCGGAAAGAGAGAGATAAGAATGTTGGTACCACTGCCTGCACCGCCAACTCAACTGACCAAGGTCAAGACTGAAGTAAGCTTCAATGCTGAAGATCCCTGGAATGGGAACCGCCGCGGCATCTTTCTGCTGGAGAACTATCTGACCACCCTGCGGAACTTCGTACCGAACGAAGCTCAAGCGGCACGTCATCAGGGGGAGTTTCATCGAGCACTGCGTTCAGAGACGGACGGCGTAACGCGTTTCCTCCCCGAAAGCCTGATTGAGCTTTGGCTGACAAATAAAGTTCCTACTGAGGCGTTGCCCAATCTGCTAAGCCAGATTGAACCCACTCTCAGGAAGAGCGATTACATCCTCATGATGCGCAGGAAGGCAATGAAGGTCTTCGCCGTCTTTGAGACGATCTGCTGCTCTGCGTTGGTGCTGCTTGCCGTGGCTGTCGTCGTAGGATGCCACGCACCAATATGGATTGCCGTTCTGCTCGTCTTGGCGACAGCGTCTGTCTGCTGGGGATTCTTGTACCTGACGTACTTTGGAAAGCTCTTCCGGCGGAAACGACAGATGAAATGGCTCTTGGATCGCGTTCATACCAGCATCCCGTCCCCCACGGTTTTCCCCGATCTCCCCGGAGCAGCAAACTGCACCGTTGTTGATCCATATGTCGCGTAAGCATGCTGAGTCGCCATAGTGTTGGCTCCCTTGCAGGTTTTTCGAAACTGCATCATTTTCGGAGTCGATGGTTGTCGACGACCGGAGACTCATGGCCACAAGTCGTACAATCCCTTAAGTTCACCGCTATATAGTGCTGTCGTCCAGAACTTGTAACCTGGTGCTTCGCTTTGCGACCGCGGTGATCCTCTCACCAACGGAAGGATTCGACGATCTGTGGTTGTCCCGGTTTGCCCTCTATGACATCCGTCGAAAGAATGATCTGCACGTTGTCACCGGCACCCGACTTGGAGCTTTGTAGCCATGCTGCTAATCCCTGCTCATTGGTAAGGAACTCGCTTGCTGCTTCGGTGCCGCTCATCCCGATCCCAGCCACGATGAGGACATACTGATCCGTCTCCTGATCGAAGAACGCGTCCACCATACCGTAGTCCCGGGTATTACTCAGCGCCTTCTGCTGGGTGTCCAGCGTCCAGATACGTTCCGGGCGTTGGCTATCCTGAATGCAGTTCCGTCCGTTCTGGAGTGTGACGAAGCGAAAGCGAAGTTGCTTGGTGAGATTCGTCGTCCAGAGATTGTTGAAGCCGCCGATCAGCACAAACGGTCCCCGCCTGAGTTGTTCAAGCGTGGTATCGGTTGCACCCTGGGTGTAAAACGAGTGGGCGTTCTGCGTCAGCAGCGTGGTAAGCCTGACGTAACTGGTCAGGTCATTCAGTTGCACCATGTCTGAGCGCGTCATCGCTGAGAGTAGGGTCTGCTGCGTCTGAGGTAAGAGCACATGGCTGACGTAAGAAATATCGTTCCCCTGCGCGTCGAAGGAATGTACCCCGAGAACGATGAGGGTGGGTTCTGATGAGTGAAGAAGACGATCCCAAAAGAACGCCGCGCCCGGCCTGAGCTGCCTGCCCTGGTATTTCTGCCAGCCGAACAAGATCAATGGAATCAAAGCGCAGAGCAGCAGGCCATAGATCCAGATGAGATGCAGCCGTGTGATTCGCAGAAAGCGAGGCTGCCGGATCTTTGCTTTCAGCGGTGGATCCAGAGCAGCGATCGAGGTAGGCGTGATGACTGAGGATGCAGTCGGCTCTGGGTGCAAGTCGTGGAGTTCGGGGGGGACTGCGGCGTTGTCACGGAAACGAGCCTCTGGCTGCGTCTGCGTACTCCGTCTGTCTTCAAACGGCCGAAAAAAACGTGGCTGATAGGAGCCGAGCGGAATTTCGATCCGCAGTTCGTCCTCGTGTCCGCGCTCCTGGTAGTATTGCGCGATTCGTTTGCGAACTTCACCGGCGGAGATGCGCACGACCGGGTCTGCATTGGTGTCGTAGTCAGGATCCCTGCCAAAGACTTCAATTCCCAGTGCTCGCTCTTTGAGGGCATCACTTCGCCCTGCTATAAATTCACCGACAATATAACGGAGCAGCGAAGGGTAACGCTTGCTGTTACGAAACAGGGAACTGCCGACGACGCGTTCAAGCTGTTTGAGGATCTCGGCCGGTTCAGGCTCAACATCTGCCTCATTTCCCCCGCCGGGCTCCCCTCTGACTTCCAAATCCTTAGTAAGCATGGGTCGATCTTTCTCACAAAATTTTGTTAGGCGGAGCAATCCAAGGGGAGGGGACCAGCCCTCAATCGGCAAGTGGAACAGTGTGATACGGCAGGGACCCAGCTCCCTACCTTACTTCATTTCGATGAATAGACCCGTAAAGGAAAAATTACGAAAGTAACGTATGCTGCATCGCCGTTATCGATGTCAAGACCTACTACTCATTGATAACACTGGTTGGCGATTTGTATTGTCCCGGCATTGTCACTTTTGTTGGCGTTGAACAATTTCCCTAACCCTTCATAAGTTTCAACCCCGCAGATTCAATGGTTTGGACGACGTAACATACGTCTCGTGGAGTCAGGCCTCCGAGAGGATTCTGGCTCCGCTACCGTAGCATCCTTGCGGAATCAACTACGGAACCCTAGGGTTGCAGAGGCATCGAACACCCGGCCCATTTGTAACTTAAGTTTTCCATTGGGAACGCTTCCCAATCAGACGCACGGCATTCCTCGCGGTCTTCCAGAAGGCAGAAGGCGCGAGACCCAACCTAACGGAGCTTCCATGCAGAACATCAATACTGTCCTTCTTTCCGACCGCGCATCAGGCCGCCCCGCTCTCCGTGCCGTCGTTGTCGCCACTGATCATATTGAAAGAGAAATGTTCGCCCCTCCGCAGGGGCGCACACGGTTCATGGCGCTCCGCTTGCTGCTCGCGAGTTCGCTGTTGATCCTGGCACCCTGGCTGCTGATGGCAAACGCGCAGCAGGTTGAACGGTACCTACCGCTCTCGCAGCGCTCCACCATCAATCTTTCAGCGGGTGTGCCGCAGTACATCGGGGACGCGACGAACACATCGAGCGCTCCGCAGAACCCCTGGCTTTACGAGAACACGGTGAACTCGACTCAATACTCCGCGCAGGATTTTGTGGAAAACACAGACAGCGCGGCTCACTGGCAACCGGTCGGCGTGCCTTACGACGCAAACATCCCACGAACCTTCATCAACCAGACCTCAGGTGGAGGTGATGGTTCGCTAACGGGAAATCAGAACTGGTATCGCCTGCACTTCAAGGTGGACCCCAAGTACGCGGGACAGAAGTTTCTGCTCAACCTGGAGGGATCGCATACTGCGGTGCAGGTGTTCATTAACGGGAATCTGCTCCCAGGCATGAGCCTCGTGGCGGCAAACGCGAAGGCGACGCATGTGGTTGGATTCATTCCAGTCGTCGTCGACCTCACGCCATACATCAAAGCCGACGGCACGACGGACAATGTCATTGCAATCGACGTCTCGCGTGGAGATCCGTGGTTTGAGCAGCCGGGCTTTTCGGGTGCCTTCCGCTTCGGACAGGCGATGGCGGGCCTATTCCGAAATGTCTATCTTTACGTGACCAATCCGGTACACATTCCGGTAAACGTCTATTCCAACCAGAAAACATGGGGCACGTACGTGGGCACCAAGTCGATCGACTTCTCGGCGGCTGCGACTGCAACAGCAAATTCCGCACAGGTGGAGGTCCAGACCAACGTCTTGAATGAGACGAATGCGACCCAGCAGGTCACGCTGACGACGCAGATTGTCGATGCGAGCGGCAAGGTGGTCGTTACGGCTGCCCCCCTGACACAGTCCGTGCCGGCGATGACGGCAGCCACCTTCCCCTCAGGCCCAACGCCGATCTTTGACCAGACCATCACCGTGCCGAACCCGACGCTGTGGTATCCGAACAATTCGATCTACGGCAAGCCTTATATGTATAAGGTCTACCATATCGTCAGCGTCAATGGCGTCGTGGTCGACTCGGCGCAGAGCCCGCTGGGCATCCGCATGCTGACGTGGGACAAGAACTTTCCTTACTTCAATGGACATCAGCAGTACCTGTGGGGTGCGTCCGGGCGTTATGACTACCCTGGCCTGGGCTCTGCCGTTCCGGATGAGCAGGTTTGGCGTGACCTCGCACAGTTTGCCGCAGGCGGCGGTAATGTCTGGCGTCCGGGTCACTCAACCTCCAGCGAGGAGTTTGTCGAAGCGGCCGATGCCTACGGCATCATGATCGATCAGCCCAGCGGCGATGGGGAAGGCCATTGGAGTCTTTCAAGCAACACTCCGCCCACAGCGGACGATCTTCAACTCAAGCAGGAACTGCATCGCGACATGATCATCCGCGACCGCAGCCACCCATCCATTCTCGACTGGGAAGAAGACAACGGCGGCAACAATACGCTGCTTGCATCGCAGCTCGATACGCTCGAGCAGCAGTGGGATTCCATCCAGATACGGAAGCAGGCCACGCGCTCCGGCGATACCTCCTATGCCTACATCAACGAATGCGATCAGGCCGGATGCGAGATTGCGTCTAAACAGAACAATGAAGACTTCCCTGCGTTCGGCGCTGAGTACTGGGACAACGTCGGCACGGGACGCGGACTCGCGTATGACAACGAGCTCTCCTTTGCCGCGCCTTATCTCGACGATTGGCGCCGCGGCCGTGCGGTCAATACCTTCGGTATGGCGCAGTGGTACTTTGCCGAGACCCCGGGTGAGATCAGCTTGTGGTCCGAGTATCAGAACAATCCGGCCATGGTGAACTTTGTCCGCTCGCTCGGCTATTCCGAGGTAGACCAGAACCGCTTCCCGCGGCTGCTGTACTACATCTATGAGGCAAACTGGGTTCCGTACTCCATCAAGCCCGTAGTCGCGCTGGCCCATCACTGGAACCGCGCCTATGAGTACACCCAAGGGACACCCATCCAGGTCAATGCGTTCAGCAATTGCCCGGCGGTACGCCTGCTGATCAATGGTGTTGCGAAAGATCCGGTGACCGGCGCGATTCTGGCGGATCAGAAGCCGAACGACTGGACCAGCAACTCCAGCCTGGACCTTACACAGAACACAACGGTTATGCCGGGTCAGGTGCATTGGATGGTCAACTTTGCACCCGGCAATGTAACGGCGCAATGTATCGATGAAACCGGTAACCCGGGAATCTCGGATACTCGCGTGACTGCTGGTCCGGAGTACAAGATAGTCCTGACTGCCGTGCCTGAATTGCAGAAGCCTGACGGTTCCAGCTTCCAGTGGACGTCAAACGGTTCCGATGCCGCATTTGTGGTTGCTCAGGTTGTCGACCAGCAAGGCAACATCGTTCCTACCGCTGCGGACAACGTAACCTTCTCGGTCAGAGGACCCGCGCAGTACATGGGCGGCACACAGCAGCTCGTGGCTGATCCTTCATGGACCAACTACTACCAGGATGCCTTCTCGCTGGCGAATGCCGGTATCATCGGCGGCCAGCCGAATGCGTTCTTCCACGCTCCAGGAGATCCTGAGTTGAACTTTGAGGGCGGTCTGCAGAAGATTGCCTTGCGCAGCACTTTCACGCCCGGTACAGTCACGGTGACGGCAACCGCACCGGGTCTGGTAGGGAACTCCGTAACGTTGACCTCCGTAGCGCCACCCCCACCCACCACGACGCAGGCTCCTGCGATCATCGTCCCCCCTGTCAGCACAGCCGTGACTCAGGGGCAGCCGGCAACCTTTACGGTCTCTGCCAGCGGCTCCGGCACGCTGAGCTACCAGTGGTTCCTGAACAACAACGCAGTGGCAGGTGCCAACGGCACAACCTTCATCACCGGTGCCACGGCCCTTTCAGACAACAACGACAGCATCATGGTGACGGTGACGAGTGCGAGCGGCTTTGGCTCGGTCAGCTCCAACCCGGCTATCCTTTCCGTAAGCCCGCCGCAAAACGTTGCGATCACAACCTCGCCGGCATCGCAGACGTCGGTTGTAGGCCAGACGGCGACCTTCAACGTGGTCGCCAGCGGCTCACCGCAGTTGAACTACGCGTGGTTCAAGAACAACAACCAGGTGGCTTCAGGTCCTCTGAGCAGCTATACGACTCCGATCCTAACCATGGCAGACACGGACACGTACTACGTGATCGTCAGCAACCCCTTGAACCAAGTCCAATCCAGCAACGCTGTCCTGACCATCGCGGCGCCTTTGCCGGTCAGCATCACGGGGTCGCCTGTAAGCCAGATCGTTGCTAGCAATCAGCCAGTTATGCTGAGTGCCACGGTCGTCGGTTCCGCACCGTTCACGTATCAGTGGAACTTCACCCCCCAGGGTGGAGCGACAACCATCCTCGAGAGCAACTTGCAGTCTTCAAGCGTGTTCAACTTTACGATTCCGGCAATGTCCGCATCGACCGCCGGCTCGTACACCATTACGGTCAACAATGCGGCCAATGCACCCGCTACAAGTGCCAGTGCACAGTTGACGTTGGCGCCTCCCGGGGTCAACCTGGCGTATGCCATGCCGGCGACTGCCTCCAGCTCTCAGCAGAATTGCAACGATCTGACGACCGCCCCGCCGCTTAGCGGTGCAAATTGCCTGGGTGCGGAGAACGCAGTTGATGGCAACCTCGCCACCCGCTGGGCTTCCGCCTCAGCAGGTGCTCCGCCTACGACCCTCACCCCCGGAGTCGACCCGTCCGATCTCATCATCGACCTGGGTGCAACTCAGCCGTTCAACACTGTCGCGATCAACTGGGAGAATGCTTACGCAACCGACTACGAGGTCGACTACACCAACGACGATCCCACGGCCAATCCGCAGTGGGTGCAGGCGATCGCCAAGCATGATGGCGGCGGCAGCTCCGAGACATTGAGCTTTGGAACGGTTCGCGGGCGCTATGTGCGCATGCACGCCAACCAGCGCGCAACGCAGTATGGCTACTCCATCCTTGAGTTCCAGGTCTATAACCTCGCGCAGTGCGGCGGCGTCAATGAGCGGTACACGCCCAGCACTGCCGATACCAGCCTGGTCGTCGATAACCTGTTGAACCTGACCTGGACGCGTACCGTACAGACAGACGCCACCACCGGTGCACAGTTCACCGGCGACAAGGCTGCCACCTTCTGCGCGAACCGCAGTATGCGGCTGCCAACCAAGGCTGAAGCACTCAGCATCAGCGGAAACAACTACGCAAGCTGCGCCTTCAACGGAACGTGGAGCACCTGGACCTCGACCGTCAACCCCACCGATTCCACGGAGACGGCGATCGTAAGTTTCAACGGCGACGTCACCCAGAACGTAACCCTCAACTTCCCCGGCGCAACGCTGTGCACCACCGGCACCTTCGCTGGACAGGCACCGTTGATCACAGCCGCACCGCAACCGTCCACCGTGACGTTAGGACTCTCAGCCACCTTCAAGGTCGCTGCGACCGGCGTGCCATCCCCCACGTACCAGTGGTCTGAGAACGGAACCGTCATTTCCGGCGCAACCGAGCCGACTTACATCACCCCGCCAACCACCACAAACGACAATGGTGCCACCTTCAGTGTCGCAGTGACGAACGGCAGCGGAACGGTAGTGTCCACTCCGGTCGCTCTGACGGTCTCTTCCACTCCTCTCCCGCCGCCCACCGGACCCACAGGTCCCACGGGCCCCACCGCACCAAACAATCCCGGGGCAATCACTGCGCCTACGGGCTCGCCGACCAATCCTGCTAACCCGGTCATTCCGACCGACCCGGCAAACTCCGGTAACGGCAACACCAACTCAACCGACACCATGATCACCGGCTTCGGTACGACGCTGGCGCCCCTTGGTCCTAACCTCGCGCTCGGTGGTGCCGCTCTTTCCACCGGCGATGAGAACCCGGGTCTCGGACCGATCAACGCTGTTGACGGCGTGGCGACCACTCGCTGGTCCTCCGCCTTTACCAACGCGTCTGACATGCAGGTCGATCTTGGCTCGGTGCAGTCGGTTGGCCAGGTGGTGCTGCGCTGGGAGCGTTCGTTCGGCTTCCAGTACCAGATCCGCGTTTCGACTGACGGACAGAACTGGACCCCGGTCTTCACCCAGATGCAAGGTCAGGGTGGCACGGAGAACCTGGTCTTCCCGGCTGTGAACGCTCGCTATGTGCAGTTCTACGGCATCCAGCGCTCGTCGCAGTACGGCTACTCGCTGTGGGAGATGGAGGTTTACGCTCCCGCCCCCACAGCGCCACTCGCAACGCCGGACCCGCTCATCACCGCGCCGACAGGCTCGGCAACCAACCCCATGCAGCCGGTCATTCCAACCGATCCGGCAAACTCCGGTAACGGCAACACCAACGGAACCGACACCATGATCACGGGCTTCGGTACTACGCCGATGCCCACCGGTCCTAACCTTGCTCTCGGCAAGCCAACCCTCTCCACCGGAGATGAAAACGGTGGTGTTGGACCGGCCAATGCGGTTGACGGCATCGCGACCAGCCGTTGGTCGTCTGCCTTCACCAACGCCTCTGACATGCAGGTCGATCTCGGAGCGGTGATGCCGGTCAACCAGGTCGTGTTGCGCTGGGAGCGTGCTTACGGTTTCCAGTATCAGATCCGCACCTCGACGGATGGGCAGAACTGGACCCCGGTCTTCACTCAGACACAGGGCCAGGGTGGCACGGAAAACCTCATCTTCCCAGTAGTAAACGCACGCTATGTGCAGTTCTATGGCATCCAGCGCTCGTCGCAGTATGGCTACTCGCTGTATGAGATGGAGGTCTACGGCTCAGGCACTGCTGGGACTGGAACCGGAACCGGAACTGGCACCGGTACGGGAACAGGCACTGGAACCGGAACCGGCACCGGAACTGGAACTGGCACTGGAACTGGCACTGGAACTGGCACCGGCACCGGGACTGGCACTGGTACCGGTACGGGCACTGGTACAGGTACGGGAACCGGAACAGGCGGCGCAATCGCTTTCACAGCGCAGCCTGCTAACCAGAATGCTACGGTTGGTTCAGCTGCTACGTTCTCAGTGACGGCAGCTGGTTCGGGACCATTCACTTACCAGTGGCTCAAAGGCGGTACGCCGATCGCCGGCGCCACCTTTGCCACCTACGTCACCCCAACTCTGACCCTGACGGACAACGCAAGCACGTTCTCTGTCCTGGTCGGCAGCACGTCGGGTGCCACCCCGACGACGTCGTCAGCCGCAACCTTGTCCGTAACTCCCTACACCGTTGTGAAGGGCGCAATCGACATCGATCTCGTCAACAACACTCATGGAGCATGGTCGAATGACCAGGTCTACATCACAATGATTGGGTTCGATCCGAGTAACGGTAACCGTGCCTATGTCAACGCTGCCGGTCAGATTGTGGACTTCACTACGGCTGACAGTAGCGCCGCTAATCATCTCACTGGGCCGGACGGTCTACCGTACGGCAACTATTCCTTTACCCTGGCGCAGGCGTCCAATCTAAAGCTGTCGCCTTTAGGATCGGCGCGAGCATTCGTCTCGCTTGGCGTGCCGCTCTACATCGGGCTCCCTCCTCCTGATAACACCGGTAAGATCACGGGGTTTGTAGGACCGGTGCATGATAACCCCACCGATCCAAACTACAACACCCACTTCGATTGGTATGAGTTCGATTACCACGCAAACCCTGACAGCTCTACAGGCATCTTCATCAACACCACCCAGGTGGATGAATTTGGAATACCGCTGGTGCTAGATGTCTTTGCGTCGAACGCTTCTTTTCACCAGCAGGTTGGTATCACCGAAACAGTCGCCCAGATTGATGCTGAGTTTGCGGCGGAAGTACCGATACAGTTCCAGCCTTCCACGTTGACGAACTTATTCATCTTTTCGCCTGCCAAGACTGGGATGCCAATGTTCGCCGATACCTTAAACCCACAAAACAACGGACCCTTCGCCAACTACTTCGATAATGTGGTGCAGACGGCATGGACCAGTTATGCGACCAAGCCCATCACCATCAATCTGGCCGGCCGTCAGTACAGCGGTACTGCCGCAGGCAAAACGCTCACCTTTACTGAGGTCAACGCAGCTCAACAGAATGTGGGTGAGATCTTCACCGTCCAGCAACCCACCACGCAGGAGGTCCTGATCTGCGCCGGTTCCATGAACTCCGGTGTCGATATTACCGGAGCGCCTGGCAGCCCATTAGCCGCAATGCAGCAGGATGAGGACGGCGTGCAAAGGCAGCTTCAGAACCAGATATGCTCCGCAACCAATCGCGGCATTCTGTTGAAGTCGCCCACAACCTGGGCCGATGCCAGCACCTACTTCCCAGCGGCACCGGACAACGCGTATGCGCAGTTCTGGCACAAACACTCCATTGGAGGCTTTGCTTATGGCTTCTCCTACGATGACAACAACAACCAAAGCACCACTATCTCAACCGGCAACCCTGAACACATGACGTGGACCATTGGTTGGTAGTTGGGTCACTGAAATTGCAATTGGGGGGCATCGCTACTTGGCGACGCCCCCTTTTGTTGTTAAAGGCATGCTTACGAAAGAGGGCGGTCTGATCCGTAATCTCCGCTTCCTTCCACGCCACAGACGTCGTCTCCCCGTTCGCTACTGCAATTTCAATCTGACGCAGCAAGTTCACCACTCGTTCAGCCGTATTGCTTCTTTCTTCGTGCCATCTTCCGCTCCTTGAAACGCGGTTTCTAACGAATCAACTGGTTCAAAAAACGATGGGCACTCCACCAGCGCCAACGGTAGTACGTCTGTTCGACAATCCCGGTTTCCCTGCAGGCTTGGGGCAACGCCTTGCCCTTCGCCATGCCAACCTCAACCTGTCGCAGTAGGTTCACAATCTGCTCTACCGTATGCTTCGTGCCTCGTACCATCAAAAGTCCCTCTCAATGCCAGTTTCATCGTTCTTAACTGGTACAGAAAAGGCCGGGCATTCCACTGGACGATTCAGGGATTGGTAGCTGGTTTCAAGAGAGCGGTATCAGTATTGGAACAATCTGAGCAGAAGTCAAGACAAACCTTGAGGCGCTTCGCTGATAGGAACGGTAGGACTAATTCTGGTCATCATCGTTCCAATGTCTCTTCAGGACTGCGGCTGCAGCTCTTGCAGCTGATCGCTATTTGAGAAGTGCTGCATGAGCGTGCAGTGCGCTTCTATCCAGACATAGAGAGGTCCAGAACATGGCCTTGTGCAGGACAGAAGTTGATATCGGATGCGGGCCGAAGGGCGATGTGGCGGAGCGGTGATTTCTCAGTGCATCAATAGCATTGGCGAGGAACTCGGCCTGGTTATTGATGATTGCCTGAGATAGTCCATGTAGGCGGGACTGCGTATGCCGAGGGGGGAGATAGAGAACGACGCCGAAGGCCTGAAAGAAGAGACCGCCAGGGTGGGTGAACTTGGCGAGAGTGCGGAACTTATCTCCTGTGGGCGTCGGAGCAGAAATCGGCTAGAGCGCGTCGCGTGACCGGCATATTTTGGCTGTGTAAAGGGACCACATCGCCGCCGCTTGACTCGATAAGTTGTTGCGCTGCAGGGCAGCTTACGGATCACGTATGCGAAGGTAGGTATCGAGGCACGGTCGCTTGATCGACTTCATTTTGTCTGACGGCCGCAACTCTCCGGCAGTCCATCGTTTATTGGGAAAAGCGTTGACTGTGATACGCCATTGGCAGCCACCGTCAATTGTTACAGACCAGTTCGGGTCATAGCCTAAGGAAACTCTGCACAAGTTCCGCGTCGGCGGCCTGATGGATTAATCTGATGGTTAGGGGTGGATGGCGATGAGGCAACAGACTTTTGCGTCGCAGTCGAGCTTTGAGAAGTATGGGCGGGAGTTGTTTCTGGATGAGATGGAAGTGGTTGTTCCATGGGTCGAGTTACAGGCTCTGGTCGAGCCACACTACCCGAAGGCCTGCAACGGTCGTCGTCCTGTCGGGCTTGGGATCATGCTGCGGACCTACTTCATGCAGCAGTGGTTCAACTTGTCCGACCCTGGCGTCGAGGAGGCGTTTCACGAATCCTTCACGCTGCGGCGGTTCGCTGGTGTTGACCTGGGCGTGGCTCCGGCACCGGATGAAACGACAGTGCTGTGCTTCCGTCACCTGCTCGAAAAGCATGACCTCGGCGGTGCCATGCTCGACGCGGTGAACCTGCATCTGGCAGCCAAGGGCATCCGCATCGAGACCGGTACGATCGTGGATGTGACCATTATCCACGCGCCTTCTTCGACGAAGAACGAGAAGAAAGAGCGTGATCCGGCGATGCGCCAGACTCGTAAGGGCAAGCAGTGGTATTTCGGACTGAAAGCGCACGTGGGCGTCGATGCAAAAGAAGGTCACAGGCACTCGGTAGCAACGTCGGCGGCCAACGTCTCGGACGTACCTATGCTGCCGGATCTGCTACATGGGGAGGAGCGCAAGGTGTGGGGCGACGGCGGCTATCAAGGCCAGACGAAGGCCATCCGGCAGGCCGCGCCCAAGGCCCAGGACATGACCTGCAAGCGAACCAGGTTCAAGAACTATGTCGATGAAGCTGCAAAGAAGAAGAATACGACGAAATCAAAAGTAAGAGCGAAAGTAGAACACGTCTTCCGTATCCTGAAGCGCGTCTTCGGCTTCGACAAGGTGCGCTACCGAGGTATCGCCAAGAACCATCACCGGCTATGCACTAACTTCGCCCTCATCAACCTCTACCTCCACCGCAAGCACCTGGCAGGGCTGGCCGCATAGCGCCCGAAAACGGGCAACGACTCTTCAACACAGCGCACACTCAGCCAAAACCAAATACAGCACGGTAGTATCGTAACAAACCGGCCGCCGACTCAAGACGTTTACTCATAACGTCAAATCAGCCGCCTGCGCAGAGTTTCCTTAAGTGAATGTGAACGTCTTTGTTCGAGACAATGTAAGTGGATCGGCGGGAATATTGATCTCATCCTCACCTTGCAGCTGGCTTTAGTATCTGGTGAAGGAGTTTGCAATTTGCCTTATAGACCTGTTCGTTCCCGGAGCTTGCCGGGATCCTGAACCGTGAAACCAGTCGGGCGGTGTATTTAAGGTCATCACCCAAACTGACTGTACAAGCCATCGGCTACATACATGAGTGCATGTGGCTCCGACGTTTGGATCGCAGCCAACGCAACGCACTTCGCGTCCGGGGAATGAAAGGCCGAGAAAGATTTTAACATTACGTCAGTTTTACGTTGCACTAGTTTGATCTGAGAGTCTCCGCTTACCTCTGAACTTTAGGATCACTGCACCAACTTGGATTAGTGTCTGAGACGCTGCCAGCTGTCATTTTCGGGCTCTGCATTTCTCCGATACGACCCCTTCAGGCGGTCCAAAGTTGGTGAACAAGCAATGTACACGCACGCCGGTCACTTTGACCGGTCTTGTTGCTGAACCAGACCTGCCGGGCGCTACCGCCAAGTCCATTTTCAACATCAGCGCAGACCCGACACCTTCGATATCATCGATGTGCTGACCTAAGTCTTCGCGGAGCATCATGCCTAGAACGAGACCACACACACCAAGACGATACGCAAAACTCGCCGCGTGCTCCGCGCTCGTGTTTCTCAACGGCTGCGGATCTGGAATTCACGCCAGCGGCCCGGCGCTCTTGGCGACAACAGCGCCAACGGGCGTCTTACGGCTGGTTACGATCGGCAACAGCATCACCTGGCACTCGCCGGAAAACGACGTTTCATGGAGCGGGGATTGGGGAATGGCCGCTTCAAACATCAACGCCGACTACGCCCATCTCACAGCCACCTCTCTCTCACTCCCGCTGGTGAGAGTTAACGTGGCAGCGCTTGAGTCCGATCCCACGACCGTCGACGCACTCACCGCACAGACAGCGGCACTCATCACGCCGGGCAGCGCCGTGGTTGTAGAGCTTGGAGATAATGCGAAACCCGGTTCGAATGGCAGGGCAAATTTTCAAGCGGCGTACCATCAGCTATTGGATGCCGTTGCGACCGGCAAATCTCTGGCCTGCACCAGCACTTACTGGGGAGAATCGTCGATCGACGCCATCATCCAGGCAGAGTGCATACTGCACCATGGCAGCTACATCTACATTGGCGATATCTACGGTAGCCCGATTAATACAGACTCTTCAACCAACACTTTCTCCAACCCGTTCGTCATCATGCATCCGCATGACTGGGGCATGAATGCCATTGCAGTACGCGTGCAACAGCACATCCTGCAACCTTGACAACCTAAAGATCGCCTTCCATCTTTAAAACACGCCTCAAATAAAGGGTGGTGCATCTGCGACTGAAAGGGCTATGGCCCCAAAGCGGCGTCCCCTGTGCCTTGGGTCAATCGCTCCGAGCCACGCTCCTATCGGTCTCGGCCACGCACTCTTCGCAGCGCGGACGCTTGCATCATGGATCAGAATCTTGCGGAGGTAGACTTTACCGGTCCTTGTGACGCGCAGTAGCTTCGGCTTTCCACGATTCAAGTACTATTTGGCAAGAGACCAAGCCACGCTGTGAGCCGCTGCCCTTGCGGAAGACGCCTCTATTGCTAATGCCCGTTGCGCACCACTGATTCAAACCCCGTGGGAGCAAGAAAGCTCTTGCTATTGCGAGGATTGGCCAAGCCGATTGGCTTCGTCCCGGCTTCATGAAACAATTACGGTAGAAGCTGGAGGGACCATCATAGTGTTGCCATCAACACGTTTCAGTTTGAGGATGGCACTCATTGTCCTCGCGGGCGCTCAGGTTGCTGCCGCCCAAACCGTGACGATTCTACCCTTGCAGCCTTCGAACTCTTTTTTGGCTCCAATCCGGCCTTTTGTAGGCGGTACCTTAGGGCAGGCTTCCTCCGCACAACCTACGCATCCTTCCGTCGATGATGACCGCAACGGGTCCACGTTCGTGTCGATGGATAGCTGGGTCTATCCGACCCTCGAACGGCTGGCTGCTCTGGGACTGATCCCGAGCCAAGATATCTCCATTCGACCCTGGACACGGCAGGAGTGCCGCCGTCAGCTTCGCGAGACAGAGGACATTCTGTACGGATTCGGAGACCTGGATACGCCGGTCAACGACGCGATCCGAAATGAAGCTGAACGTCTTGTGCCAGATCTGGAACGCGAACTGCAGGAACCGAACGGAAAGACGACGGCCACGCTGGAATCTATGTACGTCCGCGGTGGCACCATTGCCGGTGCACCGCTGACCGATGGCTTTCACTTCGGCCAAACCTGGTGGAACGACTACGGTCGGCCCCTTGGTCGCGGAACTTCCGCGATCACTGGATACAGTTTGCGCTTGACCTCCGGAAGGTGGTTCTTCCACGTTCGGCAAGAAATGCAATCGGACCCCGGAGTGCGTGCGATCACGCCTGCCCAAGCCAACCTCTTCAACCAACTCGACAACGTGCCGTTTTCCTCGGCACCAACAATTCCCCCAGCAATCGTTCCACAGCCCGCGCCGGCGGTCGCAGCCTATGTGCGACAGAGGCCGCTCGATTTGTATGCTGGCTATGCCTTCGCTGGCTATGCCGTATCCTTTGGCAAGCAGGAGATTTACTGGGGGCCAACCACCATGGGGCCGTGGGCATTTTCGAGCAATGCGGAGCCCACGTATAATCTTCGCCTGATGTCGACGCGACCGCATCCGTTTCCACTTGTTCCACAATTGGGCAGCTATCGCGTCGATCTCGTCTTCGGTAAGCTTTCTGGCCATAAGTACCCAGCGCGACCCTATTACAACGGCCAGAAGATCTCGTTGATATTTGGTTCGTATTTTGAGACCAGCTTCACGCGCTGGTCGGTGCTGTGGGGCGTGGGACATCCCATGTCGCTGCACACCCTCAAGAACAACCTCTTCAGCAGTGATTCGACGGGCGCCACCTTTGCCTACGGCGACCGTACCGATCCCGGCGACCGCAAGGGCGATTGGGACTTCCGGTTGCACGTTCCCGGTCTCAAGGAGTATGCGACGATTTACGGCGATGCGTACTCTGACGACGAGGTCAACCCAATAGACGCGCCCCGTCGCGTGGCCTGGCAGACGGGGCTCTATATGCCGCATCTGCCAAAGGCGCCGCATGTGGACTTTCGTTTTGAAATGGCGTCGTCGGAAGAATTGAGCCAGGACGAGGGTGGAGCGCGCTTCTTCCTCAACAACCAGTATCGCGATTCCAATACCAATAAGGGCTTTCTGCTGGGCAATGGCGTGGGACGCGATGGACGGGCATTCGAGGGCCGCATCGGTTACTGGGTGTCGCCGCGCACGCGCATCGAGGCTGGGTATCGGCAGAACAAAATCTCTGAGCGTTTCCTGCCCACAGGTGGAACCGTCTCGGACGGTTTTATTACTGGCGACTTCGCATGGAATAAAGAGTGGTCCGCGCAGGTCTTCACGCAATATGAGCGATTTCTGATTCCATCGTTCATGCCCGGCCGTCACGACAACACGAGCGCCCGTATTCAGATCACATGGACGCCGCAAAAGAACGTGGAGTTGATTCGGTAATCCACCATGCGCATTGTCATCCTCAATGATTTTGCCCATGTTGAGGGCGGCGCGAGCCAAGTAGCTCTTTCCTCTGCGCGGGCCTTGGCAGGCCGGGGCCATCAGGTCATGTTGTTTGCCGGCGTCGGTCCGGTCTCTCCGGATCTGGAGGGCATCGAATATCTGGAGGTTGTTTGCCTGGGCCAGCAGGATATTTTAGCCGACTTAAACCGTGGCCGAGCTTTAATTCGCGGTCTCTGGAATGATTCTTCGGGCTCAGCGTTTCGCGAAGCGATGCGCCGCTTCGACCCGGCAGATACAGTGGTGCATCTCCACACCTATACGAAATCACTTTCCAGCAGCGTGGTGCGCGCAGCGCTGGATTGCGGCTTTCGCATGGTGTTAACCATGCACGATTACTTCAGTGTTTGTCCAAATGGCAGCTTCTTCATCTATCCCACGCAAACTCTTTGCCCACACACGCCCATGTCAGCCGCCTGCCTGGGCACGCAATGCGATACCCGCAGGTACGCGCACAAACTGTGGCGGGTGGCCCGTCAATGGACGCAGGAACACCGCGGACGTCTGCCCAGCGGACTTCATGAGTTCATCTCGATTTCTGATGTCAGTGAGCGTATCTTGCGGACATATCTTCCGGCGGGCGCGCGCGTCCATCGGGTGCCCAATCCGATCGCCGTGCCGCACGAGCCGCCAGCGCACCCGGACGAGCATGCTACGTTCAGCTTCGTCGGCAGGCTCTCTGCCGAGAAGGGGCCGCAGCTTTTGGCTGCCTGCGCCGCGAAGCACAATCTACCCGTGCGCTTCATTGGGGAAGGAGCAGAGCGGGCGAAGCTGCTCGAGATGCTGCCGGAGGCTGAGTTTACCGGCTGGTTAAACGGCGTGGAAACACGCAAGGCTCTTCGTGCTTCGCGTGCATTGGTTTTCCCCTCCCTCTGGTATGAGACACAAGGCCTGGTCGTCGTCGAGGCGGCTGCCCAAGGTCTACCGACGGTTGTTCCTTCGGAAAGCGCCGCACGGGAGTGGGTTGAAGATGGCTTGACTGGGCTGATCTTCCGTCATGGCGACGCAGAGGACCTGGCTGAAAAGTTGCTTTTCCTGCGCGATCACCCAGACAGTGCCGCCGCCATGGGAACGGCTGCGTACCAGCGCTATTGGCAAAAGCCTGCGACGATGGAAGCTCACTGCGAGAGGTTGGAAGCCGTCTATGTAAGGATGCTCGAACAGGGCAACGGAGGCCTTAGGTGAGCCAGCCTCAGAACTGCCTTGCCATCTCCGTAGCCATGTGCACCTACAACGGCATGCGTTATCTGCCGGAGCAGTTGAAGAGCTTCAGTGAGCAGCAGAGGCTGCCCGATGAATTGGTGATCTGCGATGATGCCTCCTCCGACGGCACGCCGGATTTGCTGCAGGAGTTTGCACGCACTGCTGCATTCCCCGTGCACGTCCATGAGAATTCTCAGAATATGGGCTATAGCCGAAACTTCATGCAAGCCGTAGAGTTTTGCACGGGAGACGTCATCGCGCTCAGCGACCAGGATGATCTCTGGTACCCACACAAGCTGGAACGCATTGAGGAGCTCTTCGTCGAACATTCGGAGGCTGGCGGCATCTTCTCCAACGGAGACCTGGTCGATAGCTTATCGGCCCGGCTTCCAGGCGATCTCTGGGGCAGCTTCTCCTTCGATTCCGGTAGCCAGCGGCATGTTGCAAATGACGATGCAGTCAAGGTGCTACTCCGCCGTAACGTGGTCACCGGCATGGCCTTTGCCTTCCGCAGTTCCTATCGACAGGTGGTTCGGCGCATGCCGCCGCATTGGCCACATGATTTCTGGCTGGCCCTGATGATTGCCGCGGAAAGTCGTCTGCTCCCATGTCCGGAGCACCTCGTGGCTTATCGCGTCCATACGAACCAGCAGATCGGCGTGCCCATCAACGGGGCAGAGAAGCGGGGTCTGCTGCGCGGGAAAGGTCTCGGACACTATCGAGCGCGCTCACGGGAACGCAACCTGCGCGAATACACCAGAGACGCGGTGCAGTTCGAGTCGCTCATCGAAGCGTCGAAGAGCGATTCACATCTCGCCGAGGCCGTCTGGCTGCCGCAAGCAGCGGCCAAAGCACGGCACATGCGTCGAGTCGTCCATCAGCTGGAGTCCGGCCGTGCTGCCCGCTGGGTCTCTGCGCTGACGCACTGGAACAGCTATCGCCTCTACGCACCAACAGGACTTAAAGCACTCGCTCGCGATCTCATGCTCTAATTTGTCCGCGCTATACTGATCCAGACTTGTAGCCAGACCCTATGTCCTCGAACGTTTCCCCTTCTATATCCCGTCCATTTTCCGTTCTTGCGATCGTGGTGGTCTATCGTCAGCATCCCGGGGAGAGCACGAGCCTTCTGACATTGGAGGAAACAATTCGGCGGGCCGGGACGACTTCCCCGCGCATAAGTATCCTCGTGGCTGATAACACGCCTGGTGGCCAGCAGCCGGGTTCGCTGTCTCCCGGCATCGAGTACCGTCCGTATCCGAAGAATCCGGGGTTGGCAGTCCCATACAATGATGCCCTCGCCACGGCTCGCCGAGAAGGCTTCGATTGGCTTCTAACCCTGGATCAGGACACGCAGCTGCCGCCAGACTTCCTCGACAGTATGGTCGCCTGCGCGGCACGCTGTGCGCACGACCCCCGCGTAGCGGCTGTCGTGCCGAGGATCGTTGACGGTGGTCTCCCAATTTCTCCGTTCCGATTCGTGGGCGGCTTCCTCCCCACGGTACTCACTGGCAAGGTCGCTGGACTCGCGCCGTTACATACCTCCGCACTGAACTCAGCCTCGCTGCTACGTGTTGCAAGCCTAGAGGCGATCGGCGGGTACGATCCCCATTTCCCTTTGCACAATAGCGATACGCGCCTCTACCAGCGGCTTGATAAGGCCGGTTACCGGGTTGCCGTTGCAGATGGAGTGATCGTTCCTCATGAGTTTTCCATCCTGCGCCGCGAGCAAAGAATGTCCCCGGATCGGTACAGGTCTATGCTCGCAGACGAACGCGATTTTTGGGATCGTCACATGGGGCCGCTCGGCCGTCTGGAGCGGATAGTACGCCTTGCGGGCCGCGCCGTGAAAGGACGTCTGCACAAAGAAAATGCTGTCTTCCAGCGCATCACCGTCGAAGAACTCCGGTATCGCCTGTTGTACTCCCGCCGGGCCAGGACGCGGACACGGGATGGCGAGAGTTCCACCCGTGCGATAAGCTAACAAGACGATGAACGCAACGCAGCAGGCGGAAGATGATGTGGCGACTGTCCCGGATATTCGCACAGCCCTGTCACTCGCCGAAGCGGCGGAGGCGCAGCCGATCCTGATTGAGCTTATACAGATGCTCATCGTCAACCGTCGCTTTTTTGGGAAGATGAGCCTGGCCGGTGTGCTTTGCGGCATCGCAATCGCTTTTTTGATGAAGCCGGTCTATACGGCGACAGCGACCATCATGCCGCCCCAGGCCGCGCAGTCGTCGCTTTCGTCACTCATGGGCCAATTGGGATCGCTGTCAGCACTCAGCGGTGGTGCCAGCAGCCTGCTGAAAAATCCAGCAGATATGTACGTCGGCATCCTGCAGAGCCGCACCATCTCCGACACCGCCATCGAACAATTTCACTTGAAAGAACGCTGGCATGAGAAAACCATGGTCGCCGCTCGCAAGGCGGTGGCGTCACACGCGCAATTCGAATCTTCGAAGGATAGCCTGATCCAGATTTCTGTGAAGGAACACGATCCTAAGCTTGCCAGTGATCTTGCCAACTTCTTTGTGGATGCTTTATACCGCATGAATTCGACGCTGGCCATCTCGGAGGCTTCGCAGCGGCGCCTATTTTTTGAAAAGCAGCTAGACGAGGAACGTGGGGCCCTTGCCAAGGCTGAGGATACGTTGAAGGCGACCCAACAGAAGACCGGGCTCATTACCGTGACCGGCCAGACCGAACTTGCAATCCGCAACATTGCCCAGACGCGTGCTGAGATTTCGGCCCGCCAGGTAGAACTGCAAAGCCTTCGCACCTACGCTTCCGAGGACAATCCGGATGTCGCCCGTGTTCAGGGCGAGATCAGGACTCTTCAAGGACAACTTTCGCGCCTGGAGGATAGCGAGAGCCATCTTGCACCAGGCGATACGGAAATCGCCACCAGCCAGATTCCTGCGGGGGGGCTGGAATACACCCGGGAATTGCGCGAGGTGAGGTACCATGATACTCTATTCGATTTGTTGAGCCGTCAATACGAGGCAGCGCGAATTGACGAGGCAAAATCGGCACCCATTATCCAAGTCGTTGATCGTGCCGTCCCACCCGATCAGAAATCTGGGCCTCCACGAACCTTGATCATTCTCGGCTGCACCGTCCTTGCGTTCCTTGTGGGTTTTGCGTGGCTGTTTCTGAGGGGGCATGTTGCGATGCTGCGGGCAGCAATCCGGTGAGATTCCCGTGCGGAAACGCGTTATTATCAGCGCAAGCTACCATCAAAGCGACAAACGCTGTTTAGCGCAGATAAGATCATGTCTATATGTTCCGTTTGACCAGCCGTAGGCTCTCCCTCAACATCTTTCGCATCGTTGCTCTAGCCTCTTTGCCGGTCGCTGCCTTCTCCCAGACCAGTACGTCCGCCGACTGCTCGACCACTCTTCTGAGCGGCACTGGTCCATGCAGCAGCCAAGCGACCGGCGTTGATATCACAAATGGCAGCCTCATCAACTCCACCGGTGTCCCATATGCCACGTCCGGCCAGCAGCGGCCACCGGATAACGCCCCAGTCTATGTTGACTCGGCGGGCTATCGGCAGATCCGTCAAGGCAACGATGGAACGGATCGCAATCAAACGTTTTTCCCGCCCGATCCCGTCAGCGATTTTCAGAAGCTCACCCGCTCGTCTACCGGTGAGATCCTGCCGCTCTTTGGTCGTGACCTGTTTCAGCGAGCTCCTTCCACGTTTGCTCCTGCCGACCAGATTCCTGTAACCGCGGACTACATCGTAGGTCCCGGCGACGAAGTACTGCTGCATCTTTGGGGCGCAGAGCAGGTCAACGGCAACAGCCAGTTGACGGTCGACACCTCCGGAAACATCTATGTTCCGCGTGTGGGGGCCATTCACGTTGCTGGCCTGCGTATGGACCAGTTGCAGGGCCAGATAAGCGCAGAGATCAATCACATTTACCGAAACTACCGGATCGCTGTCAGTCTCGGCCACCTGCGTTCCATCCAAATCTATGTTGTTGGCGAGGCTCGCCGGCCAGGCACGTATACGATCAGCAGCCTGTCCACGGTATTAAACGCGCTGTTCGCCTCCGGCGGACCGACGCTCGCAGGCTCTATGCGCCACATCCAGATCCGGCGTGGTAGCCAGACCGTTGGCGAGCTTGATCTCTACGACCTTGTATTAAAGGGCGATAAGAGCCATGATGTGCGCCTGGAAAGTGGAGACACGATCTTCATTCCGGTTGTTGGGCCACAGGTAGCCGTGGCGGGCAGTGTTCGTCATCCAGCCGTGTTTGAGCTCAAGGACGATACCTCCGCCGCTAACTCTTTACAGGATCTGTTGACGCTTGCAGGTGGCTTTTCCGCGACGGCCTCCACGCGGCAGATTCGCTTGGAGCGTGTTGACACGGACGGTCAGCGCCATGCGATGACCGTCCAGCTTGATGTGGCCGCCCGTGCCATGCCGCTTCACGACGGTGATGTGCTGTACGCCAATCACATCGATTCCGGCTTTGAATCGTCAATCACGGTTCGTGGGAACCTGGCCAATCCGGGGCGCTTCGCTTGGAAGCCCGGCATGCACCTCAGCGATATCCTTCCGGATCGCGCAGCCCTGCTGACCGGCGATTTTTGGCGGGAACGCAATCGCATGGGTGTTCCTACGCCACTCTTCGAGCCTTACGAGTATAGGGATCGCCCGCCTGTAGCCGGTGGCGCAGACATAGATTCAACCTTGTACCGCTCCCCACAGCGGCCGACGGGGCCTCCCTCTGCGCGCGATGCTCTGACGTCGGTCCAACCCCCGGCGATTGACAATCAGGATTCCAGCCAGGCTGCGCTGGCCTCGAGCGGCGTTACTTCCAGTTCGACGCTCAGCCTGGACCAGGAAGCGACTAATGCAGCCAGCAGTGCCAATAATCTTTCTTCAGGCGCTGTTGCGAACGGCAGCCGCACTGCGATGCTGTTTGACCAGCAGCAAGCACAGCAGCAACCACAGCAACAGGGGGCGCAGGGAAGCCAGTCCGGACAGAACCAGTCTGGGCAATCGCAGTACGGGCAAGGTATCAGCGAGGCCATGGGCTTGTCCCCGGCAGCGCAACAGCGTCTCAAGCCCTCCATCGTGCTTGCGACGAAGGACGTGAACACCATTCGCATTCCTGCGCCAGAGATCGACTGGTCTTACGCTGTCATCGAGCGCCTGAATCCCAATACGTTAAAGACCTCTCTGATCCCATTCAATCTAGGCAAACTCGTTGCAGGCCATGATCCCGCCCAGAATCTTGAGCTGCAACCCGGCGACGTCGTTACGATCCTTAATCAGCGGGATGTGCTCGTGCCGCAGAGCGAACAGACCAAGTACGTCCGCCTGGAAGGCGAGTTCGTTGGAGCGGGTGTTTACAGCGTAGAGCCGAACGAGACCTTGGAACATCTCATTCAGCGCGCGGGGGGCTTCACATCTGACGCATATCTCTACGGTTCCAGCTTTTTGCGTGAGAGCGCTCGCGCCATGCAACAGCAGCGGCTGGATGAATACATTACGCAACTTTCCACCGATCTGGACCGCCAGACTGCTATTACCGGGGCATCTTCCACCAATGGATTATCCGATCCGAATGCGCTGACGTTGGAACGGAATCTTGTAGCGCAGCTTCGCACGCTTCGGGCGACCGGCCGTGTGGTCCTGGAGTTCAAGCCCGACAGCGCCGGACTAAGCGGTGTGCCGCAGATTCCACTGCAGAATGGTGATGTCTTCCGTGTCCCATCGCGTCCCAACACCATCAACGTCATCGGTGCCGTCTACGCACAGAATGTCTTCCTCTATAACCCGAAGCGTCACCTGAATGACTACATGACGCTGGCGGGCCGACCCAACCGTGTTGCAGACAAGGATCACGCCTTCATCATCCGGGCAGATGGTTCCGTCTTCAGTCGCGAGCACGCAAAGAGCATCCTGTCGAATCGCTTCGATGAGGCGACCATCTATCCTGGAGACTCCATCGTGGTCCCGGAAAAGTTGATCAAGCCCACGCTGACGCGTCAACTCCTCGACTACTCGCAGATTCTTAGCGGGTTCGGCTTGGCGGCTGCAGCCATCGAAGTCATCCGGTAATGCAGGCCAGGGGGGGACATGTGGGATAAGACTCAACAGCAGATCAGCCCTTCATGCGCTGGTACGAGAAGATCCACTTCAGC
This sequence comes from Granulicella tundricola MP5ACTX9, assembly GCF_000178975.2. Lineage (NCBI taxonomy): Bacteria > Pseudomonadati > Acidobacteriota > Terriglobia > Terriglobales > Acidobacteriaceae > Granulicella > Granulicella tundricola. The sequence continues at coordinate 118,888 of NC_015065.1, read as the reverse complement.
TATGACAGGCATTTTGGCAGTCGCTGCGCCCGGCTGGCAGCACGCCCATACCAGCAGCCTGTCATTCAAGACGGAGCTGTTCCGAAGGAATCCTTCGACGAGCGTTTTCGCTATGCCGCGTGGGAGGAGAGCTAGCTCGCATATCACCTCACGGTTCAGGGACACTTCCATCTCACGTTCCTGCTGCAGAGCGCGGCGATTCGAATCCATCCCACCACCTTCCCGCAGGCCATCCGTCGCATCCAGACATTGGGCCGGATTAAACAGCTGTTCCGCCAGATCCATCCCATAGCCCAGTTCCCAGACTCGTATGACGCCATCGACCGCATCTGCTCCACACTCGGCGACCATCGTGGTTTCTGGCGATTGTGACCACCGCCGGCGACCGGTTTTTCCGGGCAAGGCGCACAGCATGGTCCTTGGCGCGCATTATGAAAAGACATATCGAGCAATCAATTAAGCGCTCCCTTATGGAACCGCAGGCGGGAAGGCTGTTGTATGCCCCAGGGCCGCTTCGCGCAGACGACGCGATCGTGCGTGTTCCAGGCACGGTCTTTCGATCAAAAACCAGGACAATGCTGCGCAAGGAATGAGGATCAGCAGCACTAGTCCAACCGATGTCCAAGGGTGCAACTGGAACAGGCCGAAGTGAATGAGCAGCTGAATGATCGGAAAATGAAGGATGTAGGTTCCGTAGGAGAAGTCACCCCAGCGGGTAGGACCTTTTACTTGCGGCAATAGCAGGCAGGCTGCCAGAATGAAGATCGCCACCGGCGCCGGCCGTAGAAAGAACCAATCCGTAGCACGATGCAGTCCATAGACAGCCACAGATGCCGCTACAAGCCACCAGCCGTGACGCTTGAACAACGGAAGATGGTAGTAGACCAAACTTCCCATAACGAAAAAGGAGAGCTGTCCGGGCAGCTGCTGCGCCAGGCTGGTATGATTCGCCAGAACCATACGGTACGCGATGGACGATAAAAAAAGGATCAGCAGCATGGCATCCCGATGGGTCTTGCGGCAAAGCCACACGATCAGCGGCACGGCTACGTAGAACATCACCTCGACCTTGATGGTCCACAACGCACCGTTCATCGCGCGGCTGGCATTCCCAGTAAAGACGCCTGGAATATCTGGGGAAAATGTGTTCAAAAAGGTTAGGTTGGCCGCCAGAAACCTGCCCACATGAAATTGTCCGAAGACGAAGGCGATCACCAAGCAAACGACCGTGCTGAGCCAATAGCCGGGCAGAATACGCCACGCCCGGTTGGCTGCATACTCGCGCAGAGACCGGCTGCGCTCATAGCTGGCGAAGATCAGGAATCCTGAGATTGTGAAAAAGCCTTCGACAGCAAATCGTGAATTGAGGACGACATCGATGACGCGCAGCGAACGCTGCTGGCTCAATTCATAGCTGTGTACAAACACTACAATCAACGCCAACAGGATGCGAACGATGTCGAAGTTGTTCTCGCGCAGGCTTCTAGGCTTCTTCATTATCAGGCTGCTATCAGTCTAATGAAATACAGGTCGACCTCTCTAAATTTCCCGAGGTGTGCGAAGATTTATCATTAGAAAACAGAACGTCCTAACTTATCCTTGCACTTGAAACCTCCTACTTACGTCGACAACGCCGCGGTTCCAGAGCCGAGAGAAGTTCTCGCTGTCCTTACCCAGCACTGGAAAGTGATCGCATTCGTCACCGCGGCCTTTCTGTTTTTCGGCGTTGCTGCTTCTTTTCTGCTCGTCCGACCCAGCTACACCTCCATTGTTGTCTTCCTGTCCCCACACGGCTCACAGACTTTGAAGCCCATTGGGAGCGGTCTCAGCGCCGCGATGCTTAACAGTCCTTCTCTGAATGACCGCATCATTCAAAAGCTACAGCTACAAACTGCGTGGAAGCTTACGACATTTGCCGACGCCCGCGAGGCACTCAAGAGCCAAGTCCAGATCGAGGTCAGCACCTATGACGTGGTCAAAATCACCGTTCGCGATCACAACGCCAGACTGGCAAGCGATATCGCCAACGAGTATTTGAATGGACTGAACGCGCTTGATACCAGGCTTGCCGAATCGGATGCGGCAGATCGTTACGGCTTTCTGGACAGGCAGGCGAAGCAGGAGAACGACGAACTGCGGCAGGCCGAAGACCGACTGCAAGAATTGCAGCGGCGCTCAGGTCTGATCGATCCGAGCAGACAGACCGCGCAAGCCATTCTGAATATCTCACAGCTTCATGCAGTCATCGCCGCCCGCGCAGTCGATCTGCAATCGATGCGGCGTTATGCCAGCGACACGAACCCCGGCGTGATCCAGTTGCGCGCCACTATCGCCCAACTCGAGCGGCAACTCAGTGACCGACAGAATGATGCGAGCCCCCGTGCCGTTGGCGACATACAAATCCCGGCAGGCAATATCGCCGACCTTGCACTCCAACACCAGCGGGCATTGCGAGAAGTCACGCTGCACAGCAATCAGTCTGGTCAGGTGATGTTGCAACTGGCACAGGCGCGCATGAATCTGATGAGAACAGCGCCCGCCGTTCTCGTGATCGATCGCGCGATCATGGCCGACTATAGATCCGGTCCGCAGCGGCTTCTACTCTGGTTGGCCTCGTGCTGGGCCGGTTTCTTCACCGCCTGCCTGTATGTCTTCCTCGGCAAAGCGATGGCACTGAGCGGATATGATGCCGCCAGCATCCGTCGCCTTCTGCGGCCTAAGGCTGGTCCGGGCCTGAACACACCTACCGCGTAGAATAAACTCTCTTCTCGCAAGGGGCCTCGCGCCACTCCGATGCAGTCCCTTGATCAGCTATGCTTGTTCTCGAGGGGTTATGGCCACGGGCACCGTTCATTTCGTTCCGCCGCTCGAGGAGCACCGAAGCATGTCCAGCGCCCGACTTGATGCTTGGCTGTTCAGCTTCTACACCATCCTGCTGATCGTTCTTCCCACGGGCAACTTCTTTGGCCTGAACGTCAAAATGGTGGCGTTCGTCCCACTATTCTTCGTCATGCTGTTTCGCGCGATCGGTAAGAGGACGAACCCATACTGGATGTTGAGTTGTCTGGTCGGTGTACCCTTGTACTTCTGCTACTGGGTCTTCCCCGGTCAGACTGGCCAGTACGATCTCTCGCTGGCCTTTGCGCAGTACCGCAACCTGCTGATCACGCTTGCCGGATGCTGGTTTGCGTTGGTATACATCTCGGAAGACCGAACGCGCTCGCTCTCCTTCATCCGTCTGGTGCTATGGGTGGTCGCGGCCATGTCCGTTCTTAAAGTGCTGGTCACCGTGTACTGCTTGATGCGGGGCATCCCGGTTTCAACCATTATGAACGGCATCGGCAATTTCTTCGGCATTAAGCTGATGAGCTTTGAACTGGATGAAGCCGACCCCGACGCCGTTGGAAGTCGCATCATGTTCACGTCCGATCTGCTGCTGGCGCCCTGTTGCTTCGCCGCGATTGCAATGCGCCGCCGCCTCGGCTTTGGGCGCCTCACCATGTTCACGCTTTTGTTGCTATACGTGGTTTCGGTCATCTTCGGTTTTTCGCGTTTCCACTGGGCCTTTTGTGGCCTGGCGATAGTTCTGGGCTTCGCAGTCGCAAAGGGCGAGAAGTGGATACTGTTATTGCTGGTGGCAGCGGTTGTCCTTAGCGCCCTCTTCATCCCGGCCATTTCCGGCATCCTCGCCCTGAGATTTGCAAGCAATCTCGTCAGTGATTCCGACGCGCCACGCCATGTGCAGATAGCCGCCCTCAGCAGATTCTTCTGGAATGCCCCGCTTCTGGGCCATGGCTGGGGAACCTACGCCCGCGATTGTATCCGCAGCACGGATTTCCCGTATAGTTACGAGGTCGAACTGCTGGCGCTGCTTGGACAGATCGGCATCGTCGGCGTTCTTTCCCTATTCTTGCTAGCTGGCCGTTATTTCAAGTCTCTTTTTCAATGGCGGAAAAACAACGTCATCTTCCGTATGGCCATGCTTGCGCTCTTGACAACGTTTATTGTGGGAGGCACCACCAATCCCATGCTGCTCACCTCAATTTCCTCGGTCTCCTATGCCTTGTTTCTGATGCTCGGAGATCTGAGCACCGAACCGGCGCTGCAGTTGTCATCAAAAAGCTAAAAGTGTTGTATTGAGGTCGAGATAACCGCATCGAGCGATGTGGGCGGCGTGCCCGTAAGATCTACTCATGGCGACGAACCACGCTGGGCGCGGCTGAGCACCATGGCCTAAGCGGAATACCTATCGCAGCTTGAAGCTTCCGCTCAAAATAAACGGCTTCGAAACGTCCCCGCACTGCACAAGAGCTCATCACTTGTACGATCGTAAGGTCGGGTCGTCGGAACAAATTCACGAACTGCTATCGGCTTTCTATTTCAGCCGTCCATCATTCTTGAGGTAGGCCGTTATGCCTGTTACTCGGAAGCGTGTCTGTCGTTTTGGTCTTGATTCTGCCTCTAGCGCTCACCGAGCTCGACCGGCACGATTCTGGCTCAATGAGGATCAATCGAAGCGCGTTTAATGCAACCGAACTTCCTTATCACGAAGTTGAGGTAAACATTCTGGTTTTAATGTTGTCCAGAAGGAAGGCTGCAAAGAAAGGCTTCTCTTGATTACCACGGGAAAATACTTTTCTCGAAGACCAAGTTGAAAAGCGAATAACTTGCTGAAGGTCCTAATGAGCGCAGATGGAATCAGGCCAACCTGATGAGTGCGCAAGTAGAAAAGTTCGGAAATTACAAACCTCTTTCCCTCATTCCCGGCTCCGCCGAAAGTCTCGCGTATCCATGGCTCGCATGCGTGGTGAACACCGGTATCGAAGTACCGAGAAAATTCTTGCCATATGGAAAGCGAGTGAGAATGGATGACAGCAGCTTCAGCTATATATGCGACCTCCCACCCCCCCATCAGAAGCCGCGCGGCTACCACGGAGTCTTCCGCCATGATGACATTGCTTGGAAAGCCTCCCGCCTGTAGAAGAGCTGACCGGCGATAGGCTGCAAAACTGTTGGATAGGAAGGCAGCTTTTATGCCAAGGTAAGCCCTGCTGCTTAAGTTTCGCTGAGTGGAAGTCTCAGGATAATTGAACAGTCGCGCATGCCGCTCGATTGCGTTCGCGCCAGGGCGTGGCAGTTGACGTCCGCAGGCTGCTCCAACCTTGGGATCTACGAAGACACTGCATAACGTGGAGAAGCTGGTCGCGTCGGCCGGTAGCGCATCTTGAGTAATGTAAATAAGGATATCGGCCCAATCAAAGTGGTCGCATCCTAATTGTCGAGTCCTGCCATGATTAAAATCGCTCTTCGTAATAGAGATACATCGATAGCCTGCTGCTTTCGCCAAACTGATCGTTCCGTCTGTCGAGGATGAATCAATAATTAAAATCTGTTCGGGAGGCAGTCCTTGAAGATCCAATCGCGAGCGTAGGGCTTCCCACAGGGGAGCAGCATTGAAAGTTGGCACAACAACCCCAACTTTGCTCCAGTCCCTCTTGATTAAGGGCAAATCACTAGAACCATACGCCATACTACCCATTGGCAGAAGAACCTCGAATCGCCTAACCTTTAGTGGATGAATCGGAGCAACAGATACAGTAGATAGCTTAGTCTTCTATTGCAATCATGGCGCCTGTTCGCGCCGTGCATTGAACCCAATACCTTCTTAAACCCTGAACCAGAGAGCCGATCGCCAGTACATTCTCGACGTGGACTTCGCATAGATTATACCATTTTACGTGGTCCGCACCGCTTCGCGGCATGCTCTCGCACGCCAGGGTTCATCAGCCGGTTCGAGGCTCAGCCACGAGCTTGGCTAATAATCGAACCACCGCCAAACTCCCTGTACCGCGGCAGCAGCCGAAAGGTCTGCCGCCATGCCAACCCCACTAACGCCGCTCCCGACTCCACTGTACGCCGGCCGGCAAGAATCTCCCTCAGCACCTCAATGCGTTTCAGATCCCGTTCACTCATCTGGGCAAGTCCCATCCCGTTAGTGTCGTTGCTAAGGCTCTGGCGCATACTTGGTGCTTCTTTCCAGCAGGTGTTTTGGAGTGTATGACTGAGGTAGCTCTGGCGACGTCCGCTCCTTGCCCATGCGTACTGGAACGCCGGGGCCAAACACTGCGGAAGTGGCTCTGATGTGTCTTCGATCGAAGGATGATGCAATCGAGATGCAGCTGCCGTCCTGTCGCCGTCCTCTGTTTGCCTGTCTGGAGGGCCTGCCTTGAAAAGCTTGCGAGTCACTTTCCGGCTAAACAGGCTGCGGAAAAGGGCTTTTTTTGTCTGCGGTAGGTCTTTGGCTCTCGCAGCCACCGTTTGTCAGGATTTTACCCGGCGGCCAGCAAAGTTTGCATCCTTCTGAGGTTGTGAGCGCCGGCGGTCAGTTGCATCATCCAGTGAACTCGCCTTAGATCCCGCAGCTTCACTTGCCTGAGACCTCGGTCCAGCTTGGCCCAACCGAAGACCTTCTCGACGAGTTTGCGTTTACGCCGGCTGATGGAGAAGACCGGATCGTCGCGCTCAGCCTCGGTCAGTGCGTTGGGTCACGCCAGACGTATAACGGTCAGCGGCCGACGTGGAAGACCTCGACATATTTGCTCACATCGTGGGATATGCGTCAGCTTGGGATCAAAGGCGGCCACTTCTACGCGATCGGTGCGATTCATAAGATCAGGTGGACCGTATGCGACCCAAATCGGCGCATTGACCTATTACAGAGTCTGTTCACGGGCAAGTTGGAGGTGAAGAGCGGATACATCGACAACGACTTTGAGTTCATCGGCACGGCCATCGGCGGACAGGCCTCTTCGGGTTCGCTGGGGGGCGCATCGCTGCCGTTTGAGGTGGCTATGTCTACCTGCCGCTGACCTCTCCGGGGATCGATACGATCTACCACATCAACAAGGATATGTACGTCAAGGTGGGCTTTCAGCGGAGCCTATTGGCGACGGGTGGTGTGACGACGGCCAATCGCGACGCAACGGGATTGCGATTCGCCCCGAAGTGCGATGGTCTGTTTAGCCTCTATCCTCCGCGACGATCGTCACAGAACGCGCTGGTCGTTTCATATAGCCGTTCTTTTCGCTGTTGGTCTGGACCTTTGGCGCTAGTCTCTGATCCTACTGAGCTTTGATCGGTGAGAGAGCGTGACCGAGCCTCTTGTTCTCGATGATGGCCGCCGCGTTGACGCGCTGGTCCTTGTGGAAGGTGCGGTAGGGAAGTACACGTCCCTTCCAGCGCACCTCCAGTCTCCCATCTGGGAAGTCGTAGGGGTGGACATACTGACCGCTCAACTCGTCGCTCACCGTGCTGCGATCGAGGATGAGTTGCTTGCGATCACAGGCCAGGGTAAGTTGCTCTCCGACGTGGCGCTGCTCGCGGTGGCACAACACATCGTCGAGACGATCCGGCTTGAGTCGAAGTTGCTGATGTAGATCGTTAGTCTTCGCAGGCCGTATCGCGAAGCGTTCGTTGAAGCGGCCTACGAAGTCCGGCAGGAACGCATTGCCAGCCTCGATGCTGGACACGTTCTCGATCCGCAGCTCTTTCACCAGCCGATCCTGTAGGGTCCGGTTCGCTCGTTCGACCCGGCCCTTAGCCTGACTGGAGTTGGCGCAGATGATCTCGATGTTGAGTTCTGTCAACGCTCGGCCGAACTGCGTCATGCCGGTACCGCCCTTCGCCTCCGACCGATTCACCCGGAAGACAGAGTGCTTGTCCGAGTAGAACGCGACCGGGCAGCCGTGGGTTTCAAGATAGCCGCGCAAGGCTTCGAAGTAGCTGGACGTGCTCTCGCTCGGCACGAAGCGCAACTGCATCAACCGGCTCGTGGCATCGTCGATGAACACCAGCAGCGTGCAGGGCTCACCGCGTTGCTCGAACCAGCGATGCTCGGAACCGCCGATCTGCACCAGTTCGCCGTAGCTCTCACGCCGTAACCGCGGCTGGTGGAAGGTACGGCGCTGCTTGCGCGACAGCCATAACCCATCCTCGACCATCCACCTTTGCAAGGTCTCCCGCCCGACCTTGATGCCATGCTTCTCGAGTAGAACCTCTGCCGCGAGCGTCGGCCCGAAGTCCGCGTACCTGGTCCGCACCAGCTCCACCGCATACTCTCGCACGTCAGGGTTCATCTGCCGGTTCGAGGCTCGGCCGCGAGCCTGATGCATCACCGAGGCGACCCCAAGCTCCTTGTACCGAGCCAGCAGTCGAAAGGTCTGACGCCACGCCAGCCCCATCACGGCCGCTCCGGACTCCACTGTCCGCCGACCGGCAAGGATCTCCGTCAGCACCTCAATGCGTTTTAGATCCCGTTCACTCATCTGGACTAGTCCCATCCCGTTAGTGTCGTTTCTAATGGGCGGGCACCTGTCAGTTCTAAGGTTCTGGCTCACATTTGGTGATGAGCTGTTGTGTCCCCGCAGGATGTTTGAAGTGGGCGATTCTTAGCCCTTTTGGAGGACGCGCAGGCGCAGGAGCTCGAAGCCGGCTCTGCCGTACATCTGGCGCTTGATGAGCTTGAGCCGGTGGACCTGGCCTTCGACGTGGCCCTGACTCCATGACAGTCTGAGGGCTTCGCGCACGGCATCGATGTCCCTTTCGAGGCCTGCGGCGAAGCTCTCCAGGGCGGTACCTCGTGCGGCTTCAAGCCATGTTGGCAGCGCCTCCAGGCTGCGTTCGCGGAAGATGCTGAAGAAGCTTGTAGCAAGCTGCGCGATTTTACTGATCTCGGGTGACCTCCGGTACGCCTCTTTCAACATGTCTTTGGCGGAGTGCGCGGCTTTAAGGATGAGCCAGACGATCTGTCGTGGTGAAGCGCGTAGAGCCGGTCGTTGGGGCGGGCTTGCAGCTCTGGTCCGATAGCTGCGGCGTTGCTGAAGCCAGTACCGCACACTGTTGACCTGTCCGCAGAAGCCTCGCTCTCGGAGTTCACGCCAGAGTCTAGTCGAACTGCGGCAACCTTCCTTCAGCCGCTGATCGAGATAGCTCGCATGGTCATCCACGATGGACTCACGAACTCGAGGCTTCGCTTCCGGATATACCTCAGCGGTCCTAAACTTCTTCACTGTTCGGTGATCCATGCCGAGCTGCCGTGCGAGTTCCTGATCAGGAGCGCCTGTCTTGAGGAGGAGTTCCCGCACCTGTTTCCATCGTTCATAACGCCTCTGCCGGTTGGCTTGTTGCACCAGCAACTCACGCTGACTCCAGGCAGCAACAGGAACCGGAACAGGTGCGGGGGGCTCCGCTCGGCTAGCTTTGCTGCTTGCGAGAACAGGCCGTGATGCGGTGAGATCGCGCGGCACAACGCTTCACTCAGGTTGCGCAACAGGTGCCAGCGGTCTGCGACCTGCACGGCTTGAGGAGCGGCCCTGCGTGCGGCTTCGGCATAGATCCCGCCGAGGTCGCGACTGATGATCTCCGTTCCGGGATGCTGTCGAAGCCACGCGGCCACGGTGTTGGCGTCACGGTCAGGGAGCAGGTCGACCACCTTGCGCGTCTCGAGGTCACATAGGATTGTGCCGTAGCGATGGCCCTTGCGCCACGCCCAGTCGTCGATGCCCAGCACGCGCGGAGACCGAACGAGAGGGGCAGGACAGCGATGATGAAGCCTGCGCAGCAGCGTCGAGCGACTCGCGAGCAGCCCCAGATGCTCAGCTAGTCTCGCTCCCGCTCGGCCGCCCAAGGCAAGCGTGAGGCAGCGGAGTGCTTCGCCCGACCGACAGCTTCTTCGACCATAGTGCTACGGTGCCCGGCAGTGGCTCCGTGAAGACCTTGCGCTGGCAACCCGGCTCCACGCAGAAGAACCTTCGAGTCTGCAGATGAATTACGACCGGAACGCCATGCCAAGGTAGGTCGGCCAAACGCCGAACGTATCTGCTATGCACCTTCTTAGTGGACGTCCCGCATCGCGGACACTGGGCCGACACACGACACGTCTTCAACCGCATCTCGATCGCACCCGCGACACGGCCCAGGCTGACCAACTCGACTTCGGCAATATCAGGGACCAGCGTTCCTTGGCGCATAGGCGGGGAACGGAGATCGCCAGAGCTACCTTTGTCTTACACCTCAACGCCATCACTGGAAAGAATCACCAAATGTGCGCCAGAACCCAAAATTAGTCAGATTCAGACAAAGTTATCTTGACCACGATGGCGAATGAAACACGAACTGAAACAATGTCGTCTATCGTTGACGCGGCCATGATTTATCGAAGTAATCTCTCGATATGGCTAACACCTATCAAGACGCTATGGAAGCAGCTTTGCAAGAGATTGCGAATCTTCAGCGGCCTATAGAAACACTCTTGGCTCGACGCGCAACATTGCAAGCTCTGGTCGATCAACTAGTGAAGGTTATCAAGCCAGCAAACTCAGACACTACAATTTCTCTTTTTGGATCGGAAGACTCCGAAGAGCCAGAGTATCTCTGGCAGCAGATCGCAACAGCTATGCGCGGTTTGCCTGCTTGGACATTCGCTGAGGCTGGTGTGCTTACTGAGAAATTGGTTCAGAAGACACTTGAACCAAACCAGCCGCAAAAGATTAGGAACTCCGTCGTACGGCATCCCGAAACTTTTGAACGCTTATCCGATGGGAGATATGTGGTGAAGCCGTTTCAGGGTCCGACAAGAATTCTGGACCTAACGAATTTATGAAGTATGGCCGGGGAGCTTATTTCAATTGGTTTTAGACGTTAGTTTGCACCTAACGAGCACTGAGTTCGACCCTCATTGCAAGTGGTTTACGTCCGATAAGCAGAATTACGTATGGTCAAGTTGTAAGCGCAACGCGATAATGGCTCTTCCGTACATTTGGTGATTCTTTCCAGCGGCTCTTTGCAGGCGTAGCAAGGAGGTAGCACGCTGGAGGTTCCGGATGGTTCGAGGGACGCTGCTACCGAGCACTTCTGAAGTTGAATTGGTTTGTTTGCGGCCCAGGACTGGGTTGATTGAGGTTGAGCTTCGAACCTCTCGCCCTTTCTCTTGCTGCCCTGTCTGCGGTACGGCTTCGCGGCGGGTTCACAGCCGGTATCTACGCAGGCTGGGCGATCTGCCGTGGGAAGGTATTCCGGTCTCGATCCTGCTTCAGACCCGCAAGTTCTTCTGTGTTGTCGAGACTTGCCGCCGGCGCATTTTTACCGAACCGCTTTCCGGCACCGTGCTCCGCTATAGTCGGCGGACGCTGCGTTCTTGTGAAGCTCTGGACTGGATCACGGTTATGATCGGCGGTCAGGCCGGAGCTCGGCTGGCCCGTCGTCTCGGCCTGCTGGTCAGTGGCTCCACCTTACTGCGGCAGCTTCGTTGCCGCGCCCGATGTGCGCCGGTCGTGGCTCCGCGTGTACTCGGTATCGATGACTGGGCGTGGCGAAAAGGCCATCGCTACGGCACTATCCTGTGCGATCTGGAGAGCCGTAGGGTGATCGATCTGCTGCCGGACCGGGAGGCTGGAACTGTCGCTGAGTGGCTTCGGGAGCATCCTGGCAGTGAGATCGTGAGCCGGGACCGAGGCGGTATTTACGCTCAAGCCACACGGTTGGCCGCGCCTGGAGCCGTACAGGTGGCGGATCGCTGGCACCTGTTGCGGAACCTGAGCGAAGCACTGAAAAACGCGCTCAGTCCGCATCATCGACTGCTCACACAAGCAGCGAGAAGCAGCATGGGGGAGGTTCCAGGCGTCGTCACATCTCCGCAACCTTCGGTTCCGCCGTGGGAGTTACGGGCCAGCCTCCGCAACCGGGAGCGTCGCTTCAGCCGCTACGAAGAGGTGCATCGGCTGGGCCAGACAGGAGCGTCCCATGCTGCGATCGGCCGACAGCTGGGACTCGATCATCGCACCGTACGCAAGTTCCTCAGAACCGAGACGTTCCCCGAAGCGCAACGGAGCCCACGTCCAGGCATCGTCGATCCTTATGCCGAGTACCTCGACCGACGGCTTGAGCAGGGCTGCAGGAACGTGTCCCGGCTGTGGCGCGAACTGCGGGAACGAGGCTTCACGGGTCAACTTAACATCGTGAGACGCTGGCTTCGCTGCCGGCGTGGCTATCAACCGACCTCGGCAGCAGCCGCTCCACACAGAGCTGCACCACGTATCTCAGTCCGGCAGACGGTCTGGCACATCCTGAAGGAAACGCCCTCCGCTCAGACTTATCTTGAACAGGTCTACCAGGCTTCACCCGAGGTGTCTGTCGCGGCCAAGCTGGCCAAGGAGTTCTTCCGACTCATCACGCAGCGAGATCTTCCAGCCCTCACACCGTGGTTCGAGGCTGCGAAGACAACGGCACTGGCCGGCTTCGCCAGCCACCTGACCAGAGATCGAGATGCGGTTGAAGCGGCTCTCAAGCTCCCGTGGAGCCAGGGCCAGGTGGAAGGCCACGTCCATCGGCTCAAGCTCATCAAGCGCCAGATGTATGGCAGAGCCGGCTTCGACCTGCTCAGACTCAGAGTGCTTCACACCGCCTGAACAGGGCGGCCAAGAGCAGCCGCCCCAACTAAACCATCCTTCACCAAATGTACGGAAGAGCCTAATTTTGTGTGTATTTGACTGGTTGTATACGCCCTCAATGTCGGCTATGGACGACACGCGACTTTCGCGAAACCCTAGCAGTAATGCCCCATGAAGACATATGCGTTCGGATAGGCAGAAACATTGCTCACCACCGGGAATCACATTGGAGAAGATCGCGAAAGCCCTAAAAACCACTATCCCGGAACTTATAGAATAGTTGGGTTAGCGAAGTATATTTACACCTATAGCTCATTCGTGCTCGCGAATGTTGCGGAGTAGATGGACGGGATGAACCGGCTTCAAAAGAAGATGAAATTCATGACCGAGATCGCGGGCGAAGCCAGCGCGTGATCACTAGCGCTGATTTAAGTCCAGCGTATACAGGTTGCCGGTTCCAATATGAGTCTGGACCATCGGCAAGTTGGTCGGACTCAAGCCTCCGAAGAAGTAGTTGACCGCGCCCGCACTTTGGAAGCTGCTGAGATCCGCAACCGGCTGCATGCTTCCATCAAGGACGTTGACCTTCAGGATCGGTTCCATGTCGGCCTGGAATGCGTGGATATAGATGAACTTGCTATCGCGGCTCCAGACCGGATCGGCCGCGCTGGTCGAGCCCAACTGCCGCCAATGGTGCGCCGCGACGTCGTACAGCATGAGGCTCTTCTGGTCGAGCGTCAGCGCGGCGATCCATCTGCCGTCAGGCGACCACCGCGGGCTGAAGAGACCTTCAGAGCCTGGAACCGTCTCGGTCTGATGAGTGGCAAGGTCCAGAATCTGGATCGTGTGGGAGCCGGTTTCCTTCCCCATCAGATCAGGCTCGCGTCCGAAGACGATCTTGCTCCCGTCCGCCGACCAGCCGGGATCAGCAGCGTTGCGAGCCTCATGCAGAAGCGGCTCCGGCTTGCCGCCGGCCGCGTCGATGATGTAGTTCTGCCAGACCCCGTTGTGCTCCTTGGCCATGATGGCGAGCTGCTTACCGTCCGGAGACCAATGGGCCAGGAAGACCTCCAGCGAGTCTGACGTGAGCTGAACTTTATCGGAACCATCCAGCGCACGGGCACGCCACAGCTTTTCTTGAATGTCCGTCCACGCCACCCAGACTCCATCTCTTGAGTTAGTCAAGACGGTTGGCGTCTGCAAGGAAAGCCGGGGCCGGCTGAAACTCGTGGCGCGCCTCGGAAAACTGCTGAAGCCCGGAGGTGGGTTCCAGACCCAGAAAGAAGATGCGGAACCCGGAACGGGCGGCCACCGGCGAGAAGAAGCGCAGGGGGCCGTTGGTCAGTTGGATCAACGTCGGGCTATGGTATTCGCCTTCGAGCTCCCAGAGGTTCTCGCTGGCCTCAAAGACGTATGCGCCTCCGTCCGCGGTCCATGTTCCGCAGCAAGCCGGCTGCGGCGTCAGGCCGGGAAGACGAACGGGACGCGCCGTCCGGCTTCCGGCCTCGAGTTCATACAGGTTAGTGGAATGCGTGACCGGGTCCACAAGCGTGAAGCGAAGCAGTCTCCCATCGGGCGACCAGCGCATCCAGAAGGCACGGCCCTGCAGCGTTGCGTAGAGTTTGGAGGAGCCACCATCGGCCTGAACCGTGTAGAGATCGTTGCCGTTGGCGTAGAGGATGCTGACGCCGTCCGGCATCCAGGTGGCGTCTTGGGCAAGGACGTTGCCGATACGCAGTCCGCTGCCCCCGGCGGAGGGCGTCACCCAGAGAGGCTGCTCTGACTCCGATGAAAGCTGACTCCGCAGCAGGAGCTTGGACCCGTCCTTCGAGATATCTTCCAGAGAATTTGAGGACAGCTCCTTGGGCGTGGCGAGCTTGTGAACCTCCCCGGTGCTGATATAGATGGCAGAGAGGCGGGGCCGCCCGTCGACGGAGACCGAGGTCAGGATGCGATCGCCGTCCGTCGCAAGGGTGAGGAAGCTCTCCGCGTTGGGCGGTCCGCTGAAGATGGGGATGAAGTGAGAGATCTGCTCGATGCGCAGGGGCTGTGGATGGAGGGGCCGGTGCCAGTAGTACAAGGTTGTCAGCAACGCGAGCAGAAGGATTGCGGCGGCGGCTCCGAGGACGCGTTCCCTGACCGACCAACGGGCGGCTCTTCGCTTGTCCATGGAGACAGCGGGAAGCAGCGCCGTTTCCACCTCTGAGGTTGGCAGCAGGAGTTCGACCGGCACGGGTAGAGCAACTGCATAGGGAGGTGAGGGCCGAAGCGCCGCCCTCGCCTCAGCAGGATCATCGGCTGCGGCACGGGCCGGGGCGGCATCGGCCATGGGGGTATGGGTATAGGTGACCTGCGCGATGAAGCGGTATCCCCGCTTAGTCAGCGTCTCGACATAGCGAGGATTATCCGCGGAATCCCCCAGGGCGTCACGGATCTTATTGATCGTCCCCGCCAGCGCCCGTTCAAAGTCGACAGTCGTATTGGAGTCCCACACCTCAGCCTGCAGCTCTTCGCGAGTGACGACCTCGCCGGCCTGCCTGATCAGTGCCACGAGAACCTTGAAGGGCTGGCCCGGGAGCCGCACGCGCATTCCCGACTTCCACAGTTCCCCGGAGTGCGGGTCCAGCTCGAAGAGTCCGAAGCTAATCCGTTCGCCTTTTCCGGTGAGGAGCACTTGAGTCACACTTTTCTGGCGGCCTTGGATAGGTTAATTTTCAAGCAAAGTCACCGGTACAAATCCTAACAAGTGCCAGCTTGACTATCAAAATAAAAGACTTAGTCATCAACATTAAATCAACACAAGTTCAAGACAGATTGCATTGCTTACAACGCAGCCTGGAGAGGAGGGTCACGAACGGATCGCTGCCGCGACTTCGCGAGATCGGAGCAGGCGGCCCGGAAGCAAAGAACGATTTCAGGAGATCAGAATGACCAACATCTTTAATCAGACGCGGACCAGTCAAAAACTGTCCCGCGCAGCAGGTCTGGGAATGCTTGCCGGTTCGCTCACGATGATGCTGCCGAGCGCCATGGCGCAATCGGACACCGGACGCGTCGTCGGAACGGTGACTGACACGACCGGGGCCGCCATCCCCAACGCCACGATCACCCTTACCAACACCGCGAACGGCAGTATCCGCGTAGACAAATCCAGCGGCTCAGGTGAGTTGAACATCTCAGCCGTCCCTGCCGGAGACTATTCGGCCAAGATCGAAGCGACCGGTTTCCAGTCGCAGAACGTCAACCTCACGGTCGTCGTCACCCAGGTCCAGACCCTCTCGTTCAAGCTGGCCCCCGGCTCCGAGCAACAGACAGTCGAGGTCACAGCCGCAGCCGCCCTGGTAAACACCTCGGACGCCACTCTGGGAGAGACGATCGAAGGCAAGCAGATCACTGAACTGCCTCTCAACGGTCGCAACGCCCTCAATCTGGCCCTCCTCACCCCAGGCGTAACGCAGGGGGCCTACGGGGAGTCTGGCAATGATCCCTCCAACCGTAACGGCGAAAGCGGCGGCTCTGCACTTTCAGTCAATGGAACCCGTCCTCAGGCGAATAACTTTCTGCTGGACGGCGTGGACAACAACGACGGTCTGCAAAACATCATCCTGTTCTTCCCGCCGGTGGACGGGACACAGGAGTTCAAGGTCAACACCAGCGTCGCTCCGGCTCAGTTTGGCAGGGCGGGCGGTGCCTTGGTTGTGGCGTCGATCAAGTCCGGCACCAACGGCGTGCACGGCTCAGCGTTCGATCAATACCGCAGCGGGAAGTTTGCCGCCAACCCCAACTACAGCTTTCTGGGAGCGCCGCCGGTGGCCAATCCTCCCTACAACCGGAATCAGTTCGGCGGGTCCGTCGGCTTTCCATTCCTCAAGGATAAGCTCTTCATGTTCGGAGACTACGAAGGAACGCGCGAGTCCCTGCCCGGCAACTCGGCTTACATTACGGTCCCGACAGTGAAGATGAGAACAGGTGACTTCTCGGAGCTGCTCAATCCCGGCCAGACCTACGGAAACTTTGACACCACCTTTCCCGCCTGCGTTCCAAACGCCGGAACGCTGAACAACAACATCTCCGGCAACAGCAAGGGCCAGATCTACGATCCACAGACATGCACACCTTTTCAAAATAATCAGATTCCCATGGCACGCCTGAACACGGCCGCGGTCAACTATCTCAACGCGTTCCCACTACCCTCCCGGTCTGACCGTGCGCTGCAGAACTATCTTTCGCAACAGCAGTCCGCCATTAAGTACAACCGTTTCGACGCTCGCCTGGACTACTCCCTCACGAAAAAGGATCTCTTCTTCCTGCGCTTCTCTTATGACAACTCGACCAACGGCGCCACCTCGCAGCTTGGGCCGACCCTGCCCAATAATGCCGGCACTAGTTATGTTCATGCGCGCGGCTACGATCTCGGCTACACCCGCACCTTCTCGCCAAGCATCGTGAATGAGGCTCGACTGGCTTATAACCGCGACAACTACGGCTATCAACCACCGAACTACGGCCAGAACATCTCCGCGGACCTGGGTATCGTGAATGCGAACCGCAATCTGGAGACGAGCGGAGGAGCATTGATTGGTGGCAGCAATGACCAGCTTGAATACAGCGGAGACTATGGCCTCTTCGCGGTTCCACAAAACACCTACGAACTCACCGACACCTTGAACATTCAGCGTGGAGCGCACTCGTTGAAGGTCGGTGGCACCTACCTCCTGCGGCAGACTCAGTTCTTCCGTCCCATCTCCGGCAAGGGCTTCTTCGCCATCGCTTATCACGGCACAGACTTCACGGGCTGGGAGACCTCAGAGTTGCTGGTCGGCGGTGTGGACAACTATGCAATCGGCGCACAGGATGGCTACTTCGGCAATATCAGCAATGAAGATGGCGTCTTCGCCCAGGATGATTGGCGCGTCACGCCGAGGCTGACCTTGAACCTGGGGATCCGTTGGGACCTGCTCACCTGGCCTTACGAGAAGCATAACCAGCAGGCGGCCTTCAATCCCACCAACGGAACCGTGATGATCGCCGGACAGAACGGTATCTCACGCAGCATCATCAACCAGGACTATCTCAACTTCGCCCCGCGCGTCGGCTTCGCTTATGACGTCTTTGGCGACGGCAAGACAGCCCTGCACGGTGGCTACGGGTTGTTCTACTTCCCTGACTACGGCGGCATCAGCAACCAGCTTGGGCAGCAGCCTCCCTTCGGCGGCAGCGCAACCTACTACGCCCGCAACGGGTATTGCGTGACCTTCACCGGCCAGACGACCCTGGGCAATCCCTATACCTGCCCCGGATATACGACCGGTAATTCCGCAAAGATCGCCCTTCCCCTGCCGGGCTTCCCGAACTTCAATCCCGCAGCTCCTCCGGCCGGCCTGGGCGGCCTCGCAGTTGACCGCGACAACAAACACAGCCGTCTCCAGCAGTACAACCTCCAGTTGCAGCAGCAGCTTGGTTCCAGAGACGTACTCAGCATCGCGTACGTGGGCACCCACGCTGATCGGCTCTCCACCTACTATCCCATCAACAGCTACAACTTCAACACCACCGCGCTGCCCTTCCCAACCTTAGGCGGAATCAGCCTGAACGAGTACAACGGCATCTCCTGGTACAACGGTCTTCAGGCACATTACGAACATCGTCAAGGGAATGCCCTGCTCACCGCCTCTTACACCTGGTCGCATGCGCTGGATGATTCGCCAGATGCCTTCGGCGCGGGGTCAACTGTCTCCATCGCATCGAACCCTTTCGCCTCTTACGGCAACTCGGCTCAGGACCAGCGTCACATCTTCTCAGGTTCTGCGGTGTACAACTTCCCTTTTGGCCGGGGACAGGCCTTCGGTGGCAACGCAAATCGATTCATGGATCTGCTGATCGGCGGGTGGCAGTCCAATCTCGTCGGCCTCTTCCAGACCGGCCAGCCATTTGATATTTCGACTGGCGTCAACAGCCCCGGCAATCGCCCAGATCTGATTGCCCCCATCTCCTACCCCAAAAAGATCATCGGACAGTGGTTCAATACGGCGGCGTTTTCAGACAATATTCCCACTCTCAACGTAAGTGGAACCGGTGTCTACACGCGGGTCGGAACGCTCGGACGCAATCAGGTCTATGGGCCTGGATACCGCAGCGTAAACCTTGGCGTACAGAAGAACCTGCACTTTACGGACCGCATCTCGCTCGAATTGCATGGAGATGCGTTCAACGTCCTCAACACGCCCGAGTTCACCAATCCAAGCTCCGCCGTCACCAGCGGAACCTTCGGTGAAATTACCGGGACGCGTCAGAACTCCGCCCGGCAGATTCAGTTGACCTCCCGCCTGGTGTTCTAAACCACTCACCCCAAGCGTGGCTGCAGTTGCTGTCACGCTTGGGCAATTCTTTCTTCTCCTCGCGAAACGCCAATCCACATCTCATCCTCAGGAGCACCATGACAGCCTCAGCCCTTCGCAGGTCTCTCCTGCTGACTGCCCTCTGCCTGTGCGCCTCTCTGCCCGCCTCGCTCGCGCAGATGCCCGCCGTCCCCACAACCCCATCCACCACGCCGCTCGGCGCAACGCAGGGCCACATCCCACCGCCTTGGCTTGAATCCGCAGTCGTCTACGAGATCTTCCCACGCTCCTTCTCTCCAGAGGGAAACCTCGCCGGCGTGACCAAGGGCCTCGATCGCCTGCAAAAACTCGGCGTCAACGTCCTCTGGCTGATGCCTTTGAACCCGGTCGGGCAAGTCAAGAAAAAGGGCTCCTCAGGCAGCCCATACGCCGTCCAGGACTACTACGCCATCAACCCCGAGTACGGCTCAAAAGACGACCTCCATCACCTCATCCAGGAAGCCCACCGCCGCCAGATGAAGGTCATCGTCGATATCGTCGCCAACCACACCTCCTTCGATAGCGTCATGATGTCGCACCCCAACTTCTACAAGCATGACTCCACCGGCAAGATCCTCTCGCCCTACGACTGGACCGACGTCGCCGCACTCGACTACACCCAGCCCGAGCTCCGCCGCTACATGACGGACATGCTCCTCTACTGGATCAAGGACTTCGACCTCGACGGCTTCCGCTGCGACGCCGCTGGCGAGATCCCCACCGACTTCTGGGAGAATGCACGCAAGGAGCTTGACCGCGTCCACCCCGGTCTCATCATGCTTGCAGAAGCCAGCAAGCCAGAGTTGCTCCGCAGCGCCTTCGACTTCGATTACTCCTGGCCCATGATGGCCTCGCTCAACGAAATCATCGAGCACGGAGCCCCCGCAAGCACCCTCCGCACCACGCTCGAGCACGAGCAAAAGCTCTTCCCCCAGAACGCGGCCCACATGCGCATGTTTGACGACCACGACGAGCAGCGCGCCCTCGCCCGTTACGGCATCAACGGCTCCCTCGCCGCCGCCGCCTTCATCTTCACCTACGACGGCGTCCCCATGCTCTACAACGGTATGGAGGTCAGCGACCCAACCGAATCCGGTGCACCCGCCCTCTTTGAGCCCCTAAAGATCTGGTGGCAAGCCGGCGAGATGCGCCCCGAGTTCCCCCGCTTCTACGACTTCATGATCCACTACCGCGAACGCCAACCAGCCCTGCTTCACGGCAAGACCTCATGGCTCCACAACTCCAATGAAGCTCACGTCGTCAGCTATAAACGCTCGACCCCGAACGAAGAATTCCTCATAGCCATCAACCTATCCAGCACGCCATTTCGCGGCACCATCGAGTCTTCAGCCCCGTGGACGGAGGTCAGCATCCCACTTCGCAAACCACCTTCAAACACCGGGGAACCTGACGAGCACCATCCCGATTATCCCGAAGCAGCCCTGCCTGCACTCTCATTGGAGCCATTCGGCTTCCGCATCTTCCATCGCTCTCTAACGCCTGTCGCAAAGACCGCTTCCGCCGAATAATCCACCAGACTCTTCATGAGTGGATAATCTACTGCATGCGCTATCCGCCAGCGAAGCGAAGACGAATACCGCCCGACTTCACTTCTGATCGTCCCTTCGCCTGGTAGCGAGTCGTCGAACTTCCTCAAAGCGTTGCTAAGCAGCGACTTCGTGTGGAGTGCCCGATCGTTTGTGCCGTTGGATGAGGTTAGCGCAGCTTCTTCTGAGTTCAAGTAGCCGCCGTCGGGGGTGAACCATGCCTCCGGTGCTGGTGGTCTGTAGCTGAGCGAGGAGTGTGGTCTGACGGTGTTGGAGTGGACGCGCCAGCGTTCGGCCAGCACGCGCAGTTCTTTCATCGAGTAGAAGATCTCACCGTTGAGGAACTCATCTCTGAGTTTCGAGTTAGAGCTTTCGCAGTAGCCGTTCTCCCACGGTGAACCGGGCGCGATGTACAGTGTTTTTGCCCCTGTCTTTGCCAGCCATCTTCGTAGGTCCTTCGCGACGACGTCCGGCCCATTGTCCGAGCGAAGGTGTTCCGGCACTCCCTTCATCACCATCACATCGGCCAGCGCAGAGATGACCCTGGAGCTTGACCAGCGGCGTTCCGCACGCACCAGCAGGCTTTCTCTGGTGTGTTCGTCGATCAGGTTGAGAAGCCGTACGCTGCGGCCATCATGCGTCCGAGCACTGACGAAGTCGTAGCTCCATACATGGTTCCGCCGCTCCGGCCTGAGCCGCACGCACGAGCCATCGTTGAGCCACAGGCGTCCTCGTGGCTTCTGCTTCTGCGGGACCTTCAGCCCCTCGCGACGCCAGATACGCTCCACGCGATCCTTGCCCACCCGCCAGCCTGCTCGCTTCAGCAGCGCCGTGATCCGGCGATAGCCATAACGACCGTACTGGCTGGCAAGCCGAACGATCGCCTGCGTGAGCGCATCTTCGTCTTCCCGCCGGATCGCACGGTAGCGCTGCGTGCCGCGCGGCTGGGAGGCCAGCCGGCATGCCCTGCGCTCTGTCATCCCATGCTGCTGCTGTGCATGGTCTGCTGCGATCCGTCGTCGCTCAGGGCTTAGAAGTTTCCCGAGGCGAAGTTCTTCAACGCAAGATTATCCAGGCTCAGGTTCGCTACCAAACGCTTCAGCTTGGAGTTCTCCTGCTCCAACCCCTTCAGTCGCTTCGCCTGGTCCACCTGCAACCCGCCGTACTCCTTGCGCCAGCGGAAGTAGGTCTGCTCCACGATCCCGGCTTCCTTACACGCCAGAGCCGTCGTCTTCCCGTTCGCTACGGCTACTTCGATCTGTCGCAACAGATTTACCACCTGCTCAGGCTGGTACTTCTTCCCTCGTCCCATATGCCCTCTCTTTGTCCAGTGTCTCTCTTATCCACTGGCACATTTCAAGCCGGACACTCCATAAGTCTCTCATTACTAATGACGGGTTTTAGAGAGACAAGATCTAAAGCACCTGCGCAGGAATCGTATGGTACACTCTTAAGGCTGTCTCACCCAGTATGTTTGAGCGTTCAAACGCGGAAAGTGGAGCTATCCATTCCTCCACGGTTTGCCACCATTGCCTGTAGCCGCATCGCATTGTTAAGACAGGCCAGTCCGTGCCGGTCATGAGGCGGCTGGGGCCGAAGGTTTCGAGTACGACATCGAAGTAGGGTTTGAGGAACTCGGGGTTCCACGGTGTTCCCCGTGTTTCCGTAACCATTCCAGAGATCTTGCAAGTCACATTCGATAGATCGGCGAACTCTCGAATCAGTCTGGACCAGAAAGCAAAACCGACCGCCTCCATATTGGGTTTAGCGATGTGATCGATGACAAAAGACTGTTGCGGATGGCGGCGCACAAAGCGAAGAGCCTCCTCCAACTGCTTTGAGAAGATCAGTAGATCATAGGTCAAGCCGCACCGTGTGAGTTGGCGGATTCCACGGTTGAAGCCAGGATCATCCAGGAAGCCGGGAGGCTCCGCTTGCACGATGTGCCGCAGCCCTTTCAGCATTGGCTCTGCGGTAAGCAAGTCCAGATGATCCTCAAAGCGCACGTCCGAGATCGGGAGCCAACCGACGACTCCGCGAATCCAGGGAAATTGCCGTGCTGTGGTGAGCAGCCAGTGAGTCTCTTCGATTGTCTGGCGAGCCTGGACGGCGATAGTGCCGGTCACACCCGACACTTGGAGCAGCGGTGTCAGATCCGGGGCGAGAAAGTCTCGCCTCAACAAGTTCATGGTATCGTCGATCCAGCCGAACTCGGCCTCGTCATAGCGCCAAAGGTGATGATGAGCGTCGATCCGTTCGCCTGCGTTCTCTTGGAGACTCATAGCGTGCGGTCGAGATGCGTGTAGCCGCCATCGACGACCAGATGCTGAGCCGTGGTGTGGCCAGACTGCTTTGCAGAAAGCAGAAAAACCGTTGTAGCCGCAATCTCCGCCCCTTCGGTCATGCGGCGGCCCAGAGGAATGCGTTCCGTGATGTGGCGCAAAGCCGCCACGGGATCTGCGCGGGTGTCGAGCCAGCGCTGATAAAGCGGGGTAAGCACCTCAGCCGGCAGAACGCTGTTGACGCGGATACCAACAGGCAGCAATTCGGCAGCCCACTCACGCGTAAGGGCGAGCTGCGCGCCTTTGGCAGCCGCGTACGCCGAGGTCCCACCCTGGCCGGTCAACGCAACCTTCGAGCTGATGTTGACGATAGCGCCCTTCGCCTCCCTGAGCATGGGCAGGGCATAGTGGGCCATGGAATAGTAATGGACAAGATTTTGCCTCAAGCTCTCGAAAAAGCGGGTCGGATCGCCGCTCGCCAGGCCCACGCTATCGTTGGCTCCGGCGTTGTTGACAAGTCCATCAAGGCGTCCGTGCGTGCTGCGGGTAAACTCCACCACGCGTTTGCACTGCTCCGCTTCGGCAAGGCTTGCTTCGACGAAGTCGCAGGCTGCCCCGGATACCTTCATCTCCGCTGCAAAGCGCTGCTCGTTCTCACCCATACGGCCAACTGCGACCACCTTGGCTCCCTCGTCCAGCAGCGCGCGGGTGATGGCTTCGCCAATGCCTGCTCCGCCTCCCGTCACGATCACAACACGGCCACGCAGATCTAAATCCATACTGACCTCACACGAATTCATTAGCGCAGGTTGAAGAAGCCGCCATCCAGTGGATAGTCCACACCGGTCACAAACGACGCTTCATCACTCAAAAGGTACACGACCAGCGCGGCCACCTCTTCCGGCCGTCCCATACGGCCAATTGGCTGTGCAGCAGCCAGCTCTGTCATCTTCTCGGCCTCCGCTCCTGGATAGTTCTTTGCCAGGAAGCCATCGACGAAGGGCGTGTGAATGCGTGCCGGGGAGATGCAATTACAGCGGATACCGCGGGCGAGATAGTCCTTGGCAACCGACAGGGTCATGGCCAGCACGGCGCCTTTGGTCATGGAGTAGGCAAAGCGGTCGCTCAGTCCAGACGTTGCAGCAATCGATGCCATGTTCACAATCGCTCCGCCCTGGCCCGCGAGCATCCCTTTCACCGACTCGCGCATGCAGAGGTAAGTTCCCTGAACATTGACGCGGTATAGGCGTTCCAGGTCCGCCACGGACGTGGTTTCCAGACTCCCGACATGAGCGATACCCGCGCAATTGACCAGAAGATCGATAGGCAAACCGGCGAGCCGAAAAGCTTCCGTCACGCTCTCCTCTGACGCGACATCACACTGAATGGCAACGGCTCCAGGCAGCGTCGCCGCAGTCTCGGCCACCTTGCCTGCGTCAAGGTCCAGCAGGACAAGCTCTGCTCCGGCACGTGCAAGCGTCTGCGCGACGGCAAGACCGATACCGCTCGCTGCTCCAGTGACCACGGCACGTCTTCCATTCAGGTCGAACATGATTCCTCTTCCCGGTAAAGTCACTCGAGTTTTACCGGGCGTAATCCACGCCTGTCAAATAGGAATACGTCGAGTCGTCCACAAAGTGACATCGTGCCGCCTAATCTTCTAATGGAGGATGCTTTTCATTGACGAAAACTCACGAGTTCTTCTAAAATCGCCTCACGCGCCATCCATTTCCGGCCCCGCTCAGAGACTCACTAAATCGAGGAAGCTCTTGCACAGCACCACGATCACCCAGGTCCGCGTCATCGATCTTCGCTTTCCTACCTCGCGCGATCACATCGGGTCAGATGCGGTGAACGTCGATCCGGATTACTCGGCTGCGTATTGCATCCTTGAAACCGATTCCGGCCTTGAAGGACACGGTCTCACCTTCACGCTGGGCCGTGGGACGGACCTGGTCGTAAGTGCGATTCAGCATATCTCTACCGGCATTCGTGGACGGACCCTTGAGGAACTGACCCGCGACCTGAATGCCCTCTATCTGAACCTGACGGGCGATACCCAGTTTCGCTGGCTTGGACCGGAGAAGGGCGTCATTCATCTGGCCGTGAGCGCAGTGCTCAACGCAGTATGGGATCTTTACGCCAAATCCGAAGGTAAGCCGGTGTGGGCACTTTTAGCTGACATGACACCGGCTGAGATCGTGCGCTGCATCGACTTTCGCTACATCAGTGATGCCCTGAGCGTCGAGGACGCGATCGAACTTCTTACGCGCGGCAAACTCGGTCAGAGCGAACGTCTTGCGCAGTTGGAGCGTGAGGGCTATCCAGCCTATACGACCTCCGTGGGTTGGTTTGGCTTCTCGGACGACAAGATCCGAACACTCTGCCAGCAGGCGCTGTCGGAGGGTTGGACGCACTTCAAACTGAAGGTTGGTGGCGCGGAACAAGACGATCTACGCCGCGGACACATCGTGCGAGAGCAGATTGGCTGGACGAATAAGCTGATGGTCGACGCCAACCAGCGGTGGGGCGTGGAAGAGGCCATTCGCCGCACGCGGCTGCTGGCGGAGCTCAATCCATGGTGGATGGAGGAGCCTACCAGTCCGGACGATATCCTGGGGCATGCGAGGATCAGGCAGGAGTCCGGAGTACGCATCGCCACAGGAGAACATTGCCATAACGCGGTAATGTTCAAGCAGTTGCTACAGGCAGAGGCGATCGATGTCTGCCAGATCGATTCCTGCCGCGTGGCCAGCGTCAATGAAAATCTCGCGATCCTGCTGATGGCTGCAAAGTTTGGCGTGCCGGTCTGCCCGCATGCAGGCGGCGTCGGCCTGTGCGAATATGTTCAGCATCTCTCGGTTTTCGATTTCTTAAGCGTCTCCTGTTCGCTTGAAAATCGTGTGATCGAGTATGTCGATCATCTGCATGAACACTTCGTCGCTCCGGTCGCAATCCGGCGGGGACATTATCTGCTGCCCAAAGCGCCAGGGTACAGCGCACAGATTCTCCCTGCTTCCCTTGCGGAGTTTTCTTTCCCGTACGGTCAGACATGGCAGGCTTCGTCAGAGCAGAATGGGAAGGTCGATGAAGTTCATATCATTCACGCATGAAGGTAGCGCAGGAAGCGGCGTCCTGCGCGATGAGAAGGTCTATCCGCTTACCGGAGATCTGCTCTCTCACATCGCCAGCGGTGACACCCAGCCTGCGCTGACCGGTGCCGCGATCCCTTTGAGCTCCGTGCAGTTGACCGCACCTCTGTTAAACCCGCCACGTATCTTTGGGATCGGTCTCAACTACCGCGAACACGCGGCCGAATCCAAAATGAAGGTACAGGACGTGCCAACCGTCTTCCTGAAGCTGTCGCAGTCCTTGTGCGGTGACGGCGATGACGTTCTCCTGCCATCGGACGCGACGCAGCCTGACTACGAAGCCGAGTTAGCAGTGGTCATCGGTCGCGGGGGACATCGCATTGCGGAGGCGGACTGGCAGCAGCATGTCTTTGGCTACACCATCCTGAATGACATCAGCGCACGCGGCGTGCAACTGGCAACAACCCAGTGGACGCTGGGCAAAAGCTTCCCTACCTTCACCCCCCTGGGGCCGACGATCGTCACGGCAGATGAGGTCCCGGACCCGCACGCACTCTACATTCGCCTGACGCTTCAGGGTGAAGTCATGCAGGAAGCCAACACGCGCGACCTGATCTTCCGCATCCCTGCGCTCATCGCCTACCTCTCTTCCATCACGCCGCTTATGCCGGGAGACATCATCAGCACTGGCACCCCGCCGGGTGTGGGGCTGGGCCGCACACCGCAACGGTGGCTCCTTCCAGATGAGGAGATGGTGATCGAAATTGAGAAACTGGGTACGCTCCGCAATCGAACCCGCGCCGTATAACTCCATAATCTCTACCCGCGCGCGCCGCCTATTGTTTCGGTAATCTCTGCCGCGGCCACGCGCAGCGCGGAGATGACGTCCGCAACCCCGACTTGAGAGCCCGTGTACTGAATAAAAGGTACCGTCAGCGCAGCGATGGCTGCACCGCGATCATCGAACACCGGGAAGCTGACGTTGACGACACCCTTCACTAGGTAGCTCGCTCGCTTCTCATAACAGCCCTTGCGGATGCTGGCCAGGTGTAACTCAAGATCCTTGGGAGGCTTGTTGCCCGTCTCCGCGCTCCACGCCTGAACCATCCGCACACGCTGCTCCGGAGACTGATGCGCCAGTAGCACGTAACCGCTGGCTGCTTCCATCAGATCGGCAGTAGAGCCCAGCTTGACGTAAAAGCCGAGGTTGGTAGGAGCATTGACCTGGGCCAGAAAGACGACCTGCCCCCCTTCCACCACACCAAGATGGCATGACTGAAGCGTGCTGTGCGCCAGACGATGCATGACGGGCAACGCCTTGGCCACCAGCAACTCCGTGGGTGGATGCTCCTGCACCAGCTTGAACAGCTTCAGGGTAAGGACGAAGCGTTCATCACGGGCTTGCGCAATGTACCCCCGCGATTGAAGGCAGACAAGCATGCGGAAGATCTCGGAGACGGTTCGTTGCAGTTCGCGCGCAATCTGGCTCTTGGTCAGGCCTTCCGGCTGCCGCGCCAATAACTCCAGAACATCAAGACCTTTTTCCAGTGCAGGGGTCGCATACTGCTGTATCTTCGGCTTGGGCTGAACCTTCTTTTTTGTCGTCATGTTTTTCACCAGTGAACGATCAGCATATACCACCGCCTCCCGGCGGTTGCCTTCACAGTGCCGACTTTTGCTCTCCTGCATCTCAATGCAGTTTGTATGGAACCGCTGGTGTGGCGACGAGCTCGGTCCTGCCGCGCGGTGGCAGCTTCTCCGCACCTTGGAGTCCTTTACCGGTGACGTTATCGATTCGCAGTAAGGGGCCAGTGAAACCGGAGACAGCAATTCCCCGAAGCGTAGCGTGCGTGATGTTCGCAAGCTCCAGGCCCTTGGCACAAGTCCCCGTAAAGCCGTCAAGCGTTAGGCCATCAAGCAGCTTGTCGGCGCTGATCTCCTTGGCTTCCACCAGCACCGGTGCGTCGTCGACGTGAATACGCAGAAAGCTGATGTTGCGGAAGAGCGGCAACCCATCCAGCCCCGGCACCGGGTTCTCATCCTGCACACCGGCACTAGTCTGGCTGATCTTCAGGAAGCCCATGCGCATCTTGGCTGCGCTCATATCCCGTACGGTAAGGTCTTCAATAAACGCCCCGCGACCGACACGGCTCTTGATGTAGACCGCGAACTTGTACACACTGGTCACGCGGCAACCTTCGATCAGCACCCTGCGAATGCCTGCTGAGGTCTCGCTGCCGATGCCGATACAAGCAAAACCTCGCCCTTCCAGCGTGCAGTTGACGATGCGCACATCTTCGGTTGGCCGCGCGAGCTGATAAGCCTCTTCACCACGTCCGGACTTCAGCGAGATGCAGTCGTCTCCGGACGCGATGTCGCACGTATCGATCAGGACATGCCGGCAAGAATCGATGTCGATGCCGTCGCCGTTCGTCAGCGTGCTGCGGACGGTCAGATTGCGAAAGACCAGGTTGTCGCAGCAGGTGGGATGAATGGACCACATATGCGCGTAGCTGGTGGAGAAGCCCTCCAGATGCACGTCATCGCAGTAGAGAAACTCGATCAGCGCCGGCCGGCGCAACGGATTTTCCTTTGTCGGTCGGCCCGCCACAGCCACATTTCCCTCGATGCTGCCAGGGCCAAGGACCGCAATCTTCCTCGCGTCCAATGCATGGATGAGGCCCAGGTAGCCAGGAATCCACTTGCCCTCCCAGCGCACCTGGGAGACGGCGTAGTGCGCCAGGTCGGGCGATCCAAGGATCACACACTCAGCAGCCAGCCGCAGGGTTACCTTAGTCCGAAGGCTAACCGATCCAGTCAGGTATCGACCCGCAGGAATGATCACCTCTCCTCCACCCAGAACGCCGCACCGATCGATCGTTCGTTGCAGGCTTTCCGTTTCAAGCGTGATTCCGTCACCGATTGCGCCGAAGTCTCGCACGTTCAGTTGCACCGACGGGGCTGCGGTAACGGGCGTAGTATGAGCCTTCTTTTCGAGAGCAAAGACGGGAGATGTGAACGTTGCGGCTGCCCCGGCCTGCAACATCGTCTTCAGAAACGTTCGTCTCGGGGATGCATTCATTCGCTCGGTCATAGTCGCTTCTTTTATAGTCCGGCAAGTTCTCATCAGTAAAATTATTTTTTCAAAATTAATCCGTGTACTCGCAAAAGGACGTGACGAAGGAACCGCCACACGATCACCCCGCGCGAATCAATGATCACGAGACCCCTGCAAACAAAGAACTTCCAGTCATCGAAGCTACCTTACGAACAGGTTCTATCTAATTCCTTTGGCGAAACAATTTTTCCATTGACAGAATTCGCAGCGGCTCACTAAGATTCTCGCCGTTACCTCAAGAACCCTTTTGGAGCTCCTACGCCATGAAAACCCGCCGCCCTTCCAGGAGTCTTTCCCTCGTTGCAACCACCGCCTGCTTCTCCCTCGCGACCTTCGCCGCCCAGGCACAGATCGCTGGGACAGGTGGCATCTCCGGGACCGTGCAGGACAAGGACGGCGCGTTGATTCCCGGAGCCAAAATCACAGTGAGGGAGAACGCCACTGGGGTTTCGACCGTGCGGCAGTCCACCGGCTCCGGCTACTACGTCATCTCGCCCTTGATTCCCGGCGTGTACACCGTCACCGTGGAAGCGCCAGGATTCCAAGTCTTCCGCCAGGAAAACCTGACCGTAGATGCGCTGGCCACAGTCGGCCTCAATCCAAAGCTCACGGTCGGCGCACAGAGCGAGACCATCACCGTCAGCACCGCCCCTGCCGCACTGCAGACCACCAACGCCACTCTGGGCGGCGTCATTGAGAACGCAACCTATTCCGAACTTCCTTTGCAGATCACCTCGGGCGGCCCGCGTGATCCAACCAGCTTTGTCACTCTGCTTCCCGGTGTCAATAGTGGTGGTCGTGCCGGCATCTTCGATGGCTCTGGCTCCGGAAACTCAAACGAGATGTACATCGAAGGCGTGCCCCAGACGACGGTCGATTCGCAAGGCGATAACCGTAAGCTCAACCAGAACCTTGCCATTGAAGCAGTCGACCAGTTTCAGGTACAGACCAGTGGCTCTTCCGCGCAGTACCAGGGCCTTGGCGTGGAGAACTACTCCATCAAGCAGGGCACGAACACCTTCCACGGCAACGCCAACTTCTACATTCGCAACACGGCCTTCGATACCTGGGGATACTTCCAGCCGTGGGTCCCCATCGTGCGCGCAGACGGTACAACCGGCCTTCCGACCAAGAAGAATCCCGAGCATCAGGATGAGCTCTCGCTCTCCCTCGGCGGTCCCATCCTCAAGGACAAGCTCTTCTTCTTCGCCAACTACGACCGCTACCACTACAACGGCATCACCAACCCCACCTACCAGACCATCCCCACGGTCGATGCACGCAACGGCGATTTTACGGCCTATGCAGCGGCCAACCCGGGCTACGACATCTACGACCCAACGACCGTTACAGCCTGCACTACGGCCAACAAGGGCGTCACCTGTGCCTACCCTTTCATGGGCGTTAAGAATGGCGTCCCCACCAAGGACGTGATCCCAACCGCTGAGATCTCACCTATCGCAAAGGCCATGCAGTCCTATCTTCCGCCGGTCGCGAACGGTAACCTGACCAGCAACTATTTGGCCGGACGCGTCACGGGCCTGCAGGTCTGGGGCTTCACCGGCCGCGTAGATTACGACCTCTCGCCCCGCCAGCAACTCGCCTTCATCTCCACCTCCGGCGTCAAGCACATTCCACCGTACGACTACGGCGCGACCTCCGTCCTTCCCTACCCTTACACCAACGGAACGATTGTCACGGAGACAACCACCACCGATATCGTCAAGCACACCTATACCTTCAGCCCACACGCAGTAAACCAGCTGCGCTACGGCTTCACCCGCTTCTCCGCGCCCATCGGCAATGCAACAGACGGAGGCTCGGTCACAGCGTCGACCCTCGGCATCGGCAACCTGCCGGCTGGTCTCGCCTCCAGCACATTTCCCGGAGCCAGCTTCGCGGGTGGTGTAGACGCGCCCTCCGGCTTCTCCGCGCCCACTGCTTACCATGAGGGCGTAAACACCCTGACGTTTGGAGACGAGTTCGTCCTGACCAAGGGGCGTCACTCCATCACCTTCGGCGGGACCTATCAGTGGCTGGAGTTCAACCAGTCCATCTCGGACAGCTCCAGCAAACCCCTCAGCTTTGCCTTCAATGCAAGCTCCACCGCGGGTTACAACAGCGGGTCGATCAACACCAAGAGCGGGCTCGCATATGCCAGCTTCCTGCTTGGCGCTGTGGACTCATCGTCCATCTACTTCCAGAATTTTTCCACGTTAGGCGCACGTTACCGGGCCTTCTCGCCTTACGTTCAGGATGACTACAAGGTGACGAAGAACCTCACCCTCAATCTCGGTCTGCGCTGGGACTTGTATACGCCCTTCCACGAGAAGAATGACCGTTGGAGCGGCTTCAGCCCCACACAAATCAACCCCGCTACCGGAACTCCCGGTGCTCTCTTCTACTACGGCAATGGATCGGGCACCTGCAACTGCCGCACCACCGTCAACACTTGGTACAAGAACATCGGCCCACGCCTCGGCTTTGCCTATCAGGCAGCCTCTCGCACGGTGATTCGCGGAGCGTTCGCCATCATGTATACGCATAGCGGTGGCGTAGGCGGCTCAAACGCCGGCAACTATAACGGAACCGGGCAGCTCGGACTCACGGCCCAGCAGTCCTTCGTGGATTCAGGCCAGGGCGGCCAGCCAGCCTTTTACCTCAACTCCAACCTGGGCGCGTTGAGCAATACCAGCATCCCCAACTACAGCCTCACCATCAGCCCCACAGCCATCGCTAACACAGGCAACTACCTCGTCAACGGAGTCTCCCCAACCGCCTCAAGCGTCTCTTACGCTGACCCATACCTATCCGGTCGCGCACCGTATACCGTCAGCTTCAACTTCGGCATCCAGCAGGCGTTGACTCGCACCCTCACCCTGAGCGCGGACTTTGCCGGCAACCAGTCGCACTTCCTCGTTGCCAACAGCCGCGGCTTCTACCAGGATCAGCTCGCCCCTCAGTATCAGGCTTTGGGTGCGCTCTTGAAGCAGTTGCCCGGCGGGATGGATAAGGCGACCGGCAAGACCTACCTCCAAGAGGCTCAGGCGATCATCCCCGGGATCGGACTTCCGTACACAACCTTCGGCGGTTCGGCTGCCACGATCTCGCAGATGCTGAAGCCCTTCCCGCAGTATTCCAGCGTCACGGACACCTGGGGCGATATCGGCAACGCCAACTACAACGCACTCCAGATCTCCCTGCAGGAACGCAAGTGGCACGGCCTGGACCTCGCCCTGAACTACACCTACTCCAAGACCATCGACGATATCTCTGGCGTACGCAGCGGTTACCCCATCCCCAACAACGTGATTGACGGAGGCTTCGGCTCTACCCAGGCTAACCGCATCGACCGCGCCGTCAGTGCCAACAATGTTCCCAACAACCTGCGCATCTTCGGCGTGTATCAGCTTCCCTTTGGAGACAAAAGCCAGTTCGGCGGCAGCCACGCGGCCGTTCGCGCCATCATCGGCGGCTGGAAGGTCTCATACATCTACACCAAGATCTCCGGCGCGCCGCTTTCCATCACCGGCACAAGCTGCCAGACCCCTGGCTCCTGCTACCCATCCTTCAACCCGGCATTCTCCGGTTCGCCTCGTATCGGAGGAGGTTACGGCCACGGTCTGACCGCAACCACAGCCAGCACGGTCAAGTTTCTGGATGCCACAGCCTTCATCGCCACACCCGGCAACAACGGCTACAACTTCGGCAACGTCCAACGCAGTGCTCCCTTGAATCTCTATAACCTCGGCAACGCCAACCTGGACGCCGGCCTCAAACGCGAGTTCCCCCTGTTTGAGCGTTTCAAGCTCACCATGCAGGCGGACGTCATCAACGTCACCAATCACACGCAGTTCGGTGGCCTCGGCACAGCACTCGCAAGCGGAGCCTTCGGCACCTTCTCTAAACAGAACAATGGTTCGCGTGATATTCAACTCGCAGCACGGATCAACTTCTAGCCCCGTAAGTCAAACAACCAGCGAGCCCGGTGGAAACGCCGGGCGCGCATCGTTAAGCTAAACCCTTATGAGTATGCCTTCACTCTGGACTCGTCGCCGCTTCCTGTCGCACAGCTCCGCCAGTGCGTTGCTGGCTGCTCATCATCCGAGCCTCCTCGCGGGTCAGGCTGCCAGGCCCCAATCCGCCGCAACCTCACCGGAAGAGATCGCCGGCAGCGTCCGTGGCCTGATGCATGGCAAAACTGAACGTCCACTCCGTTATCGCCCGGAACAAGGCGGCTTCACCATTCGCAACAGCTCGGAATTTTTCAACCGTCCGCTCTATGGCCAGAACATCGCCTTCCGTGTCGATGCAGGCGACCTGCCCGAGTTCTCGCTCTACATGCCGGGACACGGCGGCAATCTGCGCCTGGGCTTCACCGCCCGGGGGACGGCCAAGTGGCTCTCCCAGGCAGATGAGATCGTGGCGACCTACCATGCAGGTCGCATGTCGTACACCATCAACGATGCAGCCCTTGGTTCGAATCAACTCCGTCTCGACGTGGTCACCGCGGCTCAGGGCCCCGGTCTCCATATCCGCGTCCAGTCGACGCTCGCGAAGGATGAGGTGCAGATGCTCTACGCCTTCGCCGGTGCCAGCGGCCGTAAAGGCAAGCGCGGAGGAGACATCGGCTGCGAGTCCGAACCCGTCTCTCAGTTCTTCCAGGTTCGCCCCATGGAGTGCGCCGGTAACAACTACACCATCGAAGGACACACCGCGAGGCTCACGAGCAAGGCAGTCAACCTCTCCTTCGACTTCCCCCCAGGCACCACCGCCCTCATCGGCGATGCCAGCCGCTGGAACGACGGCTGGCAAGCACTCGCGGACTCCGCCGCCTCCGGCCCGGCACTTCCTGCCCTCCTGGCATCCGTCAAGCTAAGCGCAACGCCGCTGCACCTCCGCATCAATGGTGACGTGACCATTGATGCAGAGGAGGCTTACGTCCGGCGCTGCGCGCAACTTGATGCAGTCGCCTCACGCGTCTCCCTCCAGACCCCAGATCCCTTTATCAATGCCATAGGCCCGGCAGTAGGCATAGCAGGTGACGCACTCTGGGATGAAGCCCAACACTGCGTCATGCACGGCGCAGTCGCATGGCGAAACCCTCTCGCCGGCTGGCGTGGGCCATATGTCCTCGATGCCCTGGGATGGCATGACCGCTTTATCCAGCACGCCCGTCACTGGATCGCAAAACAGAACATCGCACCGGTCACGACAGCAGTTCCAGCAATCGGCCAGCCTGACCCCGGCTCCCATCTCAGCCGGACAGAAAATCTCCTGCACAGCAACGGCGATCTCTCTCACAACCACTACGACATGAACCTCGTCTTCTTCGACGCCCTGCTGCGCCACCTGCAGTGGACGGCTGACTTGGCGTTCGCAGCCGAGATCTGGCCGGCACTCGAGCGGCATCTCGCCTGGGAGCAGCGCCTCTTCCGTCGCCTCTACGATGGGCTTCCGCTATACGAGGCCTACGCCTGCATCTGGGCCTCAGACAACCTGCAATACAACGGCGGGGGTGCCACCCACAGCACGGCCTATAACCTCTTCGCCAATCGCATGGCCGCACAGATTGCCGCCATGATCCAGAAGGACCCAGCCCCTTACGAGCGCGAAGCCACCCTTATCCAGAAGGCGATGCAAACGCATCTTTGGATCGGCTCGCAAGGCACTTACGCCGAAAGCAAGGACCTGCTCGGACCCCAGGCCGTCTACACCTCCCCAGCGCTCTGGTCCGTATACCACGCCATCGATTCCCGCGCGGCCACTCCTCGTCAGTCATGGCAGATGGCCGTGGAGCGCCTCTCCGCCATTCGTTCCGTACCCGTATCCGGCCTGTCCGTTCCCCCCGGCGGAACCATGCTCTCCTGCTCCGATTGGCTGCCGTACGAGTGGAGCCTGAACCTGCTGCTGCTCGCGGAGAACATGCACATGGCGCTCGCGCTGTGGCAAACCGGAATGGTCGATGAGGCCTATAGCCTCTTCAAGGGAAACCTGCTCGACTCCATGTTTCAGGGTCTCTGCCCCGGCAACTTCCACATGACCTCACAACTCGACGCACACCGCCAGGAAGCCCAGCGAGACTTTGGCGACCCCATCGGCATCACAGCACGCGCCCTCATCGAAGGCCTCTTCGGCGTCCAGCCCGATCTCCTCCACAACACACTCCACATTACCCCCGGCTTCCCTTCGGATTGGAACAATGCGAGCCTTCACCACCCTGACCTGGACCTCGCGTGGACGCGCACAGGCAACCGTGAATCTTGCGAGATCACCTCCCGTCTGGGCCGTCCGGTCGCGCTTTCCCTAAAGCTGCGCGCGCCCAGCACTGGCCAACCCAGGGTCAGCATCAACGGCACTCCCGCAACCGGAGCCTTCATTGCCGAAGCGGTCGGCGCACCATCCCTGCACATTCAGGCTCAGGCCCAGACTCACTGGACCGTCGCCATCGAATGGAAAGGCCCTGCCGCAGCCCCGCGTCCCGCACACCGCATCGTTCACCGCGACGACATCGTCTTCCCTCCGTCCCAGATCATCGACGACCCACAGCGCGCACTGAATCAAGGTCGAGCCACCCGCCCCGGCACCCATACCGTCTTTACCCAGGCAGGCACCCCGGACTGCCAATGGTGGATGCCACACACCTTCCTTGTCCTGGACCCATCGCCAGCCCCGGCCACTCAACCTCTCGGCACCTCACGGCCCATCGACCTCACCGCTCACCTCAACTCCTCCATCACTGAAATCTTTGAACGCGACTACGCCTCACCCCGCTCACCCTACTGCTCCCTTTCAATCCCGCAGCAGGGCATCGGAGCATGGGCAGCCTTTGATCGCCGACCCTCGATCGACGACACCGGCCTCCGCTCTCTCAACGGCGAGCTCCGCATTCCATACGGTCCCACCTTTCGCACACCCGGCGGCGCAGCTCCAAACTGCCTCTACCTCTCCCACTGGCAGCAGGACAAGCCCACCATCCGCATCCCCCTGAAAGGTTCTGCCAAGATGCTTTCCCTCCTCTTGGCCGGAAGCACCTTCCCCCAATGCAGCCGTACGGATCACGCCCACGTCCATGTGTCTTATACGGACGGCACTCGCTCAAGCCTAACGCTTCGCAACCCGGAAAACTGGTGGCCCATCGAGCAGGACTACCTCATCGACGACTATCTCTTCGTGGACGAAACCCTCCCCCCCACCCGCGTCGATCTCAAGACCGGAAAAGTCCGCTCCCTCACCCAAGCTCAGATCCAAACTCAGATCCAAACTCAGGCAAAAGGCAACGGCGGCCACATCCCCGGCGGAGCGGCCACCGTCCTGCATATCCCACTCGACCCCTCCAAAACCCTGTCCAGTTTGGAGATCACCGTCCACCTCTACGGCATCATCGTCGCATTGCTGGCCGCAACTCTAATCAGCGATTAGCGTGTCCCCATCCCTAGCACTGCGCCGCAATCCCATTGCGAATCGCATACCGCACCAGATCCGCCACAGACCCAAAGCTCATCTTCCGGCTGATATTGATCCGGTGCGACTCCACCGTCCGCGTGCTGATGCAAAGCCGCGCCGCCGCCTCTTTGCTCGTCATTCCATCTGCCAGCAGCCGCATCACCTCGCGCTCGCGCACCGTCAACTGCGCCAGACTAGCCTTCCCCGCCCCACTTACATTCAGCGGCCCCCCACGAAGCGATACCGCCCGCTCACTCACAAAAATCTCATCACTCTCCGAGATCCGTTGCACAGCCATCAACAAGTCACGATCCGCGTCGCTCTTCAGCATGAACCCCTTAGCGCCAGCCTGCAGCACCTCCCGCAGCACCTCTTCGGAGTCATGCATCGTCAGCACCAGCACCTTCGTTCGCGGCGCACAGACCCGCATGCGAGCAGCAGCCTCCGGCCCGGTCAGCCCCGGCATGGAGAAATCCAGAATCGCAATATCCGGCATCAGGCTCGCAGCCATCGTCACCGCGTCCACGCCATTGGAAGCCTCGCCCACAACCGTCCATCCGCTCCGAGTTCCCAGCAGCGTCCGTAGTCCTCGGCGGATCAGGTCGTGATCGTCCGCAATCATAATCCGTAGCTCAGCCATGCACACCCATATTCCGCGGAATCGTCACCATCACCGTCGTCCCGCCCTTCGTCCCATCGATGCTGAAGCA
Organism: Granulicella tundricola MP5ACTX9; assembly: GCF_000178975.2. Classification (NCBI taxonomy): domain Bacteria; kingdom Pseudomonadati; phylum Acidobacteriota; class Terriglobia; order Terriglobales; family Acidobacteriaceae; genus Granulicella; species Granulicella tundricola. Next base: position 81,870 of record NC_015065.1, on the reverse strand, counting down.
TCCACCAAGCTTCTCCACCCGCTCTCGCATCCCACTCACCCCCACGCCATACATCCGCTTTTCATGCGACACCGCCGGCCCTCCCTGCTCCGCCCCTTCGTCACTGATTGAAAGCAGCAGCCAGTCCTCATCGCAGCGCAGCGCAATCTGCACCACCGCGCTGCCCGAGTGCCGCAGCACATTCGTCAGACTCTCCTGCACCACCCGGAAGATTGCAATCTCCACCCCATCCCGAAACCGTCCCAGGTTCGCGCTCATCTCCAGGCCCACCTGAATCCCGCTCCTCTGCTCGAAACCCTCCACAAGCCAGGGCAGCGCCCGCGTCAACCCACCCTCCCCCAATAGCGGCGGATGCAGCAGGTAAGACGCACTCCGTATCCGGGCAGAACACTGCGACGCAATCTCCCGCGTCTCCTGCACCAGCCTCTGCAGCGCCTCATCCTTATCCGTCACCAGCGCATTCAGCCTGGCCAGGTTCCAGTTCAACACCGTCAGCTCCTGCGACGTCGAATCATGCAGATCCCGCGCAATCCTGCGCCGTTCCTCCTGCTGCAGGTTATCCATCTGATCGGAGATCGCACGGAACGCCGTCTGCGCCTTGTTGCGTTCGGTCACATCTTGGTAAAGCCCGTATACACCCGCCAACTCGCCATCCACCACCAGCGGAATCCCGTACAACTCAACATCCACGATCATTCCATCCCGCCGCCGCCGCTGCGTCACGGTATGCACCTTATCGCCTTGTAGCACCCGCCGGCTCAGGTCGCGCGCCTCCTCCATCATCTCCGGCCCTGCAATCAGGTAGTCCAGATCCTCTGAGAACAGTTCCTTCGATGTGTACTGGAACAACCGCTCAAACGCAGGGTTGCACATCGTGTATCGATGCTGCGCATCCAGCGCAATGATCGCGATCGGGCTATTCCCGATCAACGCCCTCAGATACGTAGCGGATGTACTTGCATCCATCCGCCCAAATGGAAATGAGGTAGAAATTTCGTAGACTTCATGATCGTTCATGATGGCCTCGATCGTGCATCTGCCTATAGTGGATAAGGGGCCGGGGAATGGGCTCGGTGCCCAAAGTATAACCAGATTTTCACGCTGCCTAACCACCAAATCTCACATCTTCTGAAAGCAATTGCCCGGCACCATCGGCGCCGGGCAAACACTTCCGCTGTTCCTGAGACTAGAACTGATACTTCAGCGCAAACTGAATCAGCCGTGGTGACCCTGCAGAACTCGTGATCTGCCCATAGCTTGCAGCGCTCACGGCCGTCGCAGGAGCCGAGTACTCCGGGTGATTCCACACGTTGAAGAACTCCGTCCGGAAGTCCAACGTCGCATTCTCGCGAATCCCCCCAACCCTCGTCTCCTTCACCACCGCCATATCCCAGTTGTCGTTTCCTGGTCCACGCGCCGCGCTCACGGAGCTGTTGCCGTAGTCAAGTGCGTTCACAGTCCCGTTCAAAGCCGCACTCGCAACCGCCGGTGCCAGTCCGAACACAGCCGAACCCGCATTTAGATAGGTATTGCTCTTGACTCGGTTCAGCATCGTCCCCCCGCCCTTGTTGACGATATTGCGATTCCCCATACCCGGAAGGAACTGCGCCCGGCTGTCGGTCTCGCCGTAAGCCGTCCCGTTACGGCTGTCCGTAATCGTCAACGGCTTGCCGCCCTGGAACGTCGACGTCCCATTCACCCGCCATCCGCTGGTCGCCGCACGCTCAAACCAGTTACCCTTCTGCCAGCTTGGAAACAGATACGTGTAAGCCACCACAAAGCGGTTCGTTCGGTCGAATCCCGCCAGCCCATATCGCGCATACCGGTTGTTCGGATCGTTGCTGTTACCGCTGCCGCCTTCGAACACGCCATTGGTCCCGTCGCCGCCATAGACGCTTGTCATGGCCTTGCTCCAGGTGTACGCCCCCTGAACGTAAATCCCTCGGCTCACCTGGCGCTTCACGGTCGTCTGCAAGCTGCTGTAGTTGGAAAATCCATACGTCTCGATCAACGTCACGCCCGTCGGTGAGAAGCCTTGGTAAGGAACGCGCGCCTGAACATTGGACGATAGCGTCGAGTTCGTCGTGACCCCATTGATCGGATTGGTCGGGCTCGCCAGCGCCGCGGCGTTGATATTCCGGCCTTCAGCAAGACGTGTGCCGCGCGTTCCCACATAGCCCACTTCCAGCACAAGCTTCTCCGGCAATTGCTGCTCAACCTCCAGGTTGTACTGCACCGTCAGCGGAGAATCGCTGTTCTCCGCGACGGCAGTCACCGTTCTCGGAACTGCGGTTGGTGAAAGCACCTGCCACACGCCGGGAGTGAGCGTCGCGGTATACGGCGTCTGGAACGTAGACGCCTGATCCACCGCATTGGACAAGCTCGCGGAGCTGACAAACGGCTGGCCGCCCAACGTCTGCAGAACGGAGTTACCATTCGGCAGAGTAAAGAACATGCCCACGCCGCCGCGCAAGACGGTCGTCGCGGCGGCGCCGTAAGGCTGCCAGGCAAAGCCCAGGCGAGGCCCAAAGTTATGTAGCGGAATATCGTTCTTCGTAAGACTCCGGCTGCCGATCTTCGTCAGTCCAGCAGGCAGAGGCAGTTGATAGTTGTTCGGGACGATGAAGCCGTTCAGCGTACCCGCTGCCGGCAGCGGCTGGAACCGTGTCACCAGCGAAGGCCAGAAGCTGCTCTCTTCTCCATGCCCAAAGCTGACGTTGCTGTTCAGCTCCCACCGGATACCCGCGTTCACCGTCAGGTTCGGTCGCAGCTTGACGTCGTCCTGCAGGAACATCGCCAGATCCGTTCCGCGATAGCCCTTGTAATAGCTGCCCTGCTGACTCCCGGCCGTGTTCACATTGCTGTAGTTCGTCCCGTTCTGTGCCGCGCTCTGCCCCAGGATAAAGTCCTGGAACGTGGAAAAGTTCAAGCTGCCGCGCTTCTGCTCCGGGTCATTGAAGTCGAACTGATTCTTCTCTCCAATGAACCCCGCCCGTATGCTCTGCTTGCCATGCGTCAGGGAGATCTGGTCGTCGATCTCAAACGTGTTCACCACGGACGACGACTCATCGTTGCCGCCGCCCCCCAGGTTGAAGTAACCCGTAACAGACGTAACCGGATACAACGGATAGGTCGGGTCGCTCGGAGCCGTCATGCCGATCTGGCTCGCCGTCAGCGTGGACTCGGTCTGAAGATGACCGCTGCTGCGGATATAAGCCACCAGCGCCTCGTTCAGCAGGTGTGGGGTCAGTGCGGAGGTCAGCTTCAGCAAACCAATCTGGTCGTTGAAGACGGTCGAAACACCGTTCCCAGGCGTATCGCCCGCGGTGCCCAACGGCTGGTCCTCAGGATAGTTCGCATAGAAGTAACGCTCGGACAAAGTGTTCTTCGGTGAGATCGTATAGTCCGTGTTGATCATGTACTGCGTCTCGAAGTACGTTGAGGGAATGCTGAACGTGGACTGCCCAATCGGATTGCCATTCGAGTCCGTCAGCAGCCGCTGCGGAGTTGGAATCAGGTAAGTGCCATTCGGCAGCTTCTGGTTGAGCAGATTCAACGCCACCGGGTTGATGTTCGATCCGTTGCACGCCACATTCACGCCGCCCGTATAGGTTCCGCCCACGTAGGGGTGCCACCGCGTCTGCGCCAGTGGGGTTGGACCCGCATTAGCGGGGCAAGCAGCCGCACCGATCGCAGCTGCGCTCCGGTCGTTCGTGATCGGAAACAAACTGATCGTCTGCAACGACGTCGAGCTCAACCCGTTGATCTGCCGCGTGTTCTGATACGTACCAAAGAAAAACAGCTTATCCTTCAGGATCGGTCCGCCAAGCGTTCCGCCGAATTGGTTCTGCTTCATATCCGGACGCTTCTGCCCATTGATCTTCAGAAACGTATCGTTCGCATTCAGAACGTCGTTCCGCAAAAACTCCCACAGTGAGCCATGAAAACTGTTCGTCCCACTCTTCGTGACCACGTCCACGTTCGCGCCCGCATCACGTCCAAAGCCGGCATCGTAGTTCGCCGTCTGGATCTTGAACTCCTCCAGCGCATCCGGGTTCGGAATCGGAATTCCCGCCTGCTGCACAAAGTCGCCCGCGCGCCCGGACCCAAAGTTGTTGATGTCCGCGCCGTCCATGTGGAAGTTGTTGCTGATATTGCTCGCGCCGTTCACATACACGTCCGGCGTGCCTTTACCCAGCGTCGCCGCGTTGTTCAGGTCGCCCGTGATACCAGCCGAGAGCGTCAGCACCTGCGTGTAGTTCCGGTTCGTCAGCGGCAACTGGTTGATCACGTCGCCGTCCACCACCGTACCCAGCGTCGCGTTCTCCATCTGCAGCGCCGGCGTCGCCGTGCTCACCTCCACCGTGTCGCTTTGGCTCCCGACTTCCAGCTTCGCGTCCACACGCGCCGTCTCGGTCACCGTCACCGTGATCGACCCCGGATCTTCCGTCTTGAAGCCCGGAGCCGTAATCGTCACCGTGTACATTCCCGGAGGCAAAAGCCCAACCGTGTACTGCCCGCCCTTGTCCGTCAGGGCTGTCCGCACCGCGTCAGTCCCCTGCGACTTGATCGTCACAATTCCGCCCGCAATCACCGCGCCCTGCGGGTCGGTCACCGTGCCGCGAATCGCACCGGTCGTAGAAGTCTGACCACTTGCCGTTTGAAACAACGCTGCGGAAGCTGCAAGACCGAATACAAGTCTGCGACGGCTGGAGGGAGAGCAAGCCCATGTCATAGTGAAACCTCTTCTGTAAGGGTCTTTTCACTATGCAGTAACTTCCCCAATTGGGAAATCCGTAAGACTACTGATATATCAGCAAGCCTTTGGAAAGCAGTTCCCGTAACTCCAAAACAGACTGCAACCCCCTGTCTCGCCCGGAGCGGGAAGTCCAGACCTAAGTCACCTATTTGAAGACTTTGGAACCACAAACAGAGAATGGGGTCAAGGGGTCGATTCCACGCAGCAAGGCCTCCGCATCGCGAAGGCCTCATCTGCACTTACTGCTTATTCTGCGACACCAGCATCGCCAAAGCGCTCTTCGGCACCTTGGACACCACGTCGAACTCCGGGTCCACCAGCTCCGTCACCTCGTACTTCATCTCCGCCCCCAGGAACAGCGCGACCTCGCTGTCGGTCAGACCGTAGTCGTGCTTGATCCAAGTCGCCAACTGCGCCGTAGACACCTTCAGCGCCTCCTGCAGCGATCCCGCCACACCAAACGAGATGATGTACTCGGGATCCTCCTCCCGCACCTGAGCCGTCTGGTACCCCTTGATCACCTCCACGCTGAAATCCACCGCCATCGACGTCTCCAGCCCCGTCTGCGTCACCTCCCCATCCCCCATCGCTGCATGACCATCCCCAAACCCGAACAGCGCCCCCGGATGCGACACCGGGAAGTACATCGTCGCCCCGGACACCACCCCGTTATAGTCCAGGTTGCCCCCATACGGCCCCAGGTGCGTCCCCCCAAACGCCTCCATACCCGGGGGTGCGACGGAGATGCATCCCAGCATCGGCTTCATCTGCACCTTGAAGTTCTTGAGCGCAGGCGTAGGAGCAGTCAACGTCGCGATACCCGTCGCATTGTCCAGTTGATACTCCCCATTGAACCGCTGATCATACTTGGCCGCCAGACTGTAAGCAGGCATCACCGAGTACTGCATAAGCCGGCTCCCCTGCTGTGCCGTCGGCCGGTTCGGCGCAATCTTGATCAGGTGCACCACCAGCGTATCCCCCGGCAGTGCACCCTCCACATAGATCGGCCCGATGTTCGGGTCGCCCCCCAGCGCCACCCGCTTCAAAGTCTTATCCGTCCCCCCGGAGTCCGGAGCCCACGTATGCACGATGTCCCCCGGAAAGATATGGATCCCCGGCTTGTTCCCCGCATAGTAGTAAGCCTGGAACGTCGTAGGCTCATAGTTCACCTCACGCGGCTTGGCCGGAGGCACAAGCTCCCGCGTCAGCTTCCAACTGATCTCCTGCGGCACCGGAGCACGTCCTCCGCCCGCACTTCCCGGCCTCCGCCCCAGCCCTGTCATGGTCCCAGCCCCCTCCCCGGCGTCCGCTACAATCTTGCCCGTAAGGCTACCCCCTTCGCCATCATTGCCGGTCAGCATAATCGTGACCGCCGAGCCTTTGATTGTGCCTTTGACCGTCTCACTGCCCCACATGCCCGTCAGCGTATCGCCTGAGCGTTCCAGCGAAACACGCGCATACACAGGCTCCAGCAGAGTCACGCCAGAAACCTCCGCAACCCACTTGCCCTCCGTCTCCGCCGCCCTGGCCGCACAAGGCAGCACACCCGTCACCGTCATCAGTACAGCCGCCATCCATTGCATCCGCATCGTCATCTCCTTAGTACTGCCCATAGCGCCCCTTAACTGAATCCAGCAGCTTATTCGAGTCATAAGCCATCCCATCCTTCAGCACGATCTCGACGTTCTCGATATCCGTAATCTGCGTCGAAGGGTCGCCCTTCACGATCATCAGGTCCGCATCCTTCCCCGCCACCACAGACCCAATACGATCCTGCTGCCCCAGATAGATCGCCCCATTCAACGTCGCAATCTTGACCGCTTCAGCCGCAGTGAAACCCACATCCGTCACCAGCAACTCCACCTCATGCTGATCGCCAAAGCCGGGCAACGTAGCGCCGTTCCCCGTAGGGTCCAGCCCCGCCATCAGAAACCCGCCGGCCTCCACAAACTTGTGCTCCAGTCCCACATCGTTCTTGTAGTTAGCCGCCCCTCGCTGTGTCGCAGCAGACTCCGGCATCGTATTGCGCCTGTTGCGCCCATACAGATAAGCCTCCAGCGCCTGCGGAGACAAAGTCGCCAGAGCCTTCGGCCTTAGCGTAGGCTTGCCCGCAAGGTTCGCCTCAAACACCGGCAGCGTACTCGTAATCGCGACATGATGCGCCACCAGCAGCTTGATCAAAGCCGCAGCCTCCGGACTATCCGGCGTCATCTTCGCAAGCGTCGCATTCCCCGTCTCACGCGAGCACTGATCCGGCTCCTTACCCGGATCGAGCTGCGTGTTCACAAAGAACCCATGCTCCAAATTGTCGATGCCAAGTTCAGCCGCCTCCGGATACGTCACAGAACACAGGTGCCCCGTCACCTTCAAGTGCCGCGCATGGGCAGCCTCGATCGCCGCCCCCAGCTCCGCACGCGTAATGTGCATGTAAGCCTTGAAGTTCGTCGAGCCTGAGTCCGCCCAGAAGTTCACAAAGTTCTTCGCATCCTCAGGCCCCTTCAAAGAGTGCATCTGCATGAACAGATCGCTCGGCCCTTGCAGATAAGGAGCCGTAGGCTCCACATGCGGCCCTATCAAGGTCCCCACCTCGATCAAGTGCCGCGTATTGATATCCGCATAAGGCTCAACCGACCCCGCTGTCCGAATCGTCGTAACGCCATTCGCCAGGTACATCCGCGGAGCGGAGAACGTCATCTGCGGCAGCAGCGTCGGCCCTTCAGATCCATTCGCATCCACATTAGGCCGCTGAAGATAGTAAAGATGATCGTGCATCCCCACCAGTCCAGGAAGCACCGTGTACCCGCTCAGATCGAACACCTCCGCACCCGCAGGCACAGCCGCATCATGACCCATGCTCTTGATCTTTGTCCCATCAACGATCAACGTCTGATCCTGCAGCACCGCCCCGCCCGTGCCGTCGATCACCCGCACATGCTGAAACACCTTGATCTGCGAGTTCTTACCGTAGAGATACTTCGTGCTGATCGGGCTTGAGTTTGTCCGCTGCGCGCTCGAAAGCGCGGCATGGCAAACCAGCATAAGAAGAAGAGACTTTCGCATGAACGATACGCTCAATAGACCGAGGATTTGCAACCGGATGGAATGTACTATAACCCAGCAACCACGCCTCTCCCGGACCATTCTCCAGGCATCCTGAATGCCTCCGTACTTCTACCTAAGCAGCCATACGGAGACCTCTCCCTGGCAACCTGACAGCCCTTGCATCTCGTTGGGCTCAACAGGTCGATAAACCTGAGAGGAACATCGCCACTTCCAAATCACCGAAAGGCTAACGAGAGGTCCGCTTCGACTCGATCGGAACCACGTTCGGAAGTCCGACTCGCTGAAGCAAATCGAGAAAGCGTCCGTCCGTGTGAAGCGATACGAAGGCAGGGTCCACTGCCATGGTAATGGCAGCTGGATCGTGCTCTTGAACCATAGCGGAAAGTATCTCGAGCGCACGCCCCGGTTGCTCGGCGTAAACATTCCACTCCGCTTGTTCAATCGTCTTGTCGTGATAATTATGGCCAGACTTGGTGTTCAGTGCGGCCAGCCGAACCTTCGCATACGCCGTTGCTCCGCCCTTGCTGAAAGCTTGCTCTCCCGCAGCTTCAAGGGCCAACCGGTCGGCGTCGTTCGAAAGCTGCGCCATCCGCTGCCACTCCGCAATGGCGTCGGAGTAACGGTGCGAGTACCAGAAAGCCCACGCAAGCTGATCAGCCGCAATAGGCCACCGAGGCGTCAGCTCAACCATCTTCCCTGCATCGGCCAGCATGAGTTGATTCTTGCCTGCGTTGGCAGCGACAAAAGCCGCAGCCTGGTAGACCGGTGGCCAGAACGGATCGTCGCTCTCAGCCAGCGCAATCTGCTGCAAGCTTTCGTCTGCTTTGCCTTGGATGGAAAGCAGCGTCGCCAACCATATGTGATAAACAGCTTCACCCGAGTCCAGATCCACGGCAAGCCGCAGTTCACGCTCGGCAGTCACACTATCCCAGCCCCTGGACTGCGCCGTGCAGCCCAGAATGGCGTGAGCCTGGGCCGAGCTTTGGTCGATGCTGAGGGCCTTGTTGGCTAAACGTTGTGCCATATCGAAGCCATTCGGAATCTCGCCACGATCGGCAAAGATCAGGTAAACGTTGGCCATCCCCGCATAAGCGCTCGCAAACTTTGGGTCCAGCGCGGCCGCATGCTGAAATCGGTCCATCGCATGATTCAGTGAATCGTCCGTTCTAGCCTGGAGATAATGGCGGCCGTCGAGATAGGCCTCATAGGCTTCCGGATTGGCAGTCCGCTGTTGAATGTGCTGCAGCGTGCCCGGCTTTCCTCCCAACGTGGTGTAGACCGCATACTGTACCCGATCACGAAGGGAGTGAAGTTGATTCACATTCCCCACGAAGCTTAGATCCGCGATATGGCTATTATCCTTCGCCCGAACGACCTCGAAGTGTAAGAGACAGTTCGTGCCATTCACTTCGAGCCGCCCCAGCAGAATCACATCCAACCCGGCCGTAGAAGCGAGCGACCTCATACTGGCGTTGTCGCGCGGGGCTGTCGTAAAACTGTGCGCCGCACGAACTTGCAGTCCGGGCACCTGCCCCAGTGAGTCGGAAAGATCGAAGCGAAGATTTTCAGCGATCGCCTTCGCTGCGTCAGACTCGGTCTCGAAAGGGAGCATCCCCAGGATGAGCGGAGACTCCGGGCTGACAGCAGCTCGGCTTCGCCAAATGTGCCGAGCCGCGAACAAGCCAATCAGCACCAGCACACAAATAGCGACAGACAAGAAGGCATATCTCTTCCAGGCAGACGTCGCCCCGACCGACACCTCGGTTCCCTCCACAGGCACCGCTTCGGCCACAACCAGTCGCGCCGGCACGGAGTGCTCTGTGCCTGAAAGCACCTTCATGGAAATCGGTTCAACGGTCCGTTCCACGGACGCCGCAGCATCCATATGTGCATCGCCACAGAAGCGATATCCCTGGCGCGGCACGGTCTCAATGAAGCGGCAGGAGCGCGAGTCGTCTCCCAGAGCCTTGCGAATCTGACTGATCGCCTTGTTGATGGCATGTTCGTAGTCGAAGTAAGCCGTATCCGGCCACAGCTCCTCGCGGAGCCGCTCCCGGGTGACCAGGTCGCCCGGCGGAGACAGTAGCACCGCCAGCACGCGAGCGCTCTGCTCCTGCAGCGCGCATCGCTGGCCTTTACGTCTCAGCTCCAGCGTCACAAGATCCAGCGAATAGATCGAGAATCTGGCAACTTGGCTCATGCCTTCCATCTGCGTGAAGGACCTCGCTTGAATCATCTGTGTGTTGTGAGCAGATTTTAGCAGGCGCCGGCCCGGACTTCAGCAGCTTGAGGCTTGAAGGACCCCTCACACTCCAATCATTCCCGGAGGAGGATACCATGCAACTCGTTCATTCTAATTGATATAAGCGGGTATGTTGTTTATTGCCGAAAGGAGATCGCGGGAATTGACCGGAGATGGAGCATGTCTCATGATCGTCCTAATCGCTACCCTCAATCCACTTGTACCGCAGGCGTCTCTGCCTGTGATGACGAGATCGTAAATGTTTCGCATTCGGACCACTCCCATGCGAAGCGAGGGGAAAGTTTCACCAGGAGATGACGATGGCACTGCTTTCAGGTTTTTACACTCGGCTCGTGCAGGCAGCCCTTTTGCTCACCACGGCCACCCTCGGGGTCGCGCAGTCGCAGCGGACAGCCGCCAAGCCTCTTCCTCAGATCACTCACGCAGTCGATGAGTCTCAGCGTGCCAGGATCTCCGGTGGACTCACCGCTCAGACGGCCACCGCCACGGATCAGGGCGCGCTGGCTGACGGAGCACCCCTAGACGGCATCATCCTGATGCTGAAGCGCACCGACGCTCAGGAGCAGGTGCTCCAGGCCTTGATGGCAGCACAGCAGACCCCCGCCTCTCCCGAATATCACCACTGGCTGACACCGGACGAGTTCGGTGCACGCTTCGGCGTAGCGGATCAGGATCTCGCCACCGTCAGCTCCTGGCTGGGCAGTAAAGGGTTCAAAGTTGACTCTGTCGCAAGAAGCCGCATGTCCATCTCATTCTCCGGAACCGCCGGTCAACTGAAGAGTGCCTTCAGCACGGAGATGCATCAATATCTGACCACGGATGGCACACGTCATCATGCGGCCAACAGCGAGCTCTCCATGCCGGAAGCTCTCACTCCGGTCGTCCAGGGGATCGCCAGCCTCTCTGACTTCCGTCTGAAGGCGATGCACAAGACCCTTGGCGTTGTCTCCCGTAATCGTGCGACCGGCGCTTCTCGCCTGGTGGCACAAAGCACCGCCGTCCGCGACCAGGCCGAGGGGAACCAGGCGTCCGTCCCTCAACTGACGAACGCCGGCAGCCCCGCGTACGTGATCGCTCCCGCAGACTTCGCCACCATGCACAACGTGACGCCGCTCTGGAACGCCGGTATCGATGGCACCGGCCAGACCATCGCAATCGTCGCAAAGAGCGACGTCCTCAACTCCGACGTGGATAGCTTCCGCTCCAGCTTCGGCCTTCCCGCAACCAAGCTCAACCATATCTATGTAGGCGGCCAGAACCCCGGACTCGCCTCCTCTGAAGTAGAAGCCGTCCTTGACGTCGAGTGGTCGGGCGCTGTCGCCAAGAACGCCACCATCGACCTCGTCGTAGCCTCTGACAGCGCAACCACCGACGGCATCATCCTCTCAGCTCAATACATCGTCGATAACAACGTCGCGCCCATCCTCAGCATGAGCTGGGGCGAGTGCGAACTGGGCATGGGAGCCTCGGAGGCTCAGTATGTGAACACCTTGTGGCAGCAGGCCGCCGCTCAGGGTGTCAGCGTCATCGTCGCCACCGGCGACGCCGGCTCCGACGTCTGCGATCAAGGCTCAACCTATGGCGTCTACGGACTCTCAGTCAACGGCTTCGCGTCGACACCCTATAACGTCGCACTCGGAGGAACAGACCTCAACGTCAGCTACACCAACCCCGCACCCTACTGGAACACCACAAACGCCAGCGGCACCATGCAGTCCGCAAAGTCTTACATCCCGGAGGTTCCCTGGAACGACGGCTGCGGTAACCCTCTCATCCTCGCAGCCTTGCAGGCAGAGGGCGTGACGGACGCAACTACGGCAGCGCTTTGCAACGATTCCAAGTACTACACGGGCTTTCACAAAGTGGAAGGTGGCAGCGGCGGCGCGAGTAACTGCACGGTCTCCACCTACGTCTCCTCCTCCAACTTCACCTGCACAAGCGGCGTCGCCAAACCTTCCTGGCAAACCGCCGTTCCCGGAATCCCAACCGACGGCGTCCGCGACCTCCCGGACGTATCCCTCTTCGCCGGCTCCGGTCTATGGGGCAGCGCGTACGCCATCTGCGAGTCCGATCAGTCGCCCGACGGCACATGCGACTTCACCAATCCCGCTGACGTCGCCTACCTTGCCGCGGGCGGCACCTCCTTCGGCACCCCGGCCTTCGCAGGCATCATGGCGCTTGTCAATCAGAAGCAAAGCTCGTTCCAGGGCAATCCCAATCCAGTCCTCTATCAATTGGCGGCCAGGCAGTACAACAACTCAACCACCAGCGGAAGCTGCACTGCTGAAAACGCCGCAACCGGAAACTCCTGCTACTTCTACGACACGACAAAGGCGAACAACGCGGCACCTTGCTATAAGGGTTCCAAAGACTGCGTCACGATCGGCGCCAACTCTTACGGCATCCAGTCCGGCTGGAATGCGGGCACTGGGTATGACCTCGCAACCGGTCTTGGAAGCCTCAACGTCAGCAACCTCGTCAACAACTGGAGCGCTGTCACCACCGGAACCCTTGCAACGACCAGTGTCGTCAAGCTCTCTCAGGCGACCATTGGCTATGGCTCACCCATCAGCGGAACCATCACCGTCGCCAGCACATCCGGCACTCCCACCGGTGATAGCTCTGTCCTGACCGATAGCTACGCCAACGGTCCATACACCCTCGCCTCAGGCACCGCATCCTTCTCCGCCCCCGGGCTCCCAGCCGGGACGCACGCCTTCACCGCTCGTTACGCGGGCGATGGAACCTACCTCCCCAGCACCTCGGCCGCCGTCTCCGTCGTCGTAAGCAAAGCAGCCTCAACCCTCTCCATGGCCTTGACCCGCACCTCCGTCACCAGCGGAGACTTCATCACGGTCTCTTCGACCATCGGCACCGCGGTCACCAGCAGCTCACCCACCGGCCTCGTCACCTTCACAAACTCCACCACCGGTGCCACACTCGGCACCGCTACCGCACAGTCCTCCTACGACACAGCCGGTCATACGACTGCCATCGCAGGCTTCACCTTCAACTCCAACCAGTTAGTAAGCGGTAAAAACATCATCATGGCAACCTACGCCGGAGACGGCAACTACACGAGTTCCTCTGCCTCCTCGGTCACAGTCACCTACGTCGCCGCCTTCAACCTCACAGCCGCGCAGACGCAGTTGGCGGTCCCCACCAACAGCTCCGCATCCATCGCTCTCACCCTCACCCCTTCAGGCACTGCGCTCACCTCGGCCGTGCAGTTCTCGTGCCCCACAACCCTGCCCGCGTTCCTGTCCTGCAGCTTCAGCCCCGCCGTCCTTCCTGTCGGAACCAAGACCACAACAACGACTCTGACCCTCTACGCAGCTCCCATGGCGCAGGCCTCGGTGACGGCACCGCCGGTACCGGGTTCCGCCATCGCGGGCATCGCCCTGGCCGGCTTGTTCTTCGGTCTTAGCTTTGGGCTTCGCAAGCTTTCAAGAGGTCTCGTCTTCCTAGTCGCCTTCACCATCTGCCTCGGCCTGCTATCGCTCTCGGGCTGCGCTGGAAAAGGAAGCCCCGCAACCTCATCTGTCGCCTTGACCGCCAGCGCGCCAACGGTCGCCTACGGTCAGTCGGAGACATTTACCGCAAGCATCTCGAACGCCCCTACGGCCACAGGACAGATCTCCTTCGTGGACGGAGGCAAACAGCTCGGAACCCAGAGCCTGAGCGGCGGCACCACAACCCTCACGACCACCAGGCTGGCAGTCGGCGTGCATAGCGTGACTGCGGTTTATTCAGGAGATAGTAACTTCGCAACGGCTACCTCGACCGCTGCATCCGCCGCCGTGACCTACAGCCTCACCGTGCCCGTGCTCGCCACGGACAACAACGGCAACGCCGTCACGTTGAACATCCCGGTGGTGATCCAATGACCGGTCTTCCTCGGCAGATCTCCATCGTCTCCGGAGAGGTGCAGCCGTCCTCCGGCTCACTCGTCCGCCAATCAGGTGACTCAGCTTCTTCCTTTACGCAAAGGGGTTCTATGTTCAAGACAATCTCTCGCCACGGACTCGCAGCTCTCTTCGCTACATTGCTCCTTGCCGGCAATCTAACCGCGCAGCAGACCACTTCGGCGACTCCCTTCTCTGGTCGCCCCGCACCCTGGACGCGGCTGGCCACGGAGACGCCGTCCACTCAAGCTCTCGTGGATCGCACCTCGGCAACCGCCTATCCCATGGCGCCTCAGCCCAAAGCCGTGAATGGATACACCTTCCCGGGATTCGTAGCTCCGCTTCGCACAGGCATTGGAAACGGTGACGGCTCCGAGACCTTTGGCGGTGTGCTGTCGGCGGACATCGATGGGAAGAATGGGATCGACGTCGTCACCATCCAGGGCGATGGCATCCTCACCGTTGACCTCAATGATGGCAAAGGCAACCTCTCACAGGCGTCGCTCAATACCTCCGGATCGGGAGCAAACATCGTCCAGGCATTCGTACAGGATTTGAATGGAGATGGCCTTCCGGATATAGTAGCGACCAGCAATACCCTACCCGGCTACTTCGTCTGGATGAACCAGGGCAATGGAGTCTTCGGCACCGTCACCAAGGTCGCCATCACAGCGCCAACTGGCATCACCGTACGGCCCATCATGGGTGCGATGACTGTCGGCGATGTGAACGGTGATGGAAAGGCAGACCTCGTTCTCCCCATCAGCTACATCTCCGGCAGCGGCTCGGTTGGTTACACCACCACCATGGTCCTGTATTCGTACACGGGGAATGGCGATGGCACCTTCGCAGCAGTCCCCAAATCCACCCTCTACACAATCCCGGGGTATTACATTTTCCAGGGAGGTCGTTCCATCGCGCTCTCGGATCTGAGCCACCACGGCGCACTGGATGCGGTCCTTGAAATGTATCAACCACCTCCAGGCGTAACCAACTACTTCTTCGACATTGCCACCGTTAAAGGAAACGGCGATGGCACCTTCGGTCCCCTCGTCTTTGCCGCCAAAAGCATTGCGAGCACTCAGTATGGACGCGGTAGCCTGCTGGTCCGGGACTTCAACAATGACGGTAACCCGGACGTACTCTTCGCGGATGCTTACACCACCGTTGATATCTGCTATGGCGTTGGCGATGGCACCTTGCAACCCGCGGTCAGCGCCATTGCCAATGTAGGCGTCTCCAGTCTTACCGCCGGCGACTTCAACAAAGATGGCGTCCTGGATATCATCACCTTCCGTGGTGGAGCAGCACAGGTCTACCTTGGAACCGGCAGCGGCAGCTTCAAGCAGACACCCACCGCACAATACGCAGGCAGCCAGGGCGGCAATCAGGTGGAAAGCGCCGTGGACTTTGACAGTGACGGAAATCTGGACTTCTTTTGGGTCGATCCGTTCTACAACTCCATCAACATCTTCCTCGGAAAAGGCGACGGAACCTTTCGCGGCGCACCCGCAATCGCTCCCGCCAACACCACCGCAACGCTACCCAACAACACCCAATCCGCATTCGGCTTTCAGGTCCTCGCCGTTGGCGATTACAACGGAGACGGCAGCACCGACATCTTCGCTGAGGAGTCGGGATATGTCGATATCGGTCTCAGCGATCGCAAGGGCGGCTTCGTCTTCACGCGTAGCCTCGATAGCCAGAACCTCACCAGCGTAGACTTCGTCGAGCCGCTCCACGTAGACCTGAACGGTGACGGTAAAGACGACATCGTCATGGCAACCCTCACCGGCGTTCGTGTCTTCCTCTCCAAGGGAGATGGAACCCTCAGCACGCCCGTCAATACGACCATTCCCATCAGCCTTGGCTGCACACTCAACCTCGCCTCAGCCGGCGATCTCAACGGCGATGGATTCGCCGATCTGGTTATCGCCTATGGCGGCAACGCCTCCTGCTACGCCACCGGAACCACACCCTCTGGCTTCGCCGTCCTGTTGGGCAACGGCAAAGGCGGCTTCACCTCCTCGCTCTTCACCGCGTTTGGCGGGGATCTTTATCAGGCCAGCCTCGCGGATATCAATAAGGACGGCAAGCTTGACCTCGTTCTCAACGACCTCGCCAGCGGAAAGAACGTCATCACCGTCATCCCGGGTAACGGAGATGGCACCTTCAACACGACAGCCGCGCACGTTGTATGGACCGGCATCTACCGCGTCTCGGACGTGCAGATCGCTGACACCAACGGCGACGGCTCTTTGGATCTCATGATGGCTTACGCCGGGCAGTCGATCGCCAGCACCACCGCTCCGTCCGGGGTTCTCAATCTCCTCGGAAATGGGGACTTCACCTTCAAGTCACCCGTATACGCGCTCCAGGGCGTAGCTGGACAGACCGCCGTCCTCTCGGACGTCAACGGCGACGGACTGCCGGACTACATCATCCCGCTCAGCACGCAGACCACCCTCATCTCCGGCGTAACCGTGCTGATCAACGCGGGCGGCGGAGCCTTCAACGCTCCCATCCTCTACACCCAGCCGTTGGACGTCCTCTTCGATCGCGATAAGCTCATCTTCGCCGGAGACTTCAATGGCGATGGCGCACAGGACATCATCCTGGGCGGCGGCGCAGGTCTCGTCCCCAGCATGCTCTTCCTCAACAACGCAGGTCTGAGCCTCACCTTGGGCGCAACCTCAACCTCGGTCGTTCAGGGAACTCCAGTCAATCTCTTCGTGGAACCGAACCTGCTCAGCACCGGCAATCTCAGCGGAACCGTAACCTTCGCCTCCAACGGCGCCTCCATCGGCACCGCATCCTGGAACTCCAACGTAGCCCTCTTGAGCACATCCTCACTCCCTCTCGGAGCCAACAAGATCACAGCAACCTTCCCCGGGGACGGCACGCATGCTGCCGCAAGTGCCGCTCCAATCACGGTCACCATCACCGCTCCACCTGCCGCGTTCAGCCTCACAGGAGCCGTGCAGAGCGTCAGCGTTACCCAGGGAAGCTCAGCATCCGTAGCCCTCACCCTGCAGGCAAACGCCGGCTTCGCAGGGCCAGTGACCTTCGCCTGCACCAACCTGCCTGCCGGTGCAACCTGCACCTTCGATTCGCAAACCCTCACACTTGCAGCAGGCGCAAGCGCAGCCACAAAGGTGACGATCGCCACCACGGGTTCGGCCTCACTGCAAACGCTTGGTCCACTCAGCATCGGCACCGGAGTTTCGCTCGCCGGTCTCTTCGCTCTGCTGCTGCCAACGGGACGTTCCAGGAAGAAGCTTTACAGCCTCATGATGCTTCTTGTAACGCTGGCCGGCGCTGCCTCACTCTCCGGCTGCGGGGGCTCAGGCAACTCCGGAACACCAACCGGCACGGCCCTCGTCACCATCACTGCAACCGGCGTCTCGGGTACAACTCAGGTAGTCAACTCCATCCTCGTCGCAGTCACAGTCGCAAACAGGTAACTCCAACAGGCGCAACGGCCCCCAGCGAAATTTTCGCTGGGGGCCGCGCGCCATTTGCGAATCTAGATCCGCCTGCTGGAAGCATGTTTTATCGTCAGATTCCAGCTTCTGAACCACCAGTTTGAAATAGATTCCCGTAAATGCTCATTAGCGTGCGTCGAATACAGGCGCTCTATAAGAGTCAACGATTTAGCACTCGCGGCCACCTCGTACCTTGACACTGAAGAGACAGTGAATTACTTTCGCAACAATTCACACAACTTCAAACACCACTTAATGCCTGCTCTCACGGACCTCCCCGTCTCCAAAGCGTTGATGATGCCCGAGACAAGCAAACTTGGTGACATCGCTTTTGTCTAGAGGCTACTTGGGAGTCCTTTCATGTCGATGCTCTGCCGCCGCTTCCCTGTCTTCATTTTTCTGCTGATCCTCTCTTCATACGCTTCTATAGTCTTCGCTCAAACCGTCACAGGCTCGATCCGCGGAACGATCGTCGACCAAAGCGGAGCCGTGGTATCCGGAGCGACCGTCGCCGCACGGGATGTAGCCACGGGCGTCATCAAAACAACCATCACGGATCGCAGCGGCACTTACAATCTGCAGACTCTTTCCATCGGCACTTATGTAGTCTCTGCGACCAAGCCAGGCTTCAGCGTCACCACGGATAAGCCCTTCTCGCTTGAAATCGATCAGATCGCCCGTGTTAACCTCAGCCTGGCCGTGGGGGAGGTAACGACATCGGTTGAGGTCACGGATAGCGGCTCGCTCCTGCAGACCGAAGACTCGACCCTTGGCACGACCATCACCGCCAACACGCTGGAGAACATGCCGCTCAGCGGCCAGAACTTCTCCTCGGCCACGCTCTTCGTGCCCGGCGCAGTCGACCCCACCTACAGCGCCATGGGCGGCGCCAACGGATCTGAACGCGATACCTCCGCCTCCACAATCCCGTCATTCAATGGCAATCGCCAGCAGACCAACAATTACATCCTGGATGGCGCGGACATCAACGAAGTCATCAACAACGTCATCGGCTATAACCCCGCACCGGAGGCCCTCCAGCAGATCCGCGTCATCACCGGCAACGCGAACGCCGAGTACGGCAACGTCAACGGTGGCGAGATCATCATGGTCACCAAGGGTGGCACAAACCATTTCCATGGCAGCCTTTACTCCTACTATGAAAATCAGGACCTGACCGCCAACCTCTGGAGCAACAACTACAACCACGTCGCGAAGGGTATCTTCCACCAAAACCAGTTCGGTGCCACCATCGGCGGTCCCATCCTGCATGACAAGCTCTTCTTCTTTGCGGACTTTGAAGGCTTCCGCAATACCGCGGCGGGCACCGGAATCGCCAGCGTTCCAACGGCAAGAATGCGGACCGGAGACTTCTCGGAGTTCCTCGGCGTGAACTCCACCGTGACGACGCACATTCAGTTGTTCAACGATCACAACGGTCTCTCTCCCGCCACCCCCTACGCAAACAATCAAATCCCGATCACCAACCCGGTTGCCAAATATCTCTTCGCTCACCCCGAGGTCTATCCTCTGCCCAACCGGGTAGGCGTAAACCCCACCACCTCGCCCGACTCGTCCAACTACCAGAGCAACACCAAGTCGGTGATCGTCAACAATCAGGGCGACGTCCGCGGCGACTACACCCTGGGCACCCATGACGCCATCAACGCCCGCTTCTCAATGGGCGACGCCTGGGACGCGACTCCCCAGCCTGTCCTCTTGATCACCTTCCCCGGCGGTAGCGAGTATCCCTTCGCTGGCGGCGTCATCAATGAGGTCCACACCTTTTCAAGTGCCCTCCAGAACGCATTCCGTGCCGGATTCTCCCGCATCGGCTGGCTGCAGGGCGAGCCCGTGGACGCGACAGGACAGTTCGGCCGCTCCGGCGACTCGATGCTTGGCCTTCCCTTCCCGAATCAACCCTACTCAGGCTTCAGCCAGGTCAACCTCTCCAGCGTAGAAAGCAACATTGGAACCCGTGGCGCAGCGACAACCTACCACGACAACATCTTCGACTACGGCGACGACGTCACCTGGCTGCGCGGCAAGCACATCCTCAAGTTCGGCGCACAGGCACTCCGCTACCAGGAAAATAACTTTTACCCCAGCGCAAACGGAGCAATGGGCCTCTTCTCCTACAACGGCACCTTCACCGCCGATACCTCGGCCGCCAGCACCGTCCCCACCGGCACCAAGGTTGCCGGCTACGGCTTTGCCGACTTCGTGCTCGACCAGTCGTCCTCGCAGGCCGTTGGCGGAGTCTCAGGCCCGGTCGGTCAGCGCCAGTATCGCCTCGCCTTCTACGCTCAGGATGACTGGAAGCTTCGCTCCAATCTCACCCTGAACATCGGCCTGCGGTATGGCTTTGACCAGCCCATCACCGAAGTGAACAACAAGCAAGTCAACGTGGACACCGATAACCCCTCCACCTGTCCCGTATGTCTCCAGTTCGCCGGACAAAACGGCAATAGCGAAGCCCTCTACAAGCCCTACTACAAAGAGTTCATGCCGCGCGTAGGCTTTGCCTATCAGCTCAATCCCGGCGTCGTCATCCGCGGAGGGTACGGCATCACCGATGATCTTGAAGGCACCGGAGCCAATCTCCGCATGTCGCAGAACGCACCGTTCATCTTCCAGTTCGCGAACACCAGCCTTACCCCCACGGCCACCTCAGGCGGAACGCCCGTGCCGGTTGAAAATGGCTTCGCCCAGGCACCTGGAAACGTGAGCGTAGCCAGCACCCGCTACCAGGCTTGGTCCCACAACCTGCGGCCGGCACTTATCCAGCAGTACAACTTGGCCAGCCAGGTGGAGTTGAACCACAAGACGACCTTCCAGATCGGCTACGTCGGCGAGGTCGGTCAGCACCTGATCGTCCCTGAGAACGTCAACCAGTACACCACCAACGGCGTCGCCTCCACCGCGCCTTACGCCAAGCTCGTAGGCACCGGCGGCCTCGTCTATCTCACCCAGTCGGAAGGCCTCTCCAACTACAACGCGATGCAGGTCACCATCCGCCAACGTGAAAGTCACGGCCTCGAGTACACCTTCAACTACACCTGGTCGAAGTCCATGACCAACAACCCCGGCTTCTACGGAGTCAGCGGAGTGGACGGAGCCAGCGTCTTCCCACAGAACATCTATAACCCCCACGGAGACTACGGCGTAGCCGCCACTGACTCCCGCAACGCCGTCAACTTCACCGCCGTCTACGCCCTTCCCTTCGGCCACGGTCGCGACTTCGGCGGCAACTGGAACCGCCTCGTCGATGGAGCGCTCGGCGGCTGGAAGATCTCCGGCGACGCCATCCTCTACTCCGGCTTCCCCATCACCATCATCGCCACCAATGTCGCCAACGCCAACAACGGCACAGCTCGCGCCAATCAGTATCTCCCCCTCATCATAAAGAACCGTACACTCACCAACTGGTTCGGCAATGACAAGTCCGCGCTGCCTTGCACCGGCGCCTCCAACGGCACCTGCGCCTACGGCCCGGGAACCAGCCTGCAGTTCGGCACCGCACACGTCAACACGGAGCGCGCACCCGGCTACCGCATCATTGACATGTCCGTCTTCAAGGAGTTCCGCACCTTCCGCGAGCAGGCTTTCGTCTTCCGCGCAGACGCCTTCAACGCCTTCAACATGGCAAGCTACGCAGCTCCCGGAAACTCCGTAAGTACCAGCACCTTCGGCCTCATCACCAGCACCTTGTCTCCTGCCCGGCAGTTCCAGTTTGCGGCTAAATACCGCTTCTAGTCTGCCTACGCTTAGTACGCGCTTCTGTTTCTTACCTGCAATCGCTGAAATGAAAACAGTCGTTACCCGTAACGGAGACCCAAGATGCAAAAGCCTGCTCACGTAAAGCTGCTCCAGGTCCTTGTCGCTGCCCTGTCGTCTCTCGCTGTTTTCCAGCCTGCTCTCGCCCAGACCGCGTCCGCGGACACGATCCAGGCCCTGAAGCTCGTAGCCCCGCGATCTGGTTGGCTGCTCGCCGATAACCGCCTCTTCTGGACAGACTCTCTCGGTGCCGAGTGGTCTGAAATCACGCTAACCCAGCCCAACGCACCTCTCGTCAGCGGAGCCTTTTTCTCGCAGCAGGGCGAAGGTTGGACCGTAGAATCCGCCGCTGACGGAACCGCCCTCACCATCGCCCACACACCAGACAAGGGCGCTCACTGGTCTTACTCCTCCATCGCCTCCCCCTTCACGGAGGCCTCAGTCTTCAACGGCATCTCTCATCCATTCTTCGCAGACAGCCGCAACGGTTGGATCTCGCTTTCGATCCAATCCAGCTCCGCCTTCCGCCGCGGCCTCCTGCTCCACACCACAGACGGCGGCCTCCACTGGACCCCCACTCCCAACCCACCCGTAGGCGCAGACCTCCTCTTCACGGACACCACCCACGGCTGGACCGGCCCCGGGCCCAACGGCGACGAACTCTTCGCCACCGCGGACGCAGGACAAACCTGGCACGCCTCCAATCTGCCCAAGCCCTCAGCCGCCTTAGCCCACACCAATAGCACCATCACCCTGCCCATCTTCACGGATGCCGCTCACGGTTCTCTCCTCCGCACCTACCTCGGCGATACCGGCACCACCGTCATCCGCTACGACACTACGGACGCCGGAGCCACATGGCAGCCCACCGTCCTGCCCGCCTCCACAACCTTCGCAACACTCGCGCCTCTCTCGCAAAGCCTCCCAACCATCGCCCTTTCGAAGCAAACCGGTCTCACCTCCACGCCAGCCACCCTCACGCCCCTGCATTCCAGCTTCAGCACGGAGGCAAACGGTTGGGTTCTCTTCTCCGCCGGCACATGCATCCCGCAGACCGGCGTCTGCACTCAATCCAGGTCCCTCATGGCCACGCAGGATGGCGGCCACACCTTCCTCTCGCTCGGCCGCATCCCCGGCCTTGAACTGGAGTCCACCCAGCAGACCAACGTTCCAAAGAAGATCTCATCAAGCGCCGCCGCGCCAACCCCCGCCTCATCGTTCCCCGTCACCGGCGTCCTCGGCTTCGACGCCTGCACCCTCCCCACCGTCGCGCAGCTTCAAACCTGGTGGACCGGCAGCCCATACAAGACCGTTGGAACCTATATCGGCGGCAATGAGTTCGCCTGCGCCAGTGGCCTCTCCAACCTCACTCCCGCTTACGTCTCAAGCGTCCTCACGCAAGGCTGGGAGATCGTTCCCATCTGGGTCGGACCGCAGGCACCCGGCGGAACCTTCACCTATAGCATCAGCACCACCCCCGCCACCGCAACCGCTCAGGGAGTAGCGGAGGCGGACTCGGCCGTAGCCCAGATGATCTCGCTCGGCATGAACCAGGGCTCCACCATCGCGTACGACATGGAGGCGTACTCCTACACAGTCGCCGCCAACGTCGCGACCACCCAGGCTTTCATCCAGGGATGGGATTCAGAGCTCCACGCCAAAGGCTATCTCGCCGCCGTCTACAGCGGCCACAATGAGTTCGACACCTGGACCGCCACCACGGTCACGCCTGCCATCGACACCATCTGGTTCACTTACTTCTTCAGCAGCGGCGTCACTTGCGGCACCACCTGCAATACCGTCTACCCCACCACCATCGATCTACCCGCCAACTACTGGCTCAACCACCACCGCTCCCGCCAGACCTCCAGCTCCTTCAACAGCACCTACGGAGGCCTCACCCTGAACATCGATGAGGACTACACAGACGCAGCCTTTGAAGTCGCCACCAACGTCGTCCTCACCGCCAAAAAGACTGGGGCAGGCTGCGGCACCATCGCCACCGCCACCATCAACAACTCGCTCGACACCAGCATCGATACCGCCATCTCCTGCGGAACCGGCTGCACCTCCGCCACCGCCAGCTTCGCCCCCACCGATACAGTGACGCTCACGGCCACACCCGCCACCAACTCCGTCTTCGCCAGTTGGTCTGGCTGCACCTCTGTCTCCGGCACCACTTGCACAGTCGCCACAACCGCTGCCATAACAGTCACTGCAACCTTCAACGCCGCCCCCACCTTCGCCCTCACCGTAGCCAAGGCAGGTACCGGCACGGGCACCGTCAAAAGCAGCGATAATTTCATCTCCTGCGGAACCACATGCTCGGCCTCGTACATCGCCGGCACCTCCGTAACCCTCACCGTGACCCCGGGCACGGGCTCCCTCTTTGGCAACTGGGCCGGTTGCACCAGCACCTCAGGCACGACCTGCAGCGTCACCACCGGAACCGCCGCATCCACAGTCACCGCAACCTTCAATCCGGCACCCACCTTCGCCGCCGCGCTCTCGACCACCACACTCGCCATCGTCGGCGGCCAGAGCGCAACCGACACCCTCACCATCAGCCCCCAGGTCGGCTACACCGGCACCTTCAGCCCGCTCGCCTGCTCCGGACTCCCCACCTCCGCCACCTGCACCTTCAGCCCCACCACCCTCACCGCAGCCGGGGATGGAGCCAAACTCACCTCGACCCTGACCATCACGACCATCCCTGTCTTCACAGCCTCCATCGCTGAGCCCACAAAGCTCGTCATGGCCGGCCTGCTCTTTCCCGCGCTGTTCCTCCCGTTTTGCTTCATCCGTCAATCGGCACAGAAGCTTCGGCGTTTTATCCTTCTGAGCATCTGCGTCCTGGCTCTTGGGGCATCGCAGTTCCTCACCGGCTGCACCCCCGGTAACCCGGCTCCGTACTCCACCGTCCCCCCAGGCGTTCCCTTCAGCGGCACCATCAACGTCACCATCACCAGCGCGACCGGCGTCACCTCCCTGCCCATCGCACTGACCATCACCAGCAAGTAGCCCTAGCGTATCGGTTGCAGGAAGCGAGTGGAAGCTCGTAAAACGCGCACCTCACGGCTCAGGCATCGCTCAACTCCGCCCCACAAGCCTCCGCATTACCCCGGGCGCAACGACGCGTCCGCACCCGGCACAACAATGATGGAGTTTAGGCAGGTCGCCCCAAATCAAACCGCCAGATGTCCCGGGCGCTTCGAGGTCACAGAAGTAAGTCCGGCGCCGCATAGAAGGCAGGCGGCCGTCAGCCACATACCCGGCCGAAAGCTATGGGTATGCTCCAAAATCATGCCCGTCAGGTAAGGCCCAAGAAAGCCCCCGATATTCCCGATAGAGTTGATCCCTGCAATCGCGAACGCGCGTTCCGCACCCATGCCGGCTGTCACCCAAGCCCAGAAGATCGGCATCCCAGCCAACACACCAATAGAGGTGATGGACAGACCCGCAACGGCAGGGAGCCACCCAGTTCCAACTCCCGCAAGAACAAGACCGGATGCCCCAACGATAAAAGCGAACGCCAACTGCATCTGGCCCCTGCCGCTTCGATCTGAAAACCGGCTCCAGAGAACCATCCCAAGACCACCAACCGCAAAGGGAATCGCCGTCTTCCACCCCAGCTCCGCCGCAGGAACGCCCCGATCATGAAGGATGCGAGGAATCCAGAAGCTGAGTTCATAGAGCCCAACCATCAGAAAGAAGTAGATGAGTCCGGAACGGAACAACGCAAACCATTGACCGAAGCTGAACGTCACTCCATCGCCGGATGGAGCAAGCGTCTCCTCACGCGCAATCGCATCTCCCAACGCCCGTGACTCATCCGTCGTAAGCCATGAAACCTCCTGCGGCCTGGCTGCTAAAAGGAAGGGCACGGCGCAGCCAAGAACGATAGCAGGACATCCCTCCATCAAAAACAGCCATTGCCAACCCTGCAGCCCGCCCCTTCCATTGAGCGAAAGAATCGCGGCTGAAAGTGGCGCTCCAATCACGTTGGACAAAGGAATGGACAAGGTAAAAAGCGCCATAAGACTCGCCCGCACTGAAGCTGGAAGCCACAGGGTCAGATAGAGGATCACTCCCGGAAAGAACCCCGCCTCCGCCGCGCCGATCATGAAACGCAGCACGATGTAAGTCGATGCAGTGTGAATGAAAGCCGTCGCGCAAGATAAGAGACCCAGGGCAACCATAATGATCCCGATCCAACGCCGCGCCCCGAAACGTTCCAGCATCAGATTGCTCGGCAGAGAAAAAACCAGATAGCCGATAAAAAACACACCCGCCGCCAGGCCGAAAGCACTCTCTCCAATACCAAGATCACGATTCATCGTGATCGAAGCGAAACTGACGTTCACCCGATCGAGAAACGCCGTGAAATAAAGCACGATCAGCAGCGGAATTACACGCAACGTAACTCGCCGATACAGCGCTTTCATCCCAGCCTCCGACCCGGCAAGTGGGTTCTGCTCCGTGCCGCACACGCGTGACACTACCATTGGAATCCTTAGGTGCGAGCTGTGTTGGATCGCGGACTCTTCGTCCGCTCCTGCCTGGCAACCGACTTGTTATAGCGTTCCAACGCCGCCTGCAAGTGTCCCTGCATAGCCGCGCGCGCGCCTTCGGCATCCTTGGCTTTAATCGCCTCGTAAATCGCCACATGCTCTTCAAGCGATAGCTTCACCGCGTTTGGAAGAAGCAGCACGGCGGAAAGACCCCGAACCAACTGACTTCTGATCATAGAGATCAGGTCGGAAAGCAGAAAATTCTCAGACATACCGGCAATCGCCACATGGAATGCCAAATCGAGAGCAGCGAAGCGTTTCGCATCCTTGATCGCCCCTCGCATCTCTTTGATCGACTTCTGCAAGCGCTGAAGATCTTCCTCGCGTCCCAGGCTGGCCACCTTCGCAACCGCAATGCCCTCGAGGGCCATGCGCACTTCAAGCAGATCTTCAATGTCATGCCGCTCGGTGATGAGTCGCCACTCGACGATCTTGCCCATGAACTTGACGCCGTCCACCGCCACCGTCGTACCCTCGCCAACCCGGGCATCTAATACGCCCATGATCGAAAGACAGCGCAACGCTTCACGCAGGGAAGAACGTCCAGCATTGAAATTTTTGCAGAGATCCCTCTCAGCCGGCAGCCGTTGTCCCGGCTTCAGATCCCCATTTGAGATCAGGTCCATGATCTGCTGCGCAATGTCCTCACTGATCGACACCTTGGTCACGGGACGTATCTTTGCCTGCATCGGCGTCAAAGCCGCAGTTGCCTCGCGCCTCTTCATCTTCGGCCCACCCTCCGGATGCAACGCTTTGCCTGTCGCGTTGACAATGGTATGACCATATGACACTCTTGGTCAAATGTATGCGGGAGGCACTACCAGAACATCGGTAGAGCGATGTTTTAACCATTCAAAACCACTGAGTTCTCTTTGAAGATGACTAAAAACTTATGTACCCGCAACTCCTACGCCAACGCCTCGTGAAGAACACTCTCAGCACAAACGCGCGACAAATCTTTTCGACAGCGCTTGAAGACTGCTCGGTGCAGCAGGCATTTTCCTTGAAACTCCGCGGAGAGATGACGCACGGCATCTGCGCCCTCCATCTCAAGGGCACGCTCGCATTCGACCTGACCCACATCACAAAAATCCTGATCGTCGCAATCGGCAAAGCAGCCCTTGCAATGCTGGATGCGTTCCTGCCAATTTGTCCAATACCCGCAGGATGCACTCTGGGTGGCGTCGTCATCGCGCCCTCTGCCGCGCTGCAGCCAAAGCCAGGCTTTTCTTACTTCACCGGCGGACACCCTTCGCCAAACCGTGAATCATTCACAGGAGCCCAGACTGCACTCGACCTCCTAGCTTCCGCGGCAAGCAAGGATCACGGACAGACCTTCTGCTTCTTCCTGATCAGCGGAGGTGCATCCGCAATGATGGAACTGCCCCTGGACCCTGACATCTCGCTTGACGACACCATAAGCTTCCACCAGGCACTAGTCGGCAGCGGCGCTTCCATCTCTGAAATCAACTGCATCCGGAAGCACTTCTCCGCAGTTAAGGGAGGTCGTCTTGCCTTGGCCGCAGGCAAGATGCGTCATCTTTCACTGCTTCTCTCGGATGTCCCAGCCGGCCAACTGGACGCTCTTTCCTCTGGCCCGACTCTTGCAGACTCAACGACCATCGAAGATTGCCGGAAAATCCTGCAGAAGTTCAGCTTACCCAGCCAATTCGCCCCCTCCGTGCAGAGCTTCTTTGCATCCTCTCAGCTACCGGAAACTCCAAAACCCGGTGACTTTCAGGAAAATATCTTCCTCCTACTCTCGTCAGAGGATCTGGAAGGTGCAGCTCGCCGACACGCAGAATACCTTGGTTTCACAACATTCATCGACAACACCTGCGATGACTGGGACTATCGCGACGCCGCGTACTATCTCCTCAATCGCATCCGGACCTTGCAGTTGCAGCACGGTCGCGTCTGCCTCCTCTCCGCCGGGGAGGTCACGGTCCAGATACCGACTTCTCCGGCAGGATTAGGGAGCAGTCAAGGCTCGGAAGCCCCTGGAATGGGTGGGCGCAATCTACACTTCACCCTCTATTGCGCCTCACGCCTCAAATCAGACGAGCGCATCACAATCCTCTCCGCCGGCTCAGATGGGATAGACGGAAACAGTGTCGCAGCCGGAGCTGTCGTCGATGCGTCGACCCTCGACGGGGTTCCAGATGAGGCCCTGCAAGCCCTCCAGAGCTTTGACTCTTTCCGCCTGCTCAATCGTCTTGGAGCGACCGTCTTCACCGGCCCAACCGGAAATAATCTTCGCGACCTCCGTATCCTCCTCGCCGATTCCACCGACTAAGACCCAGATTCAAGCAACACGTAAGACAGGCCAGAACCCCACGCAATTGAGGGAGCAAGGATTGCGTCTATTCGCGCCTGCAGCAGGCTAGGCGCTATCAATGGGAGTGGTCCAGTCCCCAAAAAAGATTCTCCGGGTCACTTGACGATGGTCAGACCATGTGACTAATATCCTCCCGTTCACTCCTCAGGTCCTCAGGCAGCCGTCAACGTTGGCCCCTCCTCCTGTCGCGACGAAAGGATCCACCATGAAACCTGCCGCTTTTTCATCACGTCAGACCTCGCACCCCAGCCAGCTCTCGACATCACTTCTCAACTCCCTTCCACAGCCCGCAAAGTCCAAGGGCTACAGGCTTCTCTTCGCGCTCGCCATCATCGCGACGCTATTCATCTCAGGCAGAGCTTCCGCTCAGGGCTTCGGAACGATCGTCGGAACCATCACGGACAGCACCGGCGCAGTCATCCCAAACGCCAACATCAAGGTCGTCAACGAAGGCACGAAGCTGACCCGTGAGGTCAAGGCCAATGACCAGGGCTACTACGTCATCCCCTCGCTCGATCCTTCGGTCTACACCGTCACCATTGAGGCGCCGGGGTTCAGCTCCTATAAGCAGAACAACGTCACGTTGCTCGCGGATCAGAGCCTCACCATCAGCGCCCCACTCACCATCGGCGGTGAAGCCCAAACCGTCTCCGTCGAATCGAACGCCGTTCAAGTCAACACCTCCACCTCCGTGCTCAATCAAGTCGTCGAGCAGAAGCGTATCGTCGATCTCCCCCTCAACGGCAGAAACGCCGTATCGCTCGCACTCCTTGTCCCCGGAGCAACCGTAGGCTCAAACTCCGGTATCGACCAAGGCATCACCAAGACCTTCCCGTCCGCCATCACCCTCTCCTTCAACGGCTCCCGTTCCAACCAGAGCAGCTATAACCTGGACGGCGTCAGCAACAACGACACCTACACCAACGTCAACATGCCCTTCCCCTTCCCGGACGCCCTCCAGGAGTTCAGCGTTCAGACCGCGAACTACAGCACTCGTTACGGTGGCAGCGCAGGCGCCGTCATCAACGCCATCACGAAGTCCGGCAATAACGGCTTCCACGGTGATGCATTCGAGTTCGTCCGCAACGCCGTCTTCAACGCCCGCAACTACTTCGCCACCACCCGCGATCAGCTCAAGCGCAACCAGTTCGGCGGGACCATCGGCGGTCCCATCATGATCCCTCATCTCTATGATGGTCGTGACAAGACCTTCTTCTTCTTCGGCTATCAGCAGACTGAAGTCCGCAACATCGTCAACGGCAACCAGGCCTTCGTCCCCACGGCTGCGGAGCTCAATGGAGACTTCTCCGCATACCTCAGCGCCACCAACCCCGCCAACCCGCTGGGCAAAGCCTATCAACTCGTCAACCCCATCACCAAGGCGCCGTACGTCAACAACCAGATCCCCGTCGCCTCCTTTGATAAGTCAGCGGTAGCCCTCACCAAGTACCTGCCGCTCGCCGGCGCGGACCAGAGCGGCCGCGTCCTCTACGGCCTCCCCTCCAAGCAGAGCTTCCATGAGTACATGGGACGCATTGATCATTCCATCGGCAGCAAGGATCGCATCTCCGCCCGCTACTACCTCAACAAGTTTAACAACGGCTCGTTCCTTGATCAGACCAACTACCTCAGTGAGGTCAGCCCCACCCAGAGCTACGCCCACAACGCCATCGTCTCGGACACCCACATCTTCACACCCAACATCCTCAATGATCTCCGCCTCTCCTATACCCGCGTCACCACCAACACCGGCCCACCCGCAGGCTCCGTCAACTACAATGATCTCGGCGTCAACATCTACCAGCCCGCCGGCACCAAGTTCCTCGGACAGGTCACCGTCACCGGCTACTTCGGCACCACCGGCACCAACCTCCCGCTCAAGATCTATCGCGATAACTACAACCTCGCGGATGACTTCACCGTCATTCACGGACGCCACTCTATCGTCTTCGGAGTAGCCGCGGTCCGCGGAACCGTTCTCCTCCGCGATGCCTTCCAGGCCGCCGGCAACTTCGGCTTCACCGCGGACAGCACCAATAACGCACTCGCAGGCTTCCTTCTCGGCAACGTCCGCACCTTCGTTCAGGCCGCCGGTGAGACCAAGGACAATCGCGATCATCCCATCGCCGTCTACGCCCAGGATGACTTCCACGCCACCCGCCGCCTCACTCTCAACATGGGTCTCCGCTGGGAGCCGTATCTCCCCTGGGTTGAGACCAAGGGCCGCGTAGAGCAGTTCCGCCCGGATAATTACGCCGCCGGCATCCGCTCCACCGTCTTCCCCAACGCACCCGCCGGCCTCATCTTCCCTGGCGACGCAGGCATGCCTTACAACGGCGTCAATCCTTCCTGGAACGTCTTCGCACCACGCTTCGGCTTCGCATACGATGTCTTCGGCAACGGCAAGACAGCCATCCGCGGTGCCATCGGCTCCTTCCATGATTCGCAGCAGGTTGGCATCGGCAATAATCGCTTTGTAGACGTCACTCCCTTCAGCCCAACCGTCAGCCTCACCACACCAGCCGGACCGTTTAGCAACCCATATCTCGGCATAACGAACCCATTCCCCGCATCTCCCGTCCCTTCGGCCAACACGGCCTTCACCGCTCCCGTGCTCGTCGTCACCTATAACCCCGCCAATAACTCCAAGCTCTTCGTTCCCACCACCTACGACTTCAACCTCACCGTAGAGCAGCAGCTCAAAGGTGGCTTCCTCGGCCGCATCAGCTACGTCGGCTCCCTCGCACGCCACGTCTATGAGAGCGTCGAGCTCAACCCCGCCATCTACACGCCGGGCAGCACGCTCGGCACGGATGCACGGCGAGGCTACAAAGGCTTCGGCAGCATCGCTGAGGTCAATGACGATGCCGTCAGCAACTACAACGGCGTCCAACTCTCCATCCAGCGCCGCTTTGAACACCTCACCGTCCTCGCCAACTACACCTTCTCCAAATCCCTTGACGACATCCCATACCTCCAGTCCAACACCAACGCCAGCGCGTCCAACAACTCCGCCCTCCCATACGGAACCATCAACCGCCACGCCTTTGACTACGGCTCATCAGACTTCGACCGTCGCCACATCGGTGTCCTCTCTTACGTCTATGACCTCCCCGGCGCATCACTCCACAACGCCCTGTTGAAAGAAGCCATCGGCGGCTGGCAGACCACCGGTATCCTCCGACTACAATCCGGAACCCCGTTCACCGTCATCGCCGGCTCGGATCGCTCCCAGACTGGCCTCAACTCGGATCGAGCAACCGTCGTCCCGGGAGTCCCTCAATACTCGAAGACCGGTTGCACCATCGCATCCGCCTGCGTCGGCTACCTCAATCAGGCTGCCTTCGCCATCCCCGCTCTCGGCAGCGCCGGCAACCTTGGCAAGAACAGCCTCTTTGGCCCCGGTGCCATCAACTGGGACGTAGGCCTCCTCAAGAACATCCCCCTCGGTAGCGACCGCTTCCGCCTCCAGTTCCACGCCGAGTTCTTCAACGTCATCAATAAAACCAACCTCAACAACCCGGTTGCATCCATCGCCACCGCCGGCTTCGGAACCGTCACCAGTTCCACCGATCCCAGAATCGGCCAGCTCGCCCTCAAGCTCAACTTCTAACCGCTGTAAACGCCACGAGGAAACACATCCCATGATGCTCACCAAGACCCTCACCAACAAAACCTGCCTGCTCTCCGGCCTCCTGCTCTCCACAGCCCTCATCGCGCAAGCCCAGACCGGCCTCAATGGCTATTGGGATCTACGCCTCCCAAACACAGACGGCAGCTTCCGCCACACCTATCTCGAACTCAATGCCTCGGGCGAAACCGTCTCCGGAAAACTCTTCGGCAGAAACGTCGGCGGCCAGGCAATCGAGGGCACCCTCAAAGCCGGCAAGATTCGCTTCGCCACAGTCCCGCCCCCACTCAAGCCCGGCTCACCTGCCTCAATCGGCTCAACGGTAACGCCCATCGTCTACGACGGCACCTTTGCCGATGGCAAGCTCACGCTGGAGTTCCACAGATACAACGGTGGCTCCGTCACTGGTGAAGCCATCCGCACCACACGCGAGGCCGCAGTCCCACCCGCACCGCTCCCCCTCCCCGCGCCCAAAGATATCCCGGACAACGGCCTCGTCCGCACCCCGCCTATGGGCTGGAACAGTTGGAACAAGTTCGCCGGCAAGATCACCGCGGACGACGTTAAAAGCATGGCCGACGCCATGGTCGCCACCGGCATGAACAAGGCCGGCTACCAGTACATCAACATAGACGACACCTGGGAAGCGGACCGCGCCGCCGACGGCACCATCCAGACCAACAACAAATTCCCTGACATGAA
Organism: Granulicella tundricola MP5ACTX9; assembly: GCF_000178975.2. NCBI lineage: Bacteria > Pseudomonadati > Acidobacteriota > Terriglobia > Terriglobales > Acidobacteriaceae > Granulicella > Granulicella tundricola. Next base: position 49,376 of record NC_015065.1, on the reverse strand, counting down.
GGGCCTCGCAGACTACGTCCACTCCAAGGGCCTCAAGATCGGCATCTACTCCTCACCCGGAGGCAAAACCTGCGCCGGCTATGAAGGCAGCTTCGGCCATGAAGCCCAGGATGCCAAAACCTTCGCAGCCTGGGGCATCGACTACCTCAAGTACGATCTCTGCGGCGCACGCGCCATCTATGAGTCCACCCTGGAAAACGAGCGCGGCCTCTACCAGAAGATGGGTGAAGCCCTCTCCCAATCCAGCCATCCCATCGTCTACAGCCTCTGCCAGTACGGTGACGCCGATGTCTGGAAGTGGGGCTCAAAGGTCGGCGGAAACCTCTGGCGCACCACCGGAGATATCCGCGACACATGGGAGTCCATGGACAAGATCGGCTTCAGCCAGATCGCCATCTCCAGCTACACCCGCGCTGGCCACTGGAACGATCCAGACATGCTCGAGATCGGCAACGGCGGCATGACCCCAGACGAGTACCGCACCCACATGAGCCTCTGGTCCATGCTCGCCGCTCCCCTCATCGCCGGCAACGACCTCCGCTCCATGTCGCCCGAGACCTCATCCATCCTGCTCAACAAGGAGGTCATCGCCATCGATCAGGACAAAGCCGCCAAGCCCGTCCAGGCCCTCTCCACCAAGGGTAAAGTCGAAACGATCTGGCGTCCGATGGAAGACGGCTCCATCATCGTCGGCATCTACAACCGTGGCGACGCAGCCACTCCAGCCAACCTCCCCTGGAGCTCCCTGCCCGCCGGCTACGCCACAAAGCACGTCAGCGTAAGAGACCTCTGGAAGCATGAGGCCGTTCCCGCAAACGGCCCCGCCTACACCGCCTCCATCCCCCCGCACGGAGTAGCTCTCCTCAGAATTGGAGCAGCAAAGTAGTACATCATCGGAACCCAGGATCAAGGGTCGCGGTACTCGCGGCTCTTCATCTCCCTCAGCGCCTCTTCATGCCCTGAAAGCGCGGCCTGCCGGGTCCAGTGCCGATACTCCGTATAGTCATGCTCCACCCCCAGCCCCGTCTGGTAAAGATGACCAAGCTGAAACTGCGCCTCAGCGTTGCCATGATCCGCAGCCTTCCGATACCACGCAGCCGCCTGACTGTAGCTGCGTGACACCCCTTCGCCAAGAGAATAAAGGTCACCCAACCGCTGCTGTGCCTCAGAAAACTCCTGCAGAGCAGCCAGCCGATACCAATGAGCAGCCTCCGCATCGCTTCGCGCCACTCCCTCACCTTTGCGGTACATCAGGCCAAGATTGTATTGCGCCCAGGCCAGCTTCCCGTCCGCGGCACGCTGACACCACAGAAACGCCTCGGCAAAATCCCCGGCGTTGTAGTAACGGAAGCTGAGGTTGGCCTGAGCATAAGCATGCCCCTGTTCAGCCGCCCTACGCTCCCAATGTTCAGCCTGCGTTGAATCTTGCGGCAGACCCTTCCCCGCGTCATACATCGTGCTCAGGATGTACTGTGACTCTGCATGACCCTGCTCAGCCGCAAGCAGGAAACCAGCAGCAGCCTCGGTGAACTGCCCAGCGTTATAGTCGCTCACAGCACGTCTGTAGTGCGGGTTGGAAGCCGCATTGGCAGAGTCCCTACGCCCACGGGCAAAGATACCCGACTTCGCCGAATGCAGCGTCAACGCGGAGCCACTAGGGATATGTTGCAGCCCCGCTTGAGCCTTATCGTCCATGCGCGCCAATCTGGCGATCGATCAGCTCAAACCGGTGCTGAGCCTCGGCAACCTGCTCTCTTAGGCTGCTCGCCAACTCAGCAAGCAGGTCACGATGTTCCCCAGCAGCAGCCTCCGCATCCAGATGCAGTTGACCAAGCTCACTGGCCAGTAGCTCCTGCTCTTCGGCATCAAGTTTCGCAAGGTCGCGTTCGGCATGTTGAATCTGCCGCACGATACGAAGCAGCTCCGCGGCAGCCCCTTCCTCGGCAGTAGAAGTATTCACCTCACGGTAGTCATCAAGAAGCCGTTGCAGAGCCTCGGTATCCCCACGGCTATACGCCTGATTCGCCCGCATCATCAGCAGCGTGAAATGCTCCTGCTCGGCATCGTCCCTTGCAAAGTCCGGATGGATGCGCTTCGCAACCTCACGAAACAGCGCCTTCAAATTAGGTGGCGGATCGAACTCCTCTGCCTCATGAGCATCGCTGAACGCAGCATCGTGAGTCTCCTGTGCACGCTGACGAGCCTCCACGGCGCGACGCCGGGCAGCTTCAGAATCATAGAGATCGACCTCACGTTCAGCAATCCGCGCCTCCAACTCGTCTAGCTCCGCATAAAGGATGCCGACCTGCCGCAGATACCGCCCCTCAAAGCTCTTGAGCCGCGCCCGAGTCTGCGCCAACCCCGACTCACGCTCCGCCAGCGCAGTACGAACGGCGGCAAGTCGCTCCCGCCTCTCGATGAGTGCGGCAACCTCCGGACTTTGCTGAAGAATGATTTCGGCTGGCATACGGCTAGCTTCTAGTTTAGTCGAACAGGGTGCCAGCAGCCGCTTGGCAAAGTCTCACCTCCGGTAAACTGTGCGGTAGACCGCAACAGCCCAAGGACATCGGCCATGAAACGAATGAGACTCATCAACACCCTGCTTGCAGCCTGCATCGTCAGCACCCTTGCATCGGCACACGCGCAGAACGTCACTGACATGAAGCCATCCCCGCAGCAGACCGAGTGGCAGGACCTCGAGTTCGGAGTCATCCTTCATTTCAGCACCAACACCTTCCTCAACCGCGAGTGGGGCGACGGCACAGCAAGCCCAAAGGTCTTCAACCCCACACAGTTCAACCCAGACCAATGGATGAAAGCCATCAAGGCCTCAGGCGCAAAATACGTCGTCATGGTCGCCAAGCATCACGACGGCTTCTGCCTATGGCCCACCGGACAAACCGACTACAGCATCAAGCAGAGTCCCTGGAAAGACGGCAAAGGCGACATGGTCCGCGAGGTCGCCAACGCAGCCCGCGCCAACGGCTTGAAGTTCGGCGTCTACCTCTCACCCTGGGATCGGCACGAACCCAAATACGCTGACCCCGCAGCCTACGACAAGTACTACAACGCAGAGCTGGAAGAACTAGCCTCCCGTTACGGTGACCTGGTCGAGTTCTGGCTGGACGGCGCGGGCAGCACCGGCAGAACCTACAACTTCGCCAAAATCATCGAGACCCTCCGCACCTATCAGCCCAACACCATCGTCTTCGCGGACATAGGCCTCTTCGAATACGGCGACGCACGTTGGGCCGGTGACGAAACCGGCAAGATCGAGTACGAAAACTGGAACGTCATTGATCGCCACGGCGTCCTCCGCTGGCGTCCAGTGGAAGTCGATACGCCCCTCCGCAAGGTGCATTGGTTCTGGCACCCCAACGATGAAGCCTCTCTCAAGTCCACAGCAGAGCTCCTTGACAGCTATGAAAACGCAGTCGGCCACGGCGGCCAGTGGATGTTAGGCGTAGCCCCGGACGACCGCGGCCTGCTCCCGGACGCGGACGTCAAACGCCTGCAAGAACTAGGCACAGCCCTGCAGACTCGTTACGGGAAAAGTCTCTTGACCCCCCATCTTCCCACCGACGCCAACATAGCCCGCGCCCTCGATACCGATCCCGACACCTTCTGGACCGCACCCGCAGGCACCCACACCGGCACGCTGGAGGTGAACATGCCCAAGCCGATCACCTTCGACCACACCCTCATCATGGAGCGTCTCGATGAAGGCCAGCAAGTCCTCCGTTACCGCATCGAAATCTGGAAAAACGGTGCCTGGACCTCCGTCGCTCAAGGCAGCGCCATCGGCCACAAAAAGATCGACCACTTCCCTGCCGTAACCGCCCAGCGCATCCGTCTGAACATCATCTCAAGCGCCGGCGACGCACGTATCCGTGAGTTCCAGGCCTTCCTTGAAAACGATCCGCCGCAGTAACCCCGCTCGAACCACCGCATCCCAAACGAAGGTATATTGAATCGGGCGAGAAACCTGACCCACGATCGGACACCCATGCAGAAAACCCACACCAGACGAGAAGCCCTGCGGACCATAGGCATGACCGCCGCCGCCATCAGCGCCGCCTCCCTGCGCCCCGCCTTCGCCGCCGCTCCGGCCACCTTGCCTGAGGCAAGACCCAAGCCATCCGACCGCAGATTCCAAAGCCCACTCGTTGAGCAGTTCCTCACCCAGACAAGCCGCCGCATCGCCGATCCCAATCTCGCCATCCTCTTCACCAACTGCTTCCCCAACACCCTCGATACAACCGTGCGCCCCGGCACCTTTGAAGGCCATCCCGATACCACCGTCATCACCGGTGACATCGACGCAATGTGGCTCCGCGACTCCTCCGCCCAGGTCTGGCCCTATCTCCCCCTGGCCGCCAAAGATCCCAGCCTCCGCGAACTACTCGAAGGCGTCATCCGCCGCCAGGCCCGTTGCCTCCTCATCGATCCCTACGCCAACGCCTTCATGGCAGACCTCAACGCACCTCCGCTGGAGTGGAGCCTCAAAGACAAGACCCAGCTCAAGCAAGGCGTAGGCGAACGAAAGTACGAGCTTGACTCCCTCTGTTACCCCATCCGTCTCGCCCACGGCTACTGGAAGCAGACCGGAGACACCCGCCCCTTCGACGCTCGCTGGAAGCAGGCCATGTCCCTCGTCGTAGACACCATGACCGTCCAACAGCGCAAGCACGGCCCCGGCCCATACAGCTTCCAGCGCACCTCACCCATCTCAACTGAAACCCTGCCCGCAAGCGGCTTCGGCAACCCCATCAATCCCGTCGGTCTCATCGCCTCCGGCTTCCGCCCATCGGATGACGCCTGCATCTTCCCCTTCCTCATCCCGTCCAATCTCTTCGCCGTCACCAGCCTCCGCCAACTCGCCACCATGTCACATGAAGTCCTTCAAGACGACGCCCTCGCCAACCGCGCCGAAGCTCTCGCCAAAGAGGTAGAACAAGCCCTCCAGCAGCACGCCATCGCCCAGACTCCCACCGGCACCATCTGGGCTTATGAGGTCGATGGCTTCGGCAGCCAGTTGCTCATGGACGACGCCAACATGCCCAGCCTCCTCGGTCTTCCGTATCTCGCCAGCTCCCCGGACGCTGCGCTCTATGCCCGCACGCGAGCCTTCGTCTGGAGCCCCGCCAACCCATGGTTCTTCAGCGGCACCGCTGGCGAAGGCATCGGCGGCCCACACGTCGGCCAGGACATGATCTGGCCCATGTCGCAGATCAGCTATGCAATCACCAGCAACAACGACGCCGAAATCCGCCGCAGCCTGCAAACCCTCAAGACCTCCACCGCAGGCACCGGCTTCATGCATGAAAGCTACTCCAAGGACGACGCCGCAAAGTTCACCCGCCCCTGGTTTGCCTGGGCCAACACCCTCTTCGGAGAGCTCATCGGCCACCTCGCCACAAACAAACCGGATCTCCTCCACAGCTAACCGCGGAGGTTCCTCAGCCTGAACAGGTCATTCGACCTAGCGCGTCCCATGGAAACTGTAGTTGAATCGTGGGGCGCAGCTTTACCTCAGAAATGCCGCCCGGAGCCGCAAAGATGTACGCAGAACGTCGCACCAAGGTCCGCTTCTTCCTCGCCTTCTGGCTCTTCGTTCTCAGCGGCGTGGCCTTCCTCGATCGCACCAACATCTCCATCGCCGGCCTCCAGATCAGCACGGAGTACGGTCTCGGCAACCAGCGCCTCGGCTGGATCTTCAGCGCCTTCCTCATCGGTTACGCAGGCTTCCAGCTCCCCGCCGGCTGGCTGGCCGCGCGTTACGGCCCGCGCAAGGTCCTCACCATCGGGGTCCTCTGGTGGGGAGTCGCAACAGCCCTCACCACACTGCTCCCCTCCGGCATCTCCCACGCCGTCCTCCTGCTCGTCGCCGTACGCTTCGCCCTCGGTGCTGGAGAAGCCGTCATCTATCCCGCCGCCAATCAGTTCGTCGCACGCTGGGTTCCGCTGGAAGAGCGCGGCTTCATCAACGGCCTCATCTTCGCAGGCGTAGGCGCAGGCAGCGGCCTCACCCCACCCCTCCTCGCCTGGATCATCTCCCGTGAGGGTTGGCGAGCCGCCTTCTGGTTCAGCGCCGTCATCGGACTCATAGCAGGCGCAGTCTGGTGGTACAACGCCCGAGACACCCCGGAAGAGCACAGCGGCGTCTCTCCCGCGGAACTCAATGAAATCCGCGACGGCCTCAGCGGCCCGCCTGCCCCCCGCGTAACCGCCGCAGCTGGCGAAGCACCGCGCCCCTCCACCCAGATCTCCTGGAGCGCCATCTTCCGCCGCCGCGACCTCCTCGCCCTCATGGGCGGCTACTTCTCCTTCGGCTATATCGCCTGGATTTTCTTCAGTTGGTTCTTCCTTTACATGGCTCAGGTCCGCGGCTTCGATCTCAAATCCAGCGCCCGATACACCATGCTGCCGTTCATCTCCATGACCATCTGCTGTCTCGCCGGCGGCGCACTCAGCGATCGCCTCACCAAATCCTACGGCCTCCGCGTAGGACGTTGCGGCCTGGCCGCCGCCGCTCTCTTGCTCACCGCAGTCTTCCTTATCCTCGGCTCCCAGGTCCACAGTCCGCAGGCCGCCGCCCTCATCCTCGCCGGCGGCGCAGGCACCCTCTACCTCTCGCAGAGCTCCTTCTGGTCCGTCTCGGTCGATATCGCCGGCCGCAGTTCAGGAGTCTTCTCCAGCCTCGTCAATATGGGCGGCCAGATCGGCGGCGCGCTGACCGCCTCCCTCACCCCCTGGATCGGCCAGCGTTACGGCTGGACTACCTCCTTCGCCCTCTCCGCAATCCTTGCCGTCTTCGGTGCCATCTGCTGGATGACCGTACACCCGGAGCGCCCGCTCGACGCCTGAGTTTCACCCGCCGACTTGCCCTGACGAGAGAATTGTGTTCGCCTTGGTCATCAGACCTTGACCGAGCACGTCCATTCCGTCCGCCACCTCCGGCTGGCTCGCCCCGTCAGCTTCGCCCTAGGCGTCCTTGCGTCTCTGCTCTGTCTCGTTGCTGGCCTCAACGCCATGCCAGTATCGGACCTCAAACTATCCGAGTATCAAAAGCAGGACTGGCAGGTAGAAGACGGACTCTCCGACAACTACGTCCGCATGGTCGCCCAGCGCCCGGACGGCACCCTCCTCCTCGCCAGCTCCTCCGGCATCGATAGCTTTGACGGCCTGCACTTCCACAATCTCCCCATCGAAGGCACGGGCGTTCTCCAGAATGAGGCCGTCAACGCCATCCTCGTCAACGGCAACGACGATCTCTGGATCGGCACAGACGGACGAGGCATCCTCCACCATACCCCCGCCGGCACCATCAACATCAGTGAACGCGCCGGCCTCTTCAACGAACGCGTCCGTGCCTTCTACCGAGACGGCTCCCAGGCCGTCTGGATCGCCACCCAGAACGGCGTCGAGCGCTTTGCCAACGGGCACCTGGAGATCGTTCCCAACACCGGCATGATCTCCGGCGACATTACCACCCCGTTCGCCGAAGACAACCACGGCGGAATCTTCTTCGTCACCTCCTCCGGCCTCTTCCATTGGAGCAAGGGCGTCACCCAGCGGATCACCCTTCCCCTCCCGTCCTCGGACGCTCCAGTCGCCGTCTACCGAGATCCCCAAAAGCGCATCTGGGTCGGCACCATGAAGCACCTCCTCCAGCTCTCAGCCGCTCACCCGGCTTCGCATGGAGCGCCCTACGACTGGCTCACCCTCGCCACCATCCCCAGCCCCGCAACCGTACTTCTGGGCGATGCACCCGGCCACCTCTGGATCGGCACCCGCCACGCCGGCCTCTGGCAGTTCGGCACCAACGGCCTCTCCTCATGGACCACCCGGGACGGCCTGCCCGACGACACCATCCGCACCCTCTACGTCGATGACGAGCAGAACCTCTGGATCGGCATGCGCACCGGCGGTCTCAGCCGCTGGCGCAAGGCCCCGCTCGCCCCCTTCGGCGCACCGGAGGGCTTTCACGCCAACTACTCCGCCAACGTCCTCGCAGACAGCCACGGCGATCTCTGGCTAGGCACCTGGGGCGCAGGCATCTTCCGCCAGCACAACGGCAAGCTCCTCCCAACCAATCCGCCCGGCATGCCCCTGACCAGTCCCATCCGCGTCCTGGCAGAGGATCGCGATGGTCACCTATGGGTAGGAACCTGGGTTGACGGGTTGTATCACTACAACGGCAAAACCTTCCAGCATTACCTCCTCGGAACGGAGTCGCCCGCCAACGCCATCAGTGCCATCCTCCCCGCCAGGGACGGTGCGCTCTGGGTCGGAACCTATACCGGCCTCTTCTACTTCCGCTCCGGCCAGCCTCATCCTCAGCTACGCTCCCAGCTCCTCGAATCCCAGCTCATCACCTGCCTCCTTGAAGATCGCGACGGCTCAATCCTCGTCGGCACCAGCACCGGCCTCTACCGCATCCGGGACGGCAAAGCCTCAGCCATCTCCGGCCTGCCCATCCCCCACATCCTCTCGCTCACCAGCGATAGCCAGGGCTACGTCTGGGCCTCCACCCGCGGCGGCGGACTCTTCGCCGTCCGCGGCGAGACCGTCATGCCGGTCCCCGCCAAAGCCGGCCTGCCGGACTTCTCCATCAACACCGTCGTCGAAGACCTCGACGGCCACCTGTGGCTCGGAACCGCACGCGGCATCATCCGCGTCGCCGTCGCGGACCTCCACGCAGCAGTCGATGGAACCCAGATCCAGCTCCCTCTCGTCCTCCTCGGCAAAAACGACGGCATGCGCTCCAGCGAGTGCGGCGGTCCATCCACCCCCGGCGCAGCCCGCCTTCCCGACGGCACCCTCTGGTTCGTCACCACCAAAGGCTTCGTCCACACCACCGACGTAGCGGAAAAGCTCGGCGCAAGCAGCCCCGTCGCAAGCATCACCGGTTGGACACTATCCAACGATCCCACCGACGCAGCCGCCGTCGTCCCCAACGATCCCACCGCCACCCTGGACCTGGAGCCCGGTCAGCCCGACATCCACTTCTTCTTCGCCGCCAAGCTCCTCGCCAACCCCAACCACATCCAGTTCCGCTATCGCCTCAAAGGCTACGACACCGACTGGACCATCACCAAAGCCCAGACCGCACGCTACTACCGCCTCCCGCCAGGCCATTACAGCTTTGAAGTCCAGGCCCGCATCGCCGGGGAGGAATGGTCCTCGAGCGTCGCCACCATCGCCGTCAAAGCCCACCCGTACTTCTACCAGACCTGGTACTTCTACCTCGCCCTCACCGTGGCCAGCCTGGCCTTTGCAGTCCATCTCTTCCGCCGCCGCGTCCAGGCCATGAAGGGCCGTATCGGCATCGTGCTGGAAGAGCGCAACCGCATCGCCCGCGAGTGTCACGACACTCTCATGGCTGGCTTCGCAGCCATCTCCTGGCAGTTGGAAGCCACCGCCAAGCTCTTCCGCGACAGCGGCGCCGAAGCCACCCCCACCGCAGCCTCCTGCGAGCTCGCCCGTTCCATGGTCTCGCACTGCCAGGCAGAGGCCCGCCGCATCATCTGGGATCTCCGCGACACCGACGAGGTCACCAACCTCCTCTCCGAAGCCATCAGCCGAACCCTCTCCGCAAACCAGATCCGTGAAACCGTAGAGACCAGCTTCGAGCTCGAAGGCGACGAAGTCCCCCTTGCCCCCGGCTGCGTCCATCACCTCGTCTGCATCGGCCAGGAGGCCATCTCCAACGCCATCCATCACGCCGCCCCCACCCACATCGCCGTCCGTCTCCTCTATGAGCGAGACTCCCTCAGCCTCTCCATCCGCGACAACGGCCGCGGCTTCCTCAACCACGGCCCCATCACCTCCACCGGCGCAGCAAGCTCACGCACCGGCCACTTCGGCATCCCCGTCATGGAAGAACGTGCCCGCAAGCTCGGCGGCAACTTCAAACTCCAAAGCTCCGCAGGCAACGGTACTGAAATCACCGTAAAAGTTGGCTTTCACGCCCTCCAGGTCACCAATCAGGAGCAACACCTTATACGCTGGATAGGAATATGAAGCAGATCCGTGTCCTCCTCATCGAGGATCATTTCCTCGCCCGCATGGCCCTGCACTCCGTCCTCTCCGGGCACGCGCAGATCGCCGTCATCGGTGAGGCCAGCGACGGAGAACTCGGCATCGCCATGTACCGCGAGCATCGCCCGGACGTCGTCGTCCTCGACCTTCGCCTCCCCCGCGTCAGCGGCTTCGACGTCATCATCGCCCTCCGCAAGGACTTCCCCACCGCCAAGATCGTCATCCTCTCCAACTATCAGGGCAGCGAGGATATCTACCGCGCCGTCCGCAGCGGAGCCATGGCCTACCTCACCAAGGACGCCAGTGGTGAAGAGCTTCTCAACGCCATCCAGAGCGTCCATCGCGGCCTGCGCTATCTCCCTCACGTCGCTCTTGATCGCCTCGCCGAACGCACCCCCGCAGTCGATCTCACCCCCCGTGAATCCGAGGTCCTCGTCTGCATCACCCAGGGCCGCAGCAACCAGGAGATCGCCGACGAACTCGGCATCGCAGAAAAGACCGTTAGAATCCATGTAAGTTCCCTGCTGGACAAGATGGGCGCGCGTGACCGCACTCAGGCCACCATCTACGCACTCCAGCGCGGCCTAGTCCACTTCGACTAAGCACCACCCCCAAATTCTGGCGAACAGCTAGGACATTTGACCTGCATCCACGCCCGTCAACTGCCTCATGACACATTCTTCGTCTCGTAATCCACTCGTAACAATCAAGACATAGAGCAGCGGCTGTTCAGACACCACAGAAGACTCCCTCTTACGGTTGGTTCGATTCAGCCGAAGTTGGAGCGGCCAGGGTCATTGCACCACTTAGGTTACGAGGAGCTCTCCAGTGAAGAACGCGTTTGTCTGCTTACCCCTTATCGCACTTAGCTCCTTCGCAATGAAGGCTCAAGTCGCGAACAACACCTCCCTCGTCGGCACCGTCACAGATGCAGCCGGCGCGCTCGTCACCGGCGCAAAGGTCGTCGGCGTCAACCGCGACACCAAGGTCGCCTATCCCGCCGTCACCAACGGAGAGGGATACTACTCCATCCCCTACGTCCTTCCCGGCACCTACGACATCACCGTCGAGCACGCAGGCTTCTCCAAGGTCCTCAGCTCCGGCGTCACCGTCGTCCTGAACGTAGCCGCCCGTACCGACGTCGTCCTCGCCGTCGGCTCCGATACCAGCGAGGTCACCGTCTCCGCCGCCACCGCCGTCCTTTCCACGGACGATGCCCTCCTCGGCGAGACCCTCGGCACCAAGCAGGTCGAGAACCTTCCTCAGAACACCCGCCGCGTCATGGAGCTCGCAGCCACCGCCTCCAATATCATCATCGGACCCAAGACCTCCTATAACGGCAACCCTCCCGGAGCCAACTTCATCGGAGCCGGCACCCGTGAGGTCACCAACTCCCTCACGCTGGACGGAATCACCATCATGAACTCCCTCATCTCCAACTCGTCGGTCACGCCCAACCCGGACGCAGTCGGAGCCGTCCAGACCCAGACTGGTAACTACACAGCCCAGTACGGCGCATACATGGGCGTCCACATCAACGTAGATACCAAGTCCGGCACCAACAAGTTCCACGGAACCGCATACGACTACGTCCAGAACAACTTCTTCAACGCCAAGGGCTGGCTCACACCAAGCAACCAGCCGACCCCTATCCAGCGCTTCAATCAGTTCGGCGGAGAGGTAGGCGGCCCCATCCGCATCCCGCACCTCTTTGACGGTCGAGACAAGCTCTTCTTCATGGGCTCCTATGAAGGTCTTCGCTCGCAGGTTCAGAACTCCACGCCAGGAACAGTGATCACCGATGCAGAGCGCACCGGTGACTTCAGCGATCTGTGTTCCGCATTCACCGCCGGTCTCTGTACCACCGGGAAGCAGATCTATAACCCGGTCAATGCGACACCCTATCTCAACAACAAAATCACGAACATCTCTCCCATCGCAACTGCGCTTTTGACGTACTTCCCGCATCCGAATCTGGCCGGGACCGTTAACAACATCAATCTCCCCGTGGGGAATGTCTTCAACAAAAACGCTACCCTGGACCGCGTTGACTACGATGTCAATGAGAAGGTTCGCCTCTTCGCTCGCTACACCTATGAGAAGAGCAACGCCATCAACGGTGCCCTGGTCACCACCTCTTCCAGTTACTCACCCACCACCGACACCAACGCCGTCATCGGCTATACCCACATCATCACGCCACGTCTCATCAACGACTTCCGCTTCGGCTTTAACAAGTTCAGCTCCAACCAGCTCAACTACTTCTACGTCAACGGCCCCGCCGGAGCCGGCACCGCTCTTGGCATCCCCGGCTTCAACTCAGATACCACCATCACCAACAACGCCGGTATCCCCACCATCGCGATCAGCGATGGCTATAACGGTCTCGGCGCGGAAGGGACCAACTGGTTTCAGGATGACCGCACCCTACATGGCTACGACCAGATCAGCTACACCTTCGGCAAGCACAACCTGATGGCTGGTGCCGATATCCGCAAGATGGGGCTCGGACGTGCCGCTCAGAATCAGCCTCGAGGGCAGTTCACCTTCAACGATACCTATACAGGCAACGCCGTAGCCGACTTCCTCACCGGCTACTCCAGCCAGGCCATCACCCCCCTGACGACCGTCAAGGGCTCCGTCGCCGAATGGCGCGATGGCTTTTTCGTCCAGGACAACTGGCAGGCCACCCAGAAGCTCACCCTTCTCTATGGCGTCCGCTATGAGCTGCCCACCGTTCCTTACAGCCTCAACGGCTTCGCCCGCATCCTCAACACAACCTACACCGCACTGATCCCCACAAGCTCGGCCACCAACGCCGCAACCTTCACGCCAACTCCCGGCTTCAAGTTCACCGGCCCCAATCACGATCTTGTCTCCCCTCGCCTCGGTGTCGCATACCGTGCAACAGACAGGATCGTCGTTCGTGGCGGCGGCGGCATCTACTACAACCCAAACCACCTGAACGCATTTACCCTGGCCAGCGGCAACTATCCCATCGCAGCTTCGGTCAGTTATAACGGCAACGTACGCGTACCTCCCGCGCTGACGGCGCTCGGCAACGTCAGCTTCGCGAACCCCAGCGGCGGCGCTTCCGCAACCGCATCCCCTGTCGCTGGCACGCCCGGAACCTACGTCAACCAGTTCACCGATAACTTCTACCTCCCCACCCCGCGCCTCTACCAGTGGAACCTGGACACCGGCGTCGAGCTCTGGAAGAACGGCGCGTTTGAGATGCAGTACCTCGGCTCTCACTCAATCCATCTTGACCACTCCCAGTACGTCAACACCCCCACCCCAGCTGCCGGAGCCGTCAACCCTCGTCGTCCCTACCAGCTCTTCGGCGATATCCGTCAGATTCAGAATGACGGCCTCGGCACCTATCACGGTCTGACGGTCATCTACCGCCAGCGCGCCTTCCACGGTCTGGACGCTAACCTCAGCTACACCTGGTCGCACACTCTGGACACATCCAACGACGCCAACGGCGGCGGTACCCCGATGATCCAGTACAACCTCCGGGCGGACTATGGTAACGCCAACTGGGATATTCCCAACCGCTTCGTCGGAACCGTCACCTACGCCATGCCGCCGCTCACACAGTTCGGCCATCTCACGGACACCCTCGTAGGCGGATGGCAGGCCAACGCCATCGTCACCATCCAGAGCGGTATGCCCTTCAACGTCTCCATCGCTGAAAACCAGGCCAACGTCGGAAGCATCGGAACTCAGCGTCCCAACTACGTCCACGCACCCTCGGCTAAGAACTGCACTCGTTACACCCGTATCAACGGGGCCGTAAACAGCTCCAAGAGCTGCATCGATCTCACCGCCTACTCACTCCCTACGCAGTACACCTTCGGCAACACCCACCGGAACGACCTGCATGGGCCCGGCCAGATCAACGTCAACTTCTCCATGTTCAAGAACTTTGCCATCGTGGAAGGCCTGAAGCTTCAGTTCCGTGGTGAAGCCTTCAACCTCTTCAATCACGTTGATCCAGGCAACCCCAACTCCGGCCTGCCCAGCTTCAGTGGTGGTACCAATACCTTCGGCACCATCACCTCTATCGCGACAGGCACCAGCTCCCGCGTCCTCCAGCTCGCAGGCAAGATCATCTTCTAACTGCTCTCCACAGAGCGAGGTGTACCCCCTGCCTCGCTCTGCTTTTTTCCACCAGATTGCGCACTTAGGCCAGAAGCTGTTCTGATCAATCGTAGACACATGCAGCACGCACGTACCGTCAAGGAACATCCTTTGATAGATTCGTCCAAGTCGTCCAAGTCCCATATGCAGTCCGGATCACGCAGAAACCGTGCGATGATCGCCTCGATCGTAATTGCAGGTTCCCTCCTCGCTACAACCCGCATCATGCATGCCCGCACCCTCCTCACCGCGGCAGACTACAACGCATCCCCGGCAGAGATGATCGAAGCCTACCGCCACGTAGAGGCCGCCTCCGTCTCCGACGCCATCGAGCAATCCCTCCATCAAAAGAGCTACATGTCCCACCGCATGCAGCCCATCTTCCCCACCAAGTTCGCCGGCACCGCCCTCACCGTCAAGCTCGTCAAGCAGGAAAACCACGACCCCGATGCCCTCTCCGGCATGCTCAAAGCCATCGACTCCGGCGGCCCCGGCTCCGTCTACGTTATGTCGGTTGAAGACGGCGCAGATATCGCCGGCATGGGCGGCCTCATGGGCACCGCCATGTTCTCCCGGGGCTTCGTCGGAGCCATCGTAGACGGCGGCGTGCGCGATCTCCCCCAGCTCAAGCGCATCGGCTTCCCCGTCTACTCCACCGGCTCCGTACCCTCCACCTCCGTCGGCCACTACAAGTTCAGCGGCGTCAACGTCCCCGTCGATTGCGATGGCGTCAAGGTTCAGCCCAACGACATCATCGTCGCAGATCAAGATGGCGTAGTCGTCGTCCCCCGCGAGCACGCAGCCGACATCCTCATCGCCGCCCAGAAGCTCGATAACAGCGAGCACTCCATGTACCCCTTCATCGAGAAGTTCCACTCCATCGTCGAAGCAGTCAAACAGTTCGGCCGCATCTAGCCCCAGCGCGGAGGATCTCCAAAGATGGCCAACACCCTCGACCAACTGACGCGCCGCCGCTTCCTCGGATGGTCCCAGGCCCTGCTCGCAGCCTTCAGCACCCGGCCCCTCCTCGCAGCCACCACACCACCCGCAACACCCACATCCGATGACGACTACTACGCCAAGCTGGGCGTCCCCATCATCATCAACGCCGCCGGCACGTACACCTATCTCACCGCCGCCGTCATGCCCCCGCAGGTCCAGCGCGCCGTAGCCCAGGCCGCCCTCCATCCCGTAGTCCTCAAAGACCTCCACAAGGCCGCAGGCGAGCACATCGCCAAACGCCTCCACTGTGAAGCCGCCCTCGTCACCTCCGGCGCATCCGCAGCCCTCACCCTCGCTACAGCCGCATGTCTCTCCGCAGCCAACAACGTCAAGCCGGAGCAGATCCCTGAAGTCATCCCCTCCATGAAGAACGAAGTCATCGTCCAGAAGTCGCACCGCTACGAGTACGACCACGCCATGCTCCTCTGCGGCATCCGAATTGTTGAAGTCGTAACCCTCGAAGACTACAAAAAAGCCTTCGGCCCTAAAACAGTCATGACCAACTTCTTCAACTCCGCCGACGGCGACGGACAGATCGATCGCAAGACCTGGCTTGAAGTCGCCCACCAGCACAACGTCCCCTGCCACATGGACGCCGCGGCAGACATGCCCCCCATCGAAAACCTCTGGAAGTACACCGGCATGGGTTACGACCTCGTCTGCTTCTCCGGCGGCAAAGGCATCCGAGGCCCCCAGAACGCCGGCCTCCTCCTAGGCAAAAAATCTCTCATCGACCTGGCCGCGGAAAATGACAGCCCCAACTCAGACGCTGTAGGCCGAGGCATGAAGGTAGCCAAGGAACAAATCGTCGGCATGGTCGCCGCAGTCGATTGGCTCCTAGAACAAAGAGACGAAGCCAATCAGGCCGAGTACATGAAGCGCGTCGACACCATCGTCGCCAAACTCAAGTCCATCCCCACCATGAAGACTGAGGTCTTCATGCCTGAGATCGCCAACCACGTCCCCCACCTCATCCTCGCTTACGATCCAAAGGTCGTCGGCATCACTCCGCTAGAGGTCAAGGCTCGCCTCAGCGCCCAGCGCCCTCAGATTGAGCTCAATCCCGCCACCGGCTACACCGGCCGACTCGGCACCCATTCCAACGAGAACACCATCGTCATCGCCACCTGGATGATGCAGCCCGGCGAAGCAGAAATCGTCGCCACCCACCTGCACGCAGTCCTCACCAACCCCAAAGCATAGGCAATAGGAGCGAATCATGAACACCCAATCCCGCAGAGGTCTCTTGAAGAACGCCGCAGCCGCAGCAGCAGCCATCACCACCGGAGCCGCCCTCACCCCCGCCGCTGAAGCCCAGACCACAGGCAAGCTGGAGAAAAAGTCTTACCCCGCAAAGAGCAACGACAACCCCGCAGCAGCACCACCGCTCTTCTCCAGCGCCATCTCGTACGGCAACCTCCTCTTCCTCGCTGGCGTAGGCGCACACTTCAAGGGCACGGTTGAAGAGCACACCAAGCACGTCCTCGACGAGCTCGAAAAGAATCTCATCAGCGCCGGCTCCTCCATGGAGAAGGTCCTCAAGGTCAACGTCTACCTCAACGACATCAAAGACTGGCCCAGGATGAACACCGTCTACGCCGGCCGCTGGGGCAAGGTTCCCCCCGTCCGCACCACCATCGCAGCCGCCGGCGGCATCCCCGGAGACTCTCTCGTAGAGATGGATCTCATCGCCTACATCTAGCCCAAAGCTCGCCACGTCGACGACCGAAACGCATCATCACCGCACGCAAAGGAACCAAAGACCTATGTCACTCCTCCGCACCACCCGCTGGTCCAGGCGAGAAGTCCTCAAGCAGTCCGGCATGATCTCGGCCGTCGGCGCCGCCACCTCCATCTCCCCCGCGCTCGCGCAGTCCTCGCCCAAAGCCCCCACCATCACCCACCACGGCACCAGCACGGACAATCTCTTCACCCAGATCGGCGTGCGCCCCATCGTCAACGGACACGGCACCTTCACCATCATCAGCGGCTCGCGCTCCCTGCCTGAGGTCAAGCAGGCCATGTACGACGCCTCCTTCTACTTCGTCCATCTAGACGAGCTCCAGGATGCTGTCGGCAAGGAACTCGGCCAGCTCACCGGAGCCGAGTGGGGCTGCGCCACCACCGGCTGTGAAGCCGCCATCGCACTCGCCACCGTAGCCTGCATCGCCGGCACCGACGTCGAGAAGTCCCAGGCCCTCCCGTACATCAAGGCCAAGGACCAGGTCATCATCCCCAAGCACTCCCGCAACCCATACGACTTCGGCGTCCGCATGACCGGTGCAGAGGTCGTAGAGGTCGATTCCCCAGAAGAGCTCCGCGCAAAAATCTCCAAACGCACCGCCATGATCTACATCCTCTCCGGCCCCGCCGCGGAGAAGGGTCCCATGAGCATCCCCAGCATCTGCGCCATCGCCAAGGAAATGGGCGTCCCCGTCTTCGTAGACGCAGCTGCGGAAGAGCCTCTCAACCCCAACATCCACATCCAGCACGGAGCCACGCTCGTCGGCTACTCCGGCGGTAAATGCATGCGTGGCCCTCAGTCCTCCGGCATGCTCATCGGCCAGAAGGATCTCGTCCGGGCCGCATACTTCCAGGCCGCCCCGCACCACAACTATGGCCGAGCCTACAAGTGCAGCAAGGAAGAGATCATGGGCCTCCTCGCCGCCGTCCGCCAGTGGTACAAGCGTGACCACGCCGCAGAACAGGCCGAGTGGGTCTCCTGGCTCCAGCACATTGAGTCCCGCGTCAAAGGTCTCCCCTCCGTCACCACCGAGTACCTCCACCCTGACGATCTCTCCAACAACTCCCAGCGCCTCCGCATCAACTGGGACGCCACCCAGCTCAAGATCACCGGCACGGAGATGATCGAGCGCCTCGACGCCGGCACCCCCCGCATCATGGTGGACGGCGGCTCCGGCTCACGTCCCGACCACATGGCCAGCAGCCTCACCATCATGCCGTACATGATGGCCGCCGGCGAAGACAAGATCATCGCGGACGCCGTCTACGCTCTCCTCACCAACCCTGGCCCGTACGCAAACCCCGTCGTCCCCTCAGGCGCACCCGCCAAGGTCGCCGGCACCTGGGCCGTCTCCATCCAGTACTCCCGTGGTGAAGGCGAGCAGCACTTCACCCTCACCCAGTCCGGCAACGATCTCACCGGAACCCAGAAGGGCGAGCTCTACACCACCCCGCTTAAGGGCTCCATCCACGGAGACCAGATCGCCCTCAACAGCGACATGAAGGTCAGCGGCCACTCCGTCGGCTTCAACTTCAAAGGCATCGTCCAGGGCTCCACCATCTCCGGCACTGTCAACCTGGGCGAGTACGGCACAGCAACCTGGAAGGCGAAGCAGGCATAAGCCTCTCCCCCCTTCATCACCAAGCCCTGCACCCAAGCAGGTCCCAACACGCCTAAAGAGGTAGCTTCATGAATCGGTCCCTCCGTATCGCACTCGCTCTCGCCGCCTGCACCCAGCTTGCACACGCCCAGCTCCCCGCCTACGATCTCATCCTCCAGGGCGGTCACGTCCTTGACGATAAGAACCACATCGACGCCGTCATGGACGTAGCCGTCAAAGACGGCAAGATCGCCCAGGTAGCCCCGCACCTCAAGTCCTCAGACGCCCTCAAGGTCATCGACGTCCACGGCCTCTACGTCACCCCCGGCCTCATTGACATCCACGTCCACGTCTACAACGGCACCGGTGAGCGCAACTCCTACGCCGGCGACCTCAGCGTCCCGCCCGACGGCTTCACCTTCCGCGTAGGCGTCACCACCGTCGTAGACGCAGGCTGCTCCGGCTGGCGCAACTTTGAAGACTTCAAGCAGCGCATCATCGATCGCTCCAAGACCCGTGTCTTCGCCATGCTTAACATCGTCGGCTCCGGCATGCGCGGCGACAAATACGAACAAAACACCAAGGACATGGACGGTGAAGCCACCGGTGCCATGGCCCTCAAGTACCCCCAGACCATCGTCGGCATCAAGACCGCCCACTTTGCAGGCCCGGAGTGGATCCCCGTTGAGCAGGCCGTCATCGCCGGCACCAAGGCCAACATCCCCGTCATGGTGGACTTCGGCGTTGACCACCCCGAGTCCCGCCCCATCTACGAGCTCCTCACCAAAAAAATCCGCCCCGGCGATATCTACACCCACATGTACTCCGGCCTCCGCCATGAGCAGGACCCCACCACCCTCGGACCCAGCAAAGCCTTCATCGAAGGCCGCAAGCGCGGCATCTTCTTTGACGTAGGCCAGGGCGGCGGCTCCTTCAAATGGTCCCTCGCCGTCCCCATGATCAAGGACGGCTTCATCCCGGACTCCATCTCCACGGACCTCCACATCACCAGCATGAACTCCGCCATGAAGGATGAGCTCAACGTCGCCGACAAGATCATCGCCGCCGGCGTCCCCGTGAAGGATGTCATCGCAGAGATGACCTCGCACCCCGCTCATGAGATCAAGCATGAAGAGCTCGGCAACCTCTCCGTAGGCTCCGTCGGCGACATCGCCGTCCTCCGCCTTGAAGAAGGCAAATTCGGCTTTACCGACATGATCAACACCCGCCTCGACGGCACCCACAAGCTCGTAGCCGAGATCACCCTCAAGGACGGCAAGATCGTCTACGACCTCAACGGCATGGAAGCCCAGCCGTGGACCGCGAAGCCAGACCCCAACGCCAAGGAAGCCTACCACTGGACCACCTTCGCCTCCGCACCGCACGTCGTCACGGAAC
Source organism: Granulicella tundricola MP5ACTX9 (assembly GCF_000178975.2). Classification (NCBI taxonomy): domain Bacteria; kingdom Pseudomonadati; phylum Acidobacteriota; class Terriglobia; order Terriglobales; family Acidobacteriaceae; genus Granulicella; species Granulicella tundricola. The sequence continues at coordinate 29,442 of NC_015065.1, read as the reverse complement.
TTCACTAGCCTAGGCCACGTACCTGCATCTGCACCCACCAGCACCAAGGAACCGACTTGATCCTCACTCGACGCTCCATCCTGGCCTCGCTTCCGGCAGCAGCATTCGCCGTCAAGCGAGGCTTCGCGTTCCAGCCGGACACCAACCGCATCTTCATCGGAACCTCCGGCAAGATCAGCAAAGGCATCTACTCCGCCCCTTTCAATGCGACCACCGGCGAGCTCGGCTCCATCACCCTCGCCGCTGAGGTCGCAACTCCCAGCTTCCTCGCCGTAGACCGCGGCCACCTCTACGCCTGCACAGAAGGCGACGGCGGCAAGGCCAAAGTCTCCGCCTTTGACGTCACCGCCACCGGCCTCACCCCCCTCAACACCCAGCCCTCCCTCGGCGACGGCACCACCTACGTCTCAGCCCGCAATCACGCCGTCTTCGCCGCCAACTACACCGGCGGCTCCGTCACCTCCTTCCGCACAGAGCGCGACGGCTCCCTCTCCAAGCCCGTCTCCCACTTCCAGTACACCGGCACCGGTCCCAACAAAGAGCGCCAGGAGCACTCCCACGCTCACTCCGCCCTTCCCTCTCCGGACGGCCGCTTCCTCCTCGTCAATGACCTCGGCCTGGACCGCATCCACATCTATCGCATCCAGCCCGGCACCGCCACCCTCACCCCCAACGACCCGCCAGCGTTCAACACCCGCTCCGCCGCCGGCCCGCGTCATCTCGCATGGCACCCCAATGGCCGCTGGCTCTACAGCGTCAACGAACTCGACTCCACCGTCGATCTCCTCGACTGGAACCCCGCCACCGGCACCCTCAAACAAGGCCCCTTCGTCTCCACCCTCAAGCCTGACTTCCCCCCCAACACCGCCTTCGCGGGAGAGATCATGATCTCCCCGGACGGACGCTACCTCTACGTCGGCAACCGCGTCGCCAGCGATACCATCGCCGTCTTTGACATCGACCACACCTCCGGCACCCTCACCCTCAGCCAGCTCGCCACCAACGGCGGCAAGAATACCCGCTTCCTCACCCCGGACCCCTCAGGCCGCTGGATGCTCCTCTGCAACCAGGCCTCCAACGCCATCGTCGTCCTCCCCCGAGACCGCGGCACAGGCCGCCTCTCTGATCCACGCCACGCCTACCCCATCGACACCCCACAATGCATCGTCTTCGCCTGACCCGGATGAGTCTGTAAAAATGAGGTCATCCCGACCAAACCCTGAGCGCAGCGAACGGGTGAGTGGAGGGACCCCCGAATTAGCATTTGTTGTTACTTGTTCCGGCTCTTGCTGTTGCTCGTTTGACCGCCAGCTAACTAACCATCAAGGAGCGCCATGCCGACGACCGTCACTCGCCAGGACCCTCGCTTCCCCATCATGCGTCACGGCAACAACCTCCGCTTCCCCACGCATGAGGAAGACTACGCAGGCCGCATCGCATACTGCGATAGCCCGGAAGACGCCGCCATCGCACTCCAGAAGGTTCTGGACGCAGGCCTCCGCCCCACCGTCCGCTCCTCCGGCCACTGCTATGAAGACTTCGTCGTCAACAATCCCAACGGCGCAATCCTTGACGTAAGCCTCCTCAACCGCGTCTCCACCGGCCCCGGCGGTGCAGCCCCATACCGCATCCAGCCCGGAGCCATGCTCGGCGTCATCTACCAGGAGCTTTACAAACGCTCCAACGTCACCATCCCCGGCGGCACCTGCTTCACCGTCACCGCCGGCGGCCACGTCTCGGGCGGCGGCTACGGCCTCCTCGCCCGCCTCCACGGCCTCTCCACGGACTGGGTCTCCGCAGTCGATATCCTCACCGTCAACGCCGCAGGAAAAGTCACCCCCATCCAGGCCGACGCCACCCACAACACTGATCTCTTCCGGGCCCTGCGCGGAGGCGGTGGCGGCAGCTTCGGCCTCATCACCGGCTTCACCTTCAACCAGCTCCCGCCCGCCCCATCGCAGGTCATCGAAACCGGCATGTCCTTCGACGCCGCCACCATGACCCCGGAGAAGTACGCCAAAATCCTCGCCACCTTCGGCGACTACTGGCAGCAGCACGACCAGGTCAAAGAGACCTGGGGCCTCTTCGGCATGATGTACTTCCACGGCAAAGGCTCAAACGCCGCCATCTCCATCAACACCCAGTTCACCAACCCGGACGGCACCGTAACCGACCTCACCGTCCTCAAAGACTTCCTGGCCCGCTTTGACGCCTTCCAGCCCACCACCAGGCAGCCCGACCTCCGCCCCCGCCTCTGGATTGAAGCCACCGTCAATGGCGGCGGAGGCCCTCTCAGCATCGGAGGAGGAGGCCGCGCCAAATACAAATCCGCCTACATGAAGAAGTCCTTCACAGAGGCTGAAGCCCTCGCCTTCTACAACGCACTCCAGCAGGAATCCTCCCGCGGCATCATCATCGCCGTCGATTGCTACGGCGGAGCCGTCAACAACCCCGCCCGCGCCCGCGACACCGCCATCCCCCAGCGCACCTCCCTCATGAAGCTCCAGTACCAGACCTACTGGAACGACCCGGCGGATGACGCCGCCCGCCTCAAAGGCATCCGCGACGTCTACACCGCCGCCTACTCCACAGACCTGGTAGACCCCGCCCACAAGGGCACCCCCTATCCCGGCGACCACTACGACGGCTGCTACATGAACTACCCCGACGCAGACATGCTCGATCACCCCTTCTGGACAGATCTTTACTACGGCACCGGAGACACTCACCCGTTCCTCCGCAAGGTCAAAAACACCTACGACCCCCACAACGTCTTCCACCACGCCATGTCCATCCGCCCCTAAGCAAAAGAGCCCCAAAACAGAGCGACCGGAGGAACACCATGCAGCCAACCCAGCCCATAACCCGCAGAACCTTCCTCCACTCCGTAGCCGCCCTCTCCGCCGTCTCCATCACCCCCGCCCTCGCCGCCTCACCCATCCTCGCCCTGAACCCCACCCCCGCCTGCTCCACCCTCTCCGCAGACCGCCGCCACCTCTACCTCGCCCACGCCGCCGACCCGTCCGCCTCCCTCCCCGCAGGCACAGTCGAGTCCTACTCCATCCACCCCCGCACCGGCGCGCTCACCCTCCTCAACCGCCAATCCCTCGCCCTCTTCGCCACCACCCCCACCGCCATCACCATCGCGGACCTCAATCTCAGGGTCCAGCTGGGCCCCCACGCCCACAACCTCCTCCCCCTCAACCCCGATGGCTCCATAGCCCGCCTCACCCACTCCATCAAAAGGATTACCCTAGTACCGTCAGCCACCGCCCCGGTAAACCCTCATGCGTAGCCTCATCACCGCAGCCCTCCTCCTAGCATCCGCACCACTCCTCGCCCAGCCCCCCGCCACACACCGCCTCACCACAGACCCCCAGCACTTCCTCCTCGACGGCCAACCCTTCCAGCTCATCTCCGGCGAGATGCACTACCCCCGCATCCCCCGCGCCGCCTGGCGAGACCGCCTCCGCAAAGCCCGCGCCATGGGCCTCAACGCCGTCACCGTCTACGCCTTCTGGAACTTCCACGAAGAAGAAGAGGGGCACTTCGACTTCACCGGCCAGCGTGACATAGCCGAATTCGTCCGCATCGCCCAGCAGGAAGGCCTCTTCGTCATCCTCCGCCCCGGCCCCTACGTCTGCGCCGAGTGGGACCTCGGGGGCTACCCCTCCTGGCTCCTCAAATCCCCCGCAGTAAACCTCCGCTCGTTAGACTCCCGTTACATAGCCGCCGCCGACAAATGGATGAAAGCCCTCGGCCAGCAACTAGCCCCCCTCCAGGCCGCCAAGGGCGGCCCCATCCTGGCCGTCCAGGTTGAAAACGAGTACGGCTCCTTCCCAGACAGCGCCCAGCCAAACGCCCAAGCCTACCTCGACCGAGTCCACCAGATGGTCCTCGACGCCGGCTTCAAGGACTCCCTCCTCTACACCGGAGACGGCGCGGACGTCCTAGCCAGGGGCACCTTCGCAGACCTCACCGCCGGCATCGACTACGGCACCGGCGACTCCGCCCGCTCCATCGCCCTCTACAAAAAATTCCGCCCCAACACCAACATCTACACCGCCGAGTACTGGGACGGATGGTTCGATCACTGGGGCGCAAAGCACGAGGTCGTAGACGCCTCCATCCATCTCAAAGAGGTCCACGACGTCCTCACCTCCGGCGGCTCCATCAGCCTCTACATGCTCCACGGCGGCACCTCCTTCGGCTGGATGAACGGCGCCAACATAGACCACAACCACTACGAGCCCGACGTCACCAGCTACGACTACGACGCACCCATTGACGAAGCCGGCCAGCTACGCCCCGAGTACTTCGCCATGCGCAAGGTCATCGCCGAAGCCACCGGCCACCCCGCCCCACCTTTGGCCCCCACCACCCCCCTCGCCACCATCCCCACCATCCACCTCACCCAAGCCCAGCCCCTCTGGTCCACCCTCCCCAAACCCACCCTCTCCCGCACCACCAGGACGATGGAAGACATAGGCCAAAGCTACGGCTACATCCTCTACCGAACCACACTCAAGGGCCCCATTACCGGCACACTCAAGCTCGATCGACTCCACAGCTACGCCCGCATCTACCTCGACGGCAAACTCGTCGGCACCCTCGACCGCCGCCTCGATCAAGACCACATAGACCTCCAAATAAACAAGCCCACCCAACTCGACATCCTAGTAGAAAACACCGGCCGCGTGAACTTCACAGAAGCCATCCGCACCGAGCAAGCCGGCATCACCCACCAGGTCCTCCTCAACGGAACCCCCGTAGAGAACTGGCAGATCTACTCCCTCCCCTTCGAGTCCATCCCCACCACCGGCTTCTCCACCAAGCCCTGCGAAGGCCCCTGCCTCTACCACGCCACCTTCAACCTCACCACGCCAGTAGACACCTACCTCGACGTCCACACCCTCTCCAAGGGCAACGTCTGGGTCAACGGCCACAACCTCGGCCGCTTCTGGAAGATCGGCCCTCTCGGCACCCTCTATCTCCCATCCTCCTGGCTCAAACCCGGCCCCAACAAGATCGAAGTCCTGGAGCTGGACGGCAAGCCCTCCCTTGAGATCGAAGGCATCGACCACGCACTCCTCGACCTGCCGCCCTCATAACCCTGGGTCGCCCTTACTCAGGTCACCACACCAAACGTCAAAAATCCTACGCTAAGACTCTGTTGCGCAAACCTGTCGCCAACGGCAAAGCAATTGCAATAGGCCTTTGCAACTCGGATTGCCGAGCTTTCGACCGATGCGAGGATCATTGCATAAACGTTCCTTTGCGCAACATAGCTCATCGCGTCGCTACGTCAGGCTCAGGCCGCCGTCCGCGACCACGATCTCCCCAGTGAGGTAGTCGGAGGCAATCAGCATCATGACAATCTGGGCGATATCCTCCGGACTCGCTGGCCGCCGCATAGGCGAACCATCTCGCCAAAGCTGCTGGGCAGCCGTCCAATCGGCTGTCAGCGGCGTGTCCACCAGGCCGGGGGCAACGGCATTCACCCTGATGTCTGGAGCGAGCGATAGAGCGAGCAAGCGCGTGACATGGTTGAGCGCTGCTTTGGACGCGGCGTAAGGGATGGATGCGCCCTTGGGCCGCACGCCGGCGTGTGAGCTGATATTGACAACACACGCCGGTCGACCGCGCCTGGCCGCCTCTCTAAGAGCTACTTCTGCCTCTGCCACAAGGCGAAACGGGGCCACCACGTTGATTTCGTGTAGCTCTTGCCAGACGGCGGGCAAAGCCGCCATAAGATCGGCATGCGGAATAACGCTGCTGATTCCGGCGTTGTTGACAAGAACATCCAGGCGGCCCCAACGAGACACGGCCTCCCTCACAAGCCTGATTCTGTCGGCGTCGTCCGCCAAATCAGCTTGGATGTACATAGCGTTTCCAAGCTCAGCGGCTAGCGCCTGCCCCGTTTGAACTGAACGACGAGAGTGCAGGACCACGCAATATCCCTCGTTGGATAAACGGCGGGCAATCGCAGCACCGATCCCGGAAGTTGAGCCCGTCACAAGGGCAACGGGCGACGAACGATTCGCAGTCTGGTTCAAAGAAATATCGTCCATTGCTTAGCGTACGATCTTTGACCTTTGGTATGGTGACCCCTTACTTCGGAATCGGTGGCCCATCCTCCTGCGGCACCTCGCCTCCCTCGCCGGGGAACGGCCACTTCCGGTTGATCGGCTGCATCTCCTCCCGCATCTCCTTGGACACCTTGTTCACCTTCAGATTCTCGAACACATGCACGCCCAGTTTGCCTGCCGTCGCAAAGTCCAGATCCCCATCATGGTCGAAGTCACCCGCCACGATCTGCGTCCCAATCGTCGCCGTCCCATTCACTGAGATCGCCGTCCGCTCAAAGCCCGGCAGCCGGTACGCATACACCACGTTCGGATCGTAAGACCCCGGATCGGCCCCGGAGTGCCCCCTGTACCGCTTCCCCGTCACCAGCACGGGAGGACCGCCGCCATTCAGATCCAGAAGCGCCAGCGCATGAGACTGTGAGAAGGATTCGTCGATCGTATGCCGCGTCCAGGTCGGCTTCTCCTTCGTTCCACCCTGCTCCAGCCAGTACAGCCCATACCCATGGCCCTGCCCATAGATCAGGTCCATCCGCCCGTCATGGTTCACGTCATACGCCAGGATCGGGAACCCCGCATCCCCCAGCGTCCAATCCGGGTGCCACACCCACTTATCCGCATCCGCATCAACCTGCTGAAACCAGCCGTGCGTCGTCAGGATGTCAGCCTTCCCATCCCCATCGATATCCGCAATCCCCACTCCATGCCCATCCTGCACATGGTCCCCAACATGATGCACCTTCGGCTTACCCTTCCCGAAGTCGACCCACATCACCCCAGCCCGGTTGTAGTGCGCCAGCGCCACATCCGGCTTCCCATCCCCATTGATATCCGCGAACGCCCCACCCTCCGTATCGAAGCTGTCCGTGATCTTCTCGCCCTTCCACTGCTCTCCAGCCACCGTAGCCTTCGGCCCCGGATTCTTGAACCACCAGAGCCCATTGGCGATCCATCCAGTCGTCACCAAATCCGGCAACCCATCATGATCCACGTCCACCACCCACTCCCCGCAGTCGGACACAAACTCGTTATGAATTCCAACCGTACGGAACTGGTGCTGCTTCCACTCCCCACCCCCGGCCCCCGGATTCTCATACCAGTAAGCTCCACTCAGCAGATCGACGAACCCATCCCCGTTCATATCGATCATCGAGATCGCCTCAGCATGATCGCTGCCCAGACGATGCGTCAGAAAGGCCAGCCGCGGCTTCCCGTCCGGCGCATTCCCCGGCTGCTGCATCCTCTTCTCGGTCGCATGCTCCGGGTCCTGCGCCTGTCCGGCCGCAGTCAACAAAAACATCGCTGCGACCAAAGCCGCACCACTCCGCCAACCATTCATCATCTGAAGCTCCTAGTCCCAACTGCTAAACAGTCCTGCTGCTAAACGATCTTCATCGTCTCAGGGTTCCAATGCACAACGCTGTCCTTCTGCACGCTCAGGTTGCTCAACAACGCAGCACCAGCAGCACGGAAGCCAAACGTCGCATCCTCAACCACAGGCTGCCTGCTCCGCACAGAAGCAAAGAAGTTGCTGAAGTGGTCGTAGCTGTCAGAGTAGCCCGGCGGCGCGGTAAACGCCTGCACGCCCTCCGGCGGCGGTCCGCCCGGATGCGGCACCGGATACTTCTTCCGGTACTCCGCAATCGAAGCCTTCTGCATCGCGTCCGCAAACGTAGACACCGTATAGCCCGGCTCCTTCGCCAGCGGCGTCCGCGTCACCGTCACGGTATTGGTCCGCCCGTCGATCTCCATCAGCCCCTCAGAGCCCGTGAACAGGAAGCCCTCACTCTCTTCGCCGCCATCCACAAAGTTCACATGCAGACTCAGGTTGAAGCCTTCGGGATAATCGAACAGCGCCAGCAGAACATCATCCGCATCGCGCCCATCCTTCCAGAACCGAATCCCGCCCGTAGCCATCGCACGCGTCGGACCATGGGACCCCGTAATGAAGTGCGTCCCGCTGAACAGGTGAACGAAGAGATCACCCGCCACACCAGAGCCGTAGTCCTTCCACTTCCGCCACTGGAAGAAGCGCTCTGCATTCCATGCCATCTTCGGAGCAGACCCCTGGAAGCGCGGCCAGTCACAGGTCTCAGTCGAGGCATCCAGCGGCACCGTATAGTTCCACGCACCCATCGAAGAGTTGCGGTCCCACCGCGCCGTCACCATGTTCAACTTGCCGATCGCACCCGAAGCCAGCAACTCCTTGGCCTTCGAGTAAAGGATCGAGCTCACCCGCTGACTCCCCACCTGCAGGATACGGTTTGAAGACTTCGCAGCGTCAATGATCTCCGGCCCATCCGAGTACAGATGGATCATCGGCTTCTCGAGGTACACATCCTTGCCCGCCCGCAGGCTATCCACCGCCGCCTGCTTATGCCAGTGATCCGGCGTCGCAATCAGCACCGCGTCGACGTCCTTGCGCTTCAAAATCTCACGATAGTCCCGCGTCGTGAAGATATCCGATCCCCAAAGCTCCTTGGCATGAGTCAGCCGCCCGTCGTAGCAATCCGCCACGGCCACCAGCTTGACTCCCGGAACCTGCAGCGCGAACTTCGTGTCACCCTGTCCCTGGATGCCCGCTCCAATCAACGCAAGCTGGATGTTGTCGTTAGGAGAGCGCGGTGCGGGCTGCTGGGCAAAAAGCGGAGAGAGCCGGGTGGCTGCGCCGGCAAGCAACGTCGTCTTGGCAGCTCGTTCAAGAAACTTCCTGCGGTCGATACTATGCATGGAACCTCGCGAGAGACATCTCAGTCTTCAAGTTTCTAAATCGTCACTTCAGGTTTCTAAATCATCATTTATAGATGCGCTAAGAACAGTAAGAGAACTGCCGTAGTAATGTCCAGTACGATGGCAGAATCCTCATCGCATGTACACTGTTGCAGCTTCACTATCCCTCTCGCTCAGGTGTGCGTGTGACTCTCATCCAGCTTACGAAGCGCGTCCTCGTCACGATTGGCGCGGGTTCTTGTCTCTGGGCCAGCGCACAGACGATGCCTGACACAGCCATCCCACCGCACAAGAGCGCGGTCATCCTCTTCAACGGCAAGGACCTCTCACAGTTCGATACCTTCATTCGTGGACGCGGCTTGAACAACGACCCCGCGCATGTCTTCCAGATCGAGAACGGGATCATCCATGTGTCCGGCCAGGAGATGGGTTACATCATCACCCGCGAGTCCTTCCATCGCTTCTACCTGCGTGCCGAGTTCAAGTGGGGTGAAGGCACCTTCGGCGAACGAGCCGGGCAGGCTCGGGACAGCGGCATCCTCTACAACATCCAGAATGAACAAAAGGTCTGGCCCCGTTCGCTCGAGTTCCAGATCAAGGAAGGCGAGACCGGCGACTTCTGGCTGACGGATGGCGCGGCCCTCACCGGCTCCGACGGCAAACGAGTCACCGGCCCCCCAGGCTCGGCCTTGAACATAGGCCATCTGGACAAGGGCCCGCAGAAGAACGTCGTAGGCTTCCGCAACACCACGGGCGAGTTTGAGAAGCCGCACGGCGAATGGAACACGCTTGAGGTCATCGTGGACGATAAGGTCATCCGCCAGTACGTCAACGGCAAGCTGGCCAACACAGGAACCGACCCCTTCCCGACCGACGGCAAGATCCTCTTCCAGTCCGAGGGAGCCGAGATCTACTTCCGCAACATGCAGCTCTATCCCCTGAAGTAAGCCCACCAGCGGCAGAACATGGTGAAAAGCTGCAGAATGTGGTTCGCATGTGGTGATTTGTGGTAAAGATCTCGCGTGGTCAATTTCTCCTAAGCCTATCCTTATGAATCATTTAGAGGATCTCACCACAACAGCTTTTAACACCGGTTCGGCTCCACAATGCGTGGAGTCCGTTACCATAACCAGACCATGAGCACATCCCCGAACCCCGCCGTCACCGGCCTTCCAGAACCGATGAGCATGGGCGAAGTCCTGCGCGTACCCATCATGCGCCGACTCTGGATCGCCCAATTAGTCTCCACTTTCGGCGATTTCCTTGCATTATTTGCGGTAATCGGCGTCCTCACCTTCAAGCTGAAGGACACCGCCCAGCAGGTAACAGGCCTGCAAATCGCGTACCTCCTTCCCATCGCCGTGCTCGGAATACTGGCCGGAGTCTTCGTAGACCGCTGGCCCCTAAAACCCACCCTCGTAGTCTCCGACCTCACCCGCTCCGCCCTCTGCCTCTTACTCCTGCTCGCCACTAAGACCTTTCATTTCTATGCGATCCTCGCCTGCATCAGCATCCTTTCCAGCTTCTTTTCCCCCGCCCAGGGCGTCGCAATCCGCTCCGCCGTCCCAATGCACGGCCTACGCTCCGCCAACGCCCTAATGCAACAAGTGCTGTTCGGCATGCGCATCGTAGGCCCCGGCCTCGCAACGATTCTCTTCACAACCTTCGGCCCACGCATCTGCTACATGGCCGATGCCGCGAGTTTCCTGGCTTCTGGCTGCCTGATCGCCTCACTGACGCTGAAACGCGTCACGCCGGAGGACAAGCAATCGCTGGAAACTCCGCTGGACACGCCCGCAGCGGCCCCTTCCGCGAAGCCGGGCCTGTCCAATATCCTGCCGGATATGCGTCAAGGCATCTCGTTCATCGTCCACCATGCCGCGGTGCTGTTCGTCATCGTCGCGCTGGCCGCGGGGATGTTCGTTCTGGGCTGCTTCGGCCCGCTGATCGCGGTGTACGTTCGCGACTCCCTGCACGCATCCACAAAGATCTACGGCACGGCCTCGACGATGATCGGTATTGGCATGTTCCTTGGCGTCAACTTACTGAACACTGTGGGCAAGAAGATCAAGAACAGCACGCTGGTCTACGGCGGACTGGGCGGAATCGCAATCGGCCTGTGCTTTTTGGCGTTCCTGCTGCATATCTGGGCGACGGTGATCGGGACTTTGATCATTGGCATCGCGGTTGCGGGGATCGTCGTACCGTCCAACACACTGATCCAGCAGGAGACTCCCGCCGCGTTGATGGGCCGAGTGGGCAGCACGGTCATGAGCCTCGTGTTCTCCGCGCAGATTGCCGGTCTCATCCTCTCCGGACTCCTGGCGAATCGCATCGGCGTCCGCCATGTCTTCGCGGTCTGCGGCCTGCTGCTCGTCGTGCTGATCATCGCGGGCAAGCTCTTCATGGAACCCAAACCAGTCCCTGCCACCACCTAGACTCGAAAGGCCAACGACCGTGTTCAAGCTCTTCTTTGTCTCCTTCGCACTTACTGCTTCCCTGCACGCCCAGGCACCTGTGACCGGGGTGCTTCATACACCGGATGTAGATCTGGCTTATGAGGTCTACGGCTCACCTTCATCCGCGACTCCTGTCTTCGCGGTCAATGGCGGACCTGGCCTTTCACACCAGTACATGTTGCAGAATGACGTGTGGCCTCGCCTTTCCGCGCATCGTCAGATCATCATGTACGACCAGCGCGGAACTGGAAAGTCCCAACACGTCCGCGAGGGCGCATCGCAGACGATGGCTGCGCAAGTTGCGGATCTTGAGGCAATTCGCGCGCACCTGAACCTGCCACGCATTGATCTGGTGGGCGACTCCTACGGTGGCCTCGTCTCCATCGCTTATACGGCGGCGCATCCCGACCGCGTCGAGCGGCTGGTGCTCAGCGACTCCGCCGCACCGAATCCGAAGAAGATGGTGCATCTTCTCCCGGACGTCTTTCCGGACGTAGAAGAGCGCAGCGCAGCCGAGCAGGCCAAGCTCGGTGATACACCCGAGGCTTCAAACGCAAACCTCATCGCACACTTCCGCATGATCTTCTACAGCCCTGAGCTTCGCGATGAGTACCTGAACAAGTTCCTGGCGAAGGACAAGACTCTGGGCTCGACACCCGCAACCAGTAAGGCCGTATGGGCCGCCAACCAGGGCGGGGATCTTACGGCTATGCTTCCTGCCTTTCACTGCCCCACGTTGGTCGTCACGGGACGTTATGACATGAACGTGGCACCGATCAACGCGTGGCTCATGCACAAGGCCATCCCAGGCGCACGCTTTGAGGCGTTTGAAAAGAGCGGCCATCTACCGTCCTACGAAGAGCCGGAGAAGTATGTGAAGGTACTCGACGAGTTCTTCAACGAGAACGCTTCCGATAAGATCACGCGATAATAAAGCTCTTAAACCAAGGCATCGACTTTCCATTGCCCCTTGGCAGCCAAAGAAACGCCTGAACCACATTGCTGTGGCCCAGGCGTTGGAGGCAAGCGTTACGTTACGACTACTGGAGAGTGACTGGTACGGTGGTGGTGTGGATTACGGCTCCGGCGGTGGCGTTCACCGTCAGGCTGAAGGTTCCGGTGACCGTCTGGTTCAACGTGTCGCTGGACTTGCTTGCGGCGTTGTTGTTGTCACCGGCGTAGGACGCGGTGATGGCGTGCGTTCCTACGGACAATGTGCTGGTGCTGAACAAGGCAACTCCGTTGGTCACGGGGCTGGTCCCGATGACCGTGCCGGCATCCGAGAAGGTGATGGTTCCTGTGGGGTTCGACCCGCCAGAGACGAGGGCGTTGAAGACGGCAGGCGAGCCTGAGGCCACCTTCGTGTTGGTTGAGGTAATGGAGAGTTGCGAGGTTGCGGGTGTGCCCGCTCCACCGCAACCGGAGAGGTTCAGCACTGCAAACGAAGCCGCCAGCAGCAGGGCGACCAATGACGTGAAGCGACGGCGGCGAGGCATGAGGAAGAGAGCCAGGCCGGCGAGCGTCACCGCTCCAGGAACCTTCCAGGGGAGTACATCGTGCCCGTTGATGAAGGCGGCAATGACGGTACCCGGAGCGGTGGAGGTGACTGCGAGGGTGCCCGCCGTACCGGGGGTGATGGTGGATGTCCCGCAGGAGAATCCCTCCGGCAAGGTACCACCGCAAGTGATGGCAGCGGGGGTTGAGAAGCCGAGGATGCTGGAGGTGCTGAGCGCCAACGTTCCCGACTGTCCGGCGGTGATAGTCAAGCCCTTGGGACCAGTGAAGATAAAGTTCGCGGTGGTGGATACGATGGTGACCGAGGTAGTTGAGGTGGCGGTGGTCCAGTTGGTATCGCCCGAGTAAACAGCCGTGATGACGTGCGAGCCGGAGGCGAGGACGGGTGCGAGGGTGGAGAGAATCACGCCACCGTTGCCGCCGTTGATGGCCTGCGGTGTTCCGAGCGTGGTCGATGCCGCACCGTTCAGTGCGTCAAAGAACTGGATGGTTCCGGTGGGCGTCTGCGCGCTGGTGGAAGAGACCGCGCTGGTGAGGACTGCAGTGATGCTGTCCCGGCCGCCTACGGCAACGTAAGGAGCGAGGGTGGTGAGGCTGAGAGACGGTGTCGCCTGGCTGACGGCGACAGCTGACAGAGCGGAGGTGCTGGTTGAGTATTTGGTGTCGCCGGAGTAGACGGCGTAGACCGTCTCTGTTCCTGCGATGGGCCACTGGACGAAGAGGGTTACGGCGCTGCCGGTGACGGGGACCGCTGCGCTGATCTGACCTTCTTCCTTGGAGTACAGCGTGACCGTGCCGGTGGGTACTGCGCCGCTGCTATCCTTCGAAGCCGGGGTGATGCTGACTGCGAAGGAGGTCTGCTTGCCGAGCGACGAGGTGGCGGCAGAGACCTTGAGGGCGGATGTGGTGACGATGCCGGCGGGGGCTGTGACCGTCATGTCTGGATAGCTGCTGGCGATGCCAGCCGTGTAGTTGGTATCGCCCGTCCAGGAGGCGTCCGCGCCATAGCTGCCAACTGGAGCGTTGAAGGTGATGACCGCATTGCCGGAGGCGTTGATGGTGCCGGTGCCGAGAACCGCTTTTGTGTCATCGCGGTACAGGCTTACGGTGCCAGTGGGCAGGACGGCCGGGTCGTAACCGATGTAGACCGTGGCAGTAACAGGGGTGCCGGTGGTTACGATCTGGCGATCCGCGCTGACGGAGTAGTTGGCGGTGCCCTTGGTGATGGCGAAGGGGAAGGTCTGGGTGATGGCGCTGAAACTGCTATCGCCGGAGTAGGTGGCGGTGAAGGTGTAGGTACCGATGGGGTAGTCGCAGGACGTGTACGGACCGCAGGTGATGTAGATGGCGCCGGTCTTGTCGAGAGGGAAGGAGCCAATGACCGAGGTGCCCTGCGTGATGTTGACGGAGCCGGTGGGAATGCCTGCGCCGGATTTGCCGGCCATGCCGATGGAGATGAACCAGTTTGCGTCAAGGCCCACGCTGGTTCCTGAGACGATGGGCTGTCTGCCGAGGACGAAGAAGCGGCTCTTGACGAGGGTTGCCACGGTCATGGCGCTCGATTCAGGAGCGATGGTGACGTTGACGGCAGAGGAGGTGCTTGCGGTGAAGGCAGCGTCACCACCATACTGCGCGGTGAGTGCGTACGTGCCGCCAGGTAGGCTGCTCACGGAGGCGTTAAGGGCTCCCGCAGTCAGTGCGCTTGCAAGCACAGGGCCCGGTGTTGAGGTAGTTCCGGTGGCGACCAGCAGCAGCGAACCCGACGGAGTGCCGGTGCCGCTGGCAGGTGTGACCGTGGAGGCGACGATGACAGGCGAGCCGTGGGTGATGGTGGTGGACGAGAGCGTCAGGGACGTGGTCGTTGCGGTCTGGGAGATATTGCCCCAGGCAGAGACGAGGTTCGCTGCGTTGATGGTGCCAAGGCCAGTGGCAAGATCGTAGCCAGGGGTTGCGGCCCAGCCACTCAACTGCTTATAGGTGGTGGTGCCGGGGACGGCAACCGTGCAGCCGGCCGTGGTGCCGGTGCAGGTCATGGTGTTGGAGCCTTCCGTAATGTCATGGAAGACGCATGCGCTGGATTGCGTAGGATCAGTCTGCGTGCTGGAGTTGCAGGTTGAGGTCTGTGCGTTGGCGAGCGCGTAGAGCTTGTAGTTTGCAAGGCCCTGGTACTGGCCGTTTTTCTGCTCGACGAGCGCGAGGATGCCGGCCATGGAGGGCGCTGAGGCCGAGGTGCCGCCGATGACGCTGGCCTGCGTCAATGAGAAGGAACCATCGGAGTTGGTGGTGTACTGGCAGGAACCGTTGTAGCAAAGCAGGAAACCGTCATGTCCGCCGGCGGCGGCGAGCGAGACGTCGGGAACGTCGCGCTGACTATCAGCGGGAACGCCCAGGCCGGTCTGCCAGGATGGCTTGGCATAGCCCGAGGTGCAAGCGTAGAGACCGGTGAGGATGCTGGGTGAGGTGCCATGGGTGGAGCACGTGCTCGCGCCGCCGCTGCCTGCAAAGGCGGGAGCCGAGGCTGCCTGCTGGAAGTAGCAGTTGGAGGTCGTGGTGGGTGCGGCGGTATTGCAGGTTTCGTTCCAGACATACTCCGGGACGTACCCCTTGGCGGAAGACTGGTCGGCGTTAATCGTGGGAGTCCAGAAGGTGTCCGGGGTGGGGTCGTTGAACTCCGTGCCGCCGACTGCCGTGTTGTACGGCGTGGACGCGAGACCGCTGACGCCGAAGCCCAGACTGGTGGCGAAATGGGTGTTCTGAGCCAGGCAGGCGCTGGAGCCGTTATCGCCAGCGGAGACGAGGACCGAGATGCCCTCTGCGGAAGCCTGCTGCCAAAGATTGTTGTAGAACAGCAACTCAGCCGGGGCGAGCGCCTGTTCGCACTCGCCGAAGCTGAGGCTCATAATGGGGGCGATCTTGTTATCGACGATGTAGGCGGCGGAGATGTCGACGCCGTCCGTGGTGGCGGTCGAGCCGCCGATGACGTACTTGATCTGGGCCATCGGAGCGACGGCGCCGGACCACTCAACGTCGAGGATGGCCTCTTCGTCATCCCCTACGACCACGCCGGGATCTGCGTTGGCGTTGATGAACGTGGGATCGTTGTACGGCAGCTTGAAGAGCGTGCGGAAGGTCTCCACATCAGACAAGCTGATATCCGAACGACCGACGATGGCGATGGAGACACCCGTGCCATTATTGCCGTTGGCGACGATCGATGAGGTGTTGTAGATCTTGGCGAAGTCGCCGGGCGCGAGAAGATTCTGTTCCGGCTGGCTCTGCGAGGTGAACGCCGGGACCACCGTTCCGTCGGCGTTGCTCACCGCCGGCTGCGCCTGCGTGGTGGCAGCTCGCATCAGCTTGCCTGCGCTGTTGCGCGTGACGCTGTTCACCGGCGTGTGAAACGAACGCTTCTCAAAGTTGTTCAAGCTGAGAACGCTGCTCACCACGGGGGCGAGGGCGCTGGGAATAGTGAGCTCGGTCGAGTTCGAGATGCGCTTTACGCCGTCAGCCTGGTAGTTGTGCATCTGCGTACCGAACGCGGTCTCGACCGTGGCGGCTGTTCCTGAGAAGCGAATCCAGGTGTGCGAAGCGGCGATGCCTTCCACCTGGAAACCCTGGCTGGTGAGCCACGCTGAAACGGTGTCGATGTCTGCTTGCGCAGGACCGTAAGCGATGCCGAAGTCGAAGGGCGAGAGGAACTTGTGGAAGTTGAGCGAGGACGGATTCTGCACGTCGCCGAGGAAGGCTTCAAGGCTCGCCTTCTGCGTATCGCTGGGCTGAAGCGTCAGCAGCATGTCCTTCATGGGAAGGTTCGACGACACGCGGCCAAGGTCAGTCGCCTTGGAGACGGGTGCCGGAATCGAATGCGTCAGGCTGGCGCGGCTGTTTGCGTCGATCTTCTTCGTGATGAGCGGCTTCACCTGGCTGACGGCAGCGGCAGGAAGCAAAGCGGCGGTCAGCAGCACGGCTGCGTGAGAGGACATGAGTTTCAAGGAAGTAAGACGGCGCATCGAAAGCCTCCGGGTAACGCAGGTCGTGCAGCGACAGAGAGCTTCGCTGTCATGCCTGGAAGGGCAAACAGTACAAAGCAACAAGGTGAGGATTGATTGAATGTTAGGGCTGGATGAATCTGAGCGATAGACCCGTAAAGGCTAGAATTCGAACTACTCTTTCGAGTAGTGGCGATTAGAGCTCAAGCAGGCCACGTTGAATCGCGATGACGACCGCCTGGGTGCGGTCCGAGGCGTGAAGCTTTGCCAACATGCTCCGCACGTGGACCTTGATCGTGTCCTCCGTGACGAATAGTTGGGCGGCTATCTCCTTGTTGCTGTTGCCTTTCGCGACGAGGCGCAAGACCTCGATCTCGCGCTCGGAGAGCTTGCGCGACGTCAGGTAGTCGGTGAACTTTTCCAGCGCCTCCGGGGACATGGCGCGGCCACCCGAGGCTACATGGCGCAACTGTTGCACGAGCGTCGAGCCGTCGATGCCTTTGAGCAGATAGCCGCTGGCGCCAGCGCTCATCGCGGAGTAGATCTCTGCATCCGCCTGCGAGGAGGTGAGCATGACGACACGCGCATCCGCATCCAACGCGCGAATCTCACGCAGCACCTGCACGCCGCTGCTGTCCGGCAGGCGAAGGTCGAGAAGGACAACATCAGGCCTGGTGGATTGAAATAGCTCAATAGCTTGCCTCCCCGTTGCACCCAGCCCGGCCACTTCAATGCCGGAGCGCATCAGGATGCCGGCCAGGCCTTCGCGCACCATCGGATGATCGTCCACGATGAGCACAGAGAGCGAGGGCGCAGCAGCCTCCGCCGGCGGGAAAGAAGAAGTTGAGTGAGTCAAAGCAGGTCCTTTCATGAGCGCGACTACGAGTGGCGCGATAACCGGCCGTGTCCATGCGCTCGCAACCATGACCATACGCGAGTTCGCGAAGAAGTGTGTGTGCGAAGTCGAACGCGAGTACCTTTTCCGGGAGCGGATTCGATGCTGAACGCGGCACCGATGCGCTCCATGTGAGAGCGCATCGCCGGGAGCCCGAAGTGTCCAGGGCGGCCGATTCTCTGCAGCGTTTCATCCATGCCGAGGCCGTCGTCCACGATCTCCACGGCGAGAGCGTGCGGCTCAAAATCCGTATGAACATTGATGTTTTGCGCATTCGCATGGCGAAAGGCGTTCGCGATCGCCTCCCTGCAAACGCGGTAGACCTCATCGCGTAGAAGCGGATCGATCGCCCGTGGCTCTCCCGTATAGCTCACGCGGAACGCGGGCTGCGCGGCGAGCCGAAACTCCGCTTCAGCCAACCGCAACACATCCAGCAGACTATGCTCCGGCAGGGAGGTCGCATGCAGGTTCGCGACCATGCTGCGGCTGCGCGCGATGCTCTCGCGCAGTCTCGCAGCCAGACCTTCGAGAGGCTTGCTCGGATCAAGCTCCCCGGCGGCCAACTCCATCTCAGCAATCTCGAGATAGAGCGTTGCGCCGATGAGATCCTGGATGACGGTGTCGTGGATGAGATACGCGATGCGCTCACGTTCCGCCGCACGCTCCTGAAAGAGAAGACTCATGCGGCGAGCGCGAAGCAATGTGCGGCGGCGTGTGAACTCGATGATGAGCGCTATGCCGATGATCGCCGCGAGCACAACGAACCATCGTGTCTGCCAGAAGAAGGGCAGCAGATCGACCGAAGGGATGCGTGCGATTGGACCTGCAACACCACCACGGCCGATAGCCTGCACCTCAAAGCTGAAGTGTCCAGGAGGTAGTCCTGCATACGTTGCTTCACGCAGGCCCCCGGCATCAATCCAGGCGTTATCCCAACCGATGAGCCTGTAGCGAAAACGAATCATCTCCGACGCGTCGAATGACGGCGCGGTAAATGCGAAGATCAGGCGATGACGTCCAGGCCGCACGCGGACGGTCTCATCCGGTTGCCCGATGCCGTCAATGGCGATGTCGTCATGCATGGCAACCGGCGCGGCCTCCGGCAACGCGTTCCCGGAGGCCGGTCCGCGCTGCATCGCGAACCAGAGCCGCCCATCTGCCGCTCTCAGCCCGAGGACATGGCTGACAGGCAGAAGATCTCGACTGGGGAGACCATCGTGATCCGTAAAGAGTTGAGGGATGACCTTCTGCGAACGGCCCGTGCGAAACGCATCCATCTGCGGCGCGGTTATGCGGCTGATTCCCGCTGAGGTGGCCACCCACACACTACGCTCCGCGTCTTCAACAAGCTGCAGCACAGGATCACTCAGCAGGCCCTGGGCGCGGCCAATCGTTTTGGCTCCGCTGTGACCAAGGATCGTAAGCCCGCTATTGGTGCCGGCCAGAAGCTCTCCCGCCGAGTTATAGGCCAGCGTCAGGACAGTCTCATGCAGCTCTAAAAACTCGTGCTTCCACTGGCCGTTACTGAAGTGGAAGATACCGCCGTTGGAGCCTGCGTACACGCCCCCTTCATGGTCCGGAAGCAGGCACCATATCCTTGTATCGGTCAGCCCTTCGGCTGCTCCGAACGACTGAAGCTTGCCATCCCGCAGACGGAAGAGTCCTTGCCGGACGATGCTGAACCAGAGGCTACCGTCCGCAGTGCGTAGGGGTGATGTGACATAGCCTGCCGGAACATTCGGCATCTTCTCGTAGCGTCTTCCGTTCCAGCGGAAGAGCCCATAGTCCGCGATGGCAACGATAGGCATTGCTCCGTCTTCCGCAAAGCCACGCACCTGGCCTCGTCGCACACCTTCCTTGATCGCAAAGGTCTTCCATCTGCCATCACGAAAGACTGAGATCCCATCTTGCAGCGTCCCGGTCCAGATGGATCGGTCGGCAGCCTGAAAGATGGCGTCATACTGCGCGGTAACCGCAGCCAAACCCTCATTCGCATACGATACGAACGAGCCGCGCCGCAGAAGTTGCAGCCCGGAGATAGTCCCAAGCCACATTGCCCCGTCGCGATCTTCAAAGAGTAGACGAACATCGTTGGAGGCGAGCCCTTCCCGCATACTCATGCGCTGCAGGCCTTGGCCGGTCTTGCGGGAGATACCTTCAAGCCCCCCGGCCGCCATCCACAACGAGCCGTCATGAGCGATCGTCATATCGACGAACTCTTCCGTGCCGCTCTTCTCCATCCGCATGAAGCCTGTGCCTTCAAACCGGTAAAGATGATGACCGTCTCCCGCGTAGACACGCCCATCTCTCTCAACCTTGATAAGGCCTGCGTCATGGAGCGGAAACCGTGAAGTCTTGCCACCGGGCTCGATCTCCGTCACCGCCTCCCCGTCAGTGAGCCATAGATTGCCGCTGCCGTCTTCTGCGAAGCTGCGCAGTTTTGCGGGCATACCGTACACGGGGCTGAAGTGCAGCGTGCGGGGATCCAGGTGCCAGACAGTCTCGCCAAGCCGGACCAGAAGCGTGCCGTCATGCGACCGTGCCAGTCGCCCTGGCTGTCCGTTTTCATTCGCAGGGAGCGACACCTGCTGCCAGATGCCGTGGGTCTCTGAGATCAGGCCCAGGTTGGTCGTGATCCATAAACGGCCGTCGGCATCATGAGCAATGTCATTGACAGCGCTGTGGATGCCAGCCGGTTCATTGGCAAAGGAGGTGCGGAAGTTCAGCCCGTCAAAGCGTGCGAGGCCTCCGCGCGTGCCGACCCAGAGAAAGCCGTCCGGCGTCTGGTCGATGGCGGTGATGAAGTTCTGTGGCAGCCCCTGCCCGGTTGTCCAGCTACTGAGCGTGAGATGGCGCAGGTCGTCATCAGCCTGCGCATACAGGAGCCTGGCGGCGAAGGTCAGGATGAAGAAGACAAGAGAGGGGGCGCGCAAGAACGTGTCGTGTCTCCGCGCTCAGTGTAGAACAGGATGGGATTTCGTCATCCGCGGAATGGTCCGTCCACCATCAGGTCAAAGTGTTTTGACTGTCACACTTGACACTCTCTGCTCCGTGCTGGCTTACTCTTCTGCATTCGTTTTCTGGAGGGTTTTATGCAGCGTAAATTCTGCCTGGGAGTTTTCCGTCTCTTTGTTTTCCTGCTTTGCGGCCTTGGTGTGGTCCTCCAGGCGCAGACGCCCATTCCAGCAAACCATATCCGCATCCACTATCACCGTGCCGATGCCGTTTACACGGGATGGACCGTCTACGGGTTCGGCCAGACGACGGAAGATACCAGCAACTTCGAGAGCGGCCCCGTCCAGGTCACGGGCACGGATAGCTTTGGCGCATTCTTTGACGTGGGCGTGGTGGCGGGCGCGTCAGGGGCGCAGAGCGTCGGCATCATCGTGCACATGGGCGATACCAAGGACACGCCGCAGAATGAGTATGCCGACCCATCACAAGGCAGCAACTTCTACCAACTTTCCGGTGCCACCTCTCTCACCACCACGCAGCCGCCGATCCCCGTCAATCATAAGAATCCCAATATCCCCGCGAATACGGCGCGAATTCACTTTTATCGTCCGGATGGGATCTACACCAACTGGACCGTCTATGCCTTCAACGATACGACAGAGGATGAAAGCAACTACAACAGCGGTCCCATCTTCCCAACCGGCACTGATGCGTACGGGGCTTATTACGATGTACCCCTGATCCCCAATCCGAACGACCTCGGCTTCATCGTCCATAACATCGCGACTGGCACGAAGAACACCCCTGCGGACCTGCACCTGGATGTCGCGGACTACAACGAAGCCTGGATCATCTCCGGCGATCCAACAGTCTACCTGACTCAGCCAACTGCGGCACAGTTGCTGAACGCAAACTTCCTCAAGCTGCAGGCCTTCTGGATCGACAAGAAGACAATCCTGATCCAGAACGCCTACGCGGCACCCGGCGGCAGCTACTACCTCTCCAGTGACAAGAGCGCGGCCCTGGCGCTCGGAGCCAACGGCGTCACAGGCGGGACTAAGGTGACGTTAAAGGCTAGCGGCTCCCTGACGGCGCAGCAGATTGCCCGGTTCCCCCAGCTTGCAACCGGGTACACAGTCTTGACGCTGCCCGCAAACATCTCAGCGGCGGCCTACCTTAACCTGGTACAGGGACAGCTCGCAGTGACGGTGCTGAAGAGCGACGGAACCTCAAGCTATGCCACCGGGGTCCAGAACGCGGGAGTGCTGGACGATCTCTATGCGTACACCGGTCAGCTTGGCGTAATCGTGCGGCACTCCGGCTTTGATGACTGCTGGTCTGACTTCGCCGACGATGAAGACGGGCGCGTCAAGGTAAAGGTCTGGGCGCCCACCGCGCAGACGATGAAGCTGCAGCTCTTCAAGGCATCCACCGATACGGCTCCGGCGCAGGTCGTCACCATGCATGAGCATGATGGCGTCTGGGTGGCGAAGCTGGATGAGTCATGGATCGGCAAATACTACCTGCTGGATGAGATGGTCTACGCACCCAGCACACGCCAGGTCGTGGAGAATATCGTGTCCGATCCTTACTCGATCGACATTGCACTCAACGGCACAAAGAGCCGCCTCACGGATGTCGACGCCGACTCGAACAAGCCATACGGCTGGGACTTCGATCGTTCGCCCTACTTGGATCGCCTGAACGACCTGACGATCTATGAGCTGCACTTGCGGGACTTCAGCATCGGCGATAAAACGGTTCCGACCGCTCACCGCGGCATGTACCTCGCATTCACGGACCGGAACTCGGATGGCATGGAGCATCTGCGGACCTTGGCACAGTCAGGCCTCAAGGCCGTGCATCTGCTGCCCACCTTCCACTTCAACAGTGTGAATGAGGATAAGAGCACCTGGGCGACGACCCCGGACCTCACCTCCTTTGCACCGGACTCACAAAGCCAGCAGGCTGCCGTCACCGCAATCCAGAGTGCCGACGCCTACAACTGGGGTTACGACCCGGATCACTACCTAGCCCCAGAAGGCAGCTACGCCGTCAACCCCGATCAGCGCGTCCGGGAGTATCGCGAGATGGTCATGAGCCTGCACCACGCCGGCCTGCGCGTGATCCAGGATGTGGTCTTCAATCACACCAGCGGCTTCGGTGAGGCGACGAACTCGATCCTCGACGAGGTCGTGCCGGACTACTATAACCGCCTGGACGCAGACGGCAATCTGGAGACCGGAAGCTGCTGCGCCGATACGGCCACAGAACATCTCATGATGGGCAAGCTACAGCAGGATGCCATCCTGTGGAACGCCAAGAAGTACAAGATCGACGGCTTCCGTTTCGACATTATGAGCTTCACCTTCGTCAAGAATCTGGAGGAGATCAAGAAGGCCCTTGCAAAGCTCACGCCTGAGCGCGACGGGATCGACGGAAGCAAGATCTACATCTACGGCGAAGGCTTCAGCTTTGGCGAGACCGCCAACAGCGCACTCGGCGTCAACGCTCAGCAGTCCAACCTCTTCGGCACAGGCATCGGCAGCTTCAACGACCGCATGCGCGATGGCGTTCGCGGCGGCGGCCCGTTTGACGACGAGCGTGTCCAGGGCTTCGCCACCGGCTTGCTCACTGACCCAAGCCTCTACACAACCTCCATCGCCGGAACCTCTGCCGCAGACCAGCAGTCGACGCTCCTCCATCGCACCGACTGGATCAAGGTTGGCCTGACCGGCAACCTGCGCGACTACACCTTCGTCGATGCCACCGGCAAGACGATCACCGGTGCGCAGCTCGACTACCAGGGCCAGCCGACAGGCTACACCGCCACGCCGATCGAAGCAGTCAACTACGTCTCCGTCCACGACAACCAGGATCTCTTCGACACCATCCAGGTCAAGGCCTCGCTCAACGACTCGTCCGCCATCCGTGCCAAGCGTCAGGTCCTCGCAATGAGCCTCGTCGCCCTCGGCCAGGGCGTGCCCTTCTTCCATGCCGGCGACGATCTACTGCGGTCAAGGGACATGGATCAGAACGCCTATGACTCTGGAGACTGGTTCAACAAGATCGACTGGACGGGGACCGGCAACAACTGGGGCATCGGCCTGCCCATCGCCAGCCAGAACAGCTCGCAGTGGAGCTTCCAGCAACCGCTGCTCGCCAACGGTGCCTACAAACCGCAACCAGCCGATATCCAGAGCACAACCCGCGCCTTCCAGACCTTCCTGCGCATTCGCGAGAGCTCGCCGCTCTTCAGCATGTCCAACGCAGCGGAGATCCAGCAGCACCTCACGTTCCTGAACGCGGGTCCGTCCCAGGTCCCCGGCCTGATCGTGATGAATCTGCAGGCGAACGCACGCAACTATGGTCCTTACGGCCAGATCGTCGTAGTCTTCAACGCCAGCGACCAGGAGCAGAGCTTCACAGCGGCGCAGTTGAAAGGCCTTACCCTCAAACTTGATCCGCTGCAGGCAGAGGCCGATCCAACCCTGAAGGAGACCGCCAGGTTCGACCGCCAGAAAGGAACGCTCACCGTCCCCTCCCTGACCACGGTCGTCTTCGTCAACCAGTAGAAACAAGCCGCCATAAAAAGATGAGGACCAGAAATGGTCCTCATCTTTTTGCTCTCCGCAACCCGGCAGGCCTAAGGTTGTTTGACCACCTTCACGACCACGTAGGTGATCTGCGTCCCGGGCGCCAGGAAGAATTGGTGCGGCACCCCAATAGGAATCTCGATCACATCCCCCGGCCCAACCGTGCGCTTCGTCCCATTGCGAATCCCAGAGCCCTGGATCTCATTTGGAGCGGTCGGGACAGGATCGATGACCTCACCGCCCGAAACCAGTGTCGCCGTGCCGGACTGGATCACCATCACGTCCGCCTTTGTCTTGTGCAGCTCCGCGCGCCCATCCTTCTCGCGGTGCGAGATCGAAAGCTCATGATCGCCAAACTCCGCCTTCCCCTTAATACCATCGGGCGGCATGCCCTTGGACCAGACGGTGATACCGCCAGTCTGGGCTGCGACAAAACTTGAAGCGAGAGCAAGAGCAAGGGCAGGAATCAATCGTTTCATAACAGCACTCCTCGGTTTATACGTCGCTGGCTGGGGATCGTTGCCTGCACCCGCCTGGGATATCCTCCCAAATCTAAACGACTTCTTACCCGCACCCGGATACCACCCGTAAGCAACGTGTATGTCACAGCCGCTAGGGTGCCTCCTAGGCTCTGATTCGCAACGTCTTCCGCAAGGTCCGTGCAAAGCCGGATCGCCGACAGCAGCCTCGTTTCTCTTCCATTCAAACGGGCAGCTCAGCCTGTAACGGCACCGGAACATGTTTGCTACTCACATAGCGTTGATTCAATTCTGCAGATGCCTATAGTGGCGATGCTTGTTGTTAAGCACATTCTCGCGCTCTCAAAAGCACGAGGCCTAAGAGGTCCGTCCCCATGATCAACTCGCGCCACTCTCTCCGCTCTTCCCTCGTGCCCCTTTCGTTCCTCGCTCTCTCGCTGGCCGCGCCCGGTCTCAGCGCACAGGAGTTCCGCGGCACCATCTCCGGCTCCGTGACCGACCCCACCGGAGCCGCCATCTCAGGCGCGCAAGTCCTCATCCGCGAGACCGCCACCGGCACCCTCAACAAGACCCTCACCGACGCCTCCGGCCAGTATGTAGTCCCCTTCCTCCCGCCCGGCACCTATGAGGTCTCGGTCGAGATGACCGGCTTCAAGAAGGTCCTCCGCAGCGGACTGACACTGGAGTCCGCCGCCCACCCCATCATCGATCTCACCCTCCCCCTCGGGAACACGCAGGAGACCATCAGCGTCAACGCGGACACGCCGCTCGTCGACACCGCAAACTCATCCGTAGGCCAGGTCATCACCACCCATCAGGTTGAAGACTTCCCCATCAACGGCCGCACGCCGCTCGTCCTGACGGAGCTTGCAGTCGGCGTCGTGGCCACCTCTTACCCGTCCCAGGTCCACCCCTTCGATAACAACGGCGCGTCCAGCTTCAGCATCGGCGGAACCCCGCAGCAGACCAGCGAGATCCTGCTCGATGGCTCACCGGACACGGTCTGGAGCGGCGCCATCGCGTACAGCCCCATCCAGGAAGCCGTGCAGGAGGTCAGCGTGCGTGCGTTCGATACCGACGCCGGATTTGGCCACACCATCGGTGGCGTCATGAACCAGATCACGAAGTCCGGATCGAACGCCTACCACGGCTCGCTCTATGAGTTCGGCGTCGTCTCGCCCCTCGGTGCCAATAGCTACTTCAACAAGCACGTCAGCAACCCCGCCAACATCAAGCCCAGGCCGGTGCCGCACTTCAACCAGTTCGGCGGAACCTTCGGCGGCCCCATCCGCATTCCCCACGTGTTCAACGGGACGGACAAGCTCTTCTTTTTCGTAGCGGCAGAAGGATTGCCGGATTCCACACCCTCCTCCACCCTGCTAACCGTCCCCACAGCCGCCGAACGCACCGGCGACTTCTCCGCCCTGCTGCCGCTCGGTTGCCCCAAAGGCTATCTCGGCACAGACCCCAGCCACTGCTCTGACGGCACCGTCAACGCGTACCAGATCTTCAACCCCTTCACCGCCGTGCAGAACGGCACCACGGTCACCCGCTCGCCGATCGCCAACAACAACCTCGCCGCCGCTGGCCTGCCCCTGAACGCCATCGCGCTGAACTACCTGAAGCTTTACCCTGCCGCAAATATCCCGGCCGCCAACGCGGACGGTACGCAAAACTACATCAGCAACTCGCCCGCATCAGACTCCTTCAACAACGAGTTCATCCGCATCGACTGGAACATGAGCGCACGCAGCCACATGGTCGTGGACTATCGCCGCAACCTGCGCATCAATCACAAGTTCGACTACTTTGATAACGGCGCCACCGGCCAGGGCTCCACGCGCGGCAACCGCGGCGCAACCGTCGACGAGGTCTTCACCGTCAATCCATCCACAGTCCTCGACGTCCGCGCCAACTGGACCGACAACTACGAATACACCTACCCCGCCAGCACCTCGTTCTCCCCCACCACCATCGGCTTCCCAGCCTCGCTCACCGCTGGCAGCCGCTTCCCCATGCTGCCCTTCCTGAACTTCAGCACCTTCCAGACGCTCGGCTTCAACACTGCCAGCAACGATCCTGCGCAGAGTTATCAGCTCTTCGGAGATCTAGTCAAAGTGGCCGGGCGGCACACCATCAAGGTAGGAGGCGACGGCCGCCAATACCGGCTTGACCTCACGACCTTCGGTGACGCCTCCGGCAACTTCACCTTCGGCCCCACCTTCCTGCAGTCCAGCTCCTCCGGCTCTGCACCCAAACCGGTTGCCTATGAGCTCGCCAGTTTTCTGCTGGGCCTGCCCACCGCCGGCAACTACACCCAGGCCACCACGGCCAACATGCATGCCTACTACATGGCCTTCTTCGTTCAGGATGACTGGCGCGTCAACGACAACCTGACCTTCAACCTCGGCCTGCGTTACGACCACCAGAACCCCCAGGAAGAGAAGCTCAGCCGCGTCGTCAACGGCTTCAACCCGACGGCCGCGACAAACGTCTCCGGAGCTGCGGCAGCGGCCTATGCGGCGAGTCCGATCAGCCAGGTTCCAGCCGGCTCCTTCAACACCAGCGGCGGCCTGACCTATCCCACCGGCGCGACCAACGGTGCCATCTACCAGACGCTTTCGCACAACGTCAGCCCGCGCATCGGCTTCAGCTTCACACCGCCTGCGCTTAATAAGAAGACGGTCATCCGTGGCGGCTTTGCCATGTTCGTGCAGCCCATCAACCTCTCCAACCTAGGCGCAAACGGCACCACCTCTTCAAGCGCGCAGGTCAACAACGAAGGCTTTACCAGCACGACGCCCTACGTCGCGACGAACAACAACTACCTGACCACGGCAAACACGCTCTCCAACCCATTTCCTAATGGCTTCACCGTCGCACCCGGCAGCTCACTCGGCGCAAGCACCTTCCTGGGCCAGACGGTGGCGTTCGCGGCGCCAGCCGTGCATGATCCGTACTCCCTGCGCTGGAACCTCGGCGTGCAGCAGTCGCTGACACCCAGCCTCCTGGTTGAGGTGGATTACGTCGGCAACCACTCGGTTCATCTGCCCGTCGGGGCCACGCAGCTCAACGTGATTCCCCGCCAGTTGCTCAGCACGTTGGCCACGCGCGATAACACCCTGGCCGCCTCCTACAACGGCACCTCGTGCTTGGCAATGTAATCAGGATCGATCTCCACGCCAACCCCCGGCCCTGTAGGAACCTTGATCACGCCATTCGCATCCGGCACCAGCGTGGAGGTCGCGCACTTGTAAGGCAGCGTGTTATTGAACTCCTTGAACTCGTGATACGGCCCGGAGTTCGGGATCGCGGAGACAAAGTGCATCATGTACAGATACCCCAGCCCAGTAGACGAGATGTGTGGAATGCACTGCTTGCCGAACGCATTCGCCATCCGCGCCACCTGCATGCACCGCATCATGCCGCCAAAGTAAAACATATCCTGCTGCACAATCGAAAGCCCGCCGTTCGCAATCAGCCAGCGGAAGTTATGCGTACTCGGCTCCTGCTCACCGCCCGCAATCGGAATCTCCAGCGCATCCCCAACCTTCTTCGTCTCCTCATACCAGTCGAACGGCACAGGCTCTTCGTAGAACGCGTACTTGTACTCCTGCATCAGCTTGCCGATCGGGATCGCCTGATTCGCCGTATACGATCCGTTCGCATCGGCAGAGATAATCATCTGGTCGCCGAACGTCTTGCGCACCAGCGGAATCAGCTTTTCGCTGCGGCCCTTCGGAGACTCCGTATGGCTCATCCGCCCGCCCAGCTTGAACTTGATCGCCTTCGCGTGAGACAGCGCCACATCCCGCTTCAGATGTTCGATAACCTCCTCCGCCGTGTTGTCCCGCTCACCGTTCGCTTGGTACACGGAGATCGAAGGGTTATAGATCTTGTCGCTGATCAACAGGCCAATCGACTTGTTCGCCATCTTGCCAAACATATCCAGAATTGCAAACTCGATCGTCGCAATCGGCACCCAGATCGCCAGGCTCTGCGTCTTATAGTTGCTCTCGTAGACCGTCACCGCCGGAATCAGGCTCTCGATATCGCGAGCGTCTTTTCCAATAAAGAATGGCGCAATCCGATCCACGAACAGCGGATACAGCACCGCCATCTGCTGCGAGTTCGAGATCGAAATCCCCTCCGCCCCATCCTTCGACCGCACCCGGCACAGATAGGAGTTCTTATAGTGCAGCAACTCAACGCTCTCAATAATCACCGGAGAGGTGAACTGTTCGCGCTTGAAGACCGGCTGCTGCAGCACGGCGTCCAGCTTCGCATAGCGCTCCTGCAGGTTGCCCGGCAGGCCATGACGGGGAGCGTTGAGGAACTGGCCAAGCGCAGCGCCGGGAGCCATCGCGGCGGCCCCTGCGGTAAGTGCGGTCTTCAGTAGATTGCGGCGGTCGGTCTGCATGATGTTTTCCCTGAATGAATGAAGACGATGTTTGATGTTCGGTTGAAGCGAAGCATGAAGATCATAAAAGAGCAGTCGGTTGGGGACGCAATCCTTACCGATTTCTCTACCCCACCACCCTAGATGGCTCCGCACGAACTTGTCATGTGTAGCAGGTGACAAACATGTATTGCGCCTGTACCTGCACGCCTCTCTGCCTCTGAAGCTCCCAGTCCGATGCGCTGCTGACTACCGTTGCAAGACCATCTTCATAGTCTTTTCCATCCCGCCACCGCCTCACAATACATGTTTGTTACCTGTCCCGGCTGACAATCCACC